>NZ_CP063401.1:1519166-1838333 GCF_021729885.1 Devosia sp. SL43
ACCTGCGAAAAGTCGCTGCCCGCGCCGTAGGCGGCGAAATCGAGGATATGCACGCCGATATCGCCCAGCACGCCGTTGGAGCCGTGCTTTTTCGACAGGCGCCACAGCCACTGCGACTCGGTGCGCCAATCGCCCCAGGCCTTGCTCACCAGCCAGCTCTGCAGGTAGCTCGCCTCGAAATGCTTGACCTTGCCGACCTGGCCCGACTGCACGATCTCGCGCGCCTTCTGCAGCTGCGACACGTTGCGATAGGTCAGGTTGACCATGTTGATCAGGCCAAGCTGCTCGGCCGTCTCGGTCATTTCCATGGCCTTGGCATGGTCGGTGGCCAGCGGCTTCTCGCAGAAGACGTGCTTGCCGGCCTTGAGCGCCGCCATGGTCGTCGGATGGTGGATGGAGTCCGGGGTGACGTTGGCCACCGCATCGAACTCGCCCCAGGCCAAAGCCGCGTCGAGCGAGCCGAAGCCGCGCTCGATATTATGGGTCGTGTTGAACGCCTCCACCCGCGCCGGATCGACGTCCACGCCACCCGCCAGGGTCACGCCATCGATCGCCGCAAAATGCTTGGCATGCTGATTGGCCATGCCGCCGGTACCCAGAATGAGGATACGCATATTCGTTATTCCTGTATCGGCCACTCAGGGCCACCACGTTCCAAAACACTGGATGTCATTCCGGCGCAGGCCGGAATCCATCCTGAGATTTGCGCCAGTTCAGCCATCTCAGGATGGACCCCGGCCTGCGCTGGGGTGACACCGTGAGTATTGGGTGATTTGGGCTATTACTTCTTCACTTCGCCCGCATGATCGGACGCGCTGAGCTTGGCGCCGCGCTCTTCGATCTTCTCGATCGCCTCGCCGACCGGCGTGTTCGGTGCCTTCATCAGATGCGCATGGCGGGTGCCGTCAAAGGCCCAGTTGACCGCATTACGCAGCACCTGGCCGACATTGGCGTCGTGATAGGTCGGGTAGGTTTCGTGACCAGGGCGGAAGTAGAAGATGTTGCCGGCGCCGCGACGATAGGTCAGGCCGCTTCGGAACACTTCGCCACCCTGGAACCAGGACACGAAAACGGTTTCCAGCGGCTCCGGAACGCTGAAGGGCTCGCCATACATTTCTTCGTATTCAAGCTCGAAATAAGCCGGCAGCCCACGGGCGATCGGATGGCCCGGATTGACGACCCACAGGCGCTCGCGCTCGCCGGCTTCGCGCCAATGCAGGTTTGCCGGGGTGCCCATCAGGCCCTTGAAGACCTTGGAGTGATGGCCCGAATGCAGCACGATCAGCCCCATGCCCTGCCAGACATGTTCCATGACGCGCTTGACCACGGCATCATCGACCTTGTCATGCGCCGCATGACCCCACCAGACGAGCACGTCGGTATTGGCGAGTGCTTCCTCGGTGCAGCCGTGTTCTGGCTCTTGCAGCGTGGTGGTCTTCACCGAGAGATTGCTGTCCTGCGACAGCAGCTTGGCGATCTGGTTGTGCATGCCGTTGGGGTAGTTCTCGGCTACGACCTTGTTCTTCTGCTCGTGGACGTTTTCGCCCCAGACCAGTGTGCGGATCGGCATTTTCAGGCTCCTAGGTTGATTGGCAGGGCGGGGAGGCGCCGGCCTTTCGGTTGTTCTCGCGTTTTTCCCGCGAAAGTGGGAATCGCCCTTGCATCGAAGGGGGATTCCCGCTTTCGCGGGAATGACGCAGTGCTGGGTGTCGGTGGCGGATTAAAGGCCGCCACCTGATGCTTTAGCGCTTAGTGGACCGGCTTGCCTGCCGCGTCGAAGCGGTGGACTTTGCCTTCCATCGGCGAGATATGGACCGTGTCACCGCTCTTGTAGCTGTTGGCCCCATCGAGGCGCACCACAACCGGCTCTTCGGTGCCCATCTCCAGATAGACATAGGAGTCGGCACCAAGATTTTCGGTGTGGATGACCGTGCCTGACCAAACGCCGTTATCGGGCAAGATGGTGATGTGCTCGCCGCGAATGCCCACAGTATGTGCGTTGAACGGCCTGGCCTTGTCGCCGGCGATGAAGTTCATCTTGGGCGAACCGATGAACCCGGCCACGAACACCGAATTGGGGCTCTCATAGAGCTCCATGGGCGTGCCGACCTGCTCGACCAGACCATCGCGCAGCACGCAGATGCGGTCGGCCAGGGTCATGGCCTCGACCTGGTCATGCGTCACGTAGATCATGGTCACATTGTCCATGCTCTCATGCAGCTTGGCGATCTCGATTCGGGTGGCGACGCGCAAAGCCGCGTCGAGGTTCGACAGCGGCTCGTCGAACAGGAACACCTTGGGATCGCGGGTGATGGCCCGGCCAATGGCGACGCGCTGGCGCTGACCGCCCGAGAGCTGCTTGGGTAGGCGATCGAGATACTGCCGGATCTGCAGCATGTCGGCGGCCTTCTCGACGCGCCGCTTGATCTCTTCCTTGTCGTGACCCTTCTCGAGCGTTAGCCCGAACGCCATGTTCTCGTAGACCGTCATATGCGGATAGAGCGCGTAGGACTGGAACACCATGGCGATGCCGCGTTTGGACGGCGCCAAGGCATTGACCACCTTGCCGTCGAACAGCATCTCGCCGGAGGTGATGTCCTCAAGACCTGAGATCAGGCGGAGCAACGTGGACTTGCCGCAGCCCGACGGGCCGACGAACACCATGAATTCGCCCTTGCGGACATCGAGGTCCACGCCCTTGATCACTTCCACGGCGCCGAAGGCCTTGCGGATATTGCGAAGTTCGATACTTGCCATTTCTTGAGCCCTCTAACCCTTGACGCCGCCGGCGGTGAGGCCGGACACAATTTTGCGCTGGAATATCAGCACCAGGACGACCAGCGGGACCGTCACGATGACCGATGCCGCCATGATGATGCCCCACGGAATTTCATACTGAGAACCGCCCGACAGCAGCGCGATAGCCACCGGCACCGTGCGGGTATCGTTCGATGACGTGAAGGTCAGCGCGAACAGGAACTCGTTCCACGCGCCGATGAAAGCGAGCAGGCCTGTCGTCACCAGTGCCGGCCACATCAGCGGCATGAACACCTTGGTGATGATGACCCAGGGCGACGCACCATCGACGATGGCCGCTTCCTCGATTTCGATCGGCAGATCACGCATGAACGTGGTCAGCACCCACACCGTGAATGGCAGCGTGAAGATCGTGTAGCTGAAGATCAGCGCCCATGGCGTATTATAGATGCCCAGGGCACGGATCAGTTCGAACAGACCCGACAGCACCGCGATCTGCGGGAACATCGACACAGCCAAGATCACCATCAGCAAGAAACCGCGGCCACGGAACCGAACGCGGCTGAGGGCAAAGGCCGCCGTCACGGCCAGGAATAGCGCCAGGATAACGGTGACCGAAGCCACGAAAACCGAGTTGAGCAGATTGCGCGGGAAACTGCCCTGGCTGAACACCGCCTGGTAGTTTTCGAGGCTGAACGAGACCGGCCAATAGGTGACGCGGAAGATGTCGGTGCCCGATTTGAGGCTTGTCAGGATCGCGTAATAGAACGGAAAGACCGACACCACCACGATGAAGACGACAGCAGCATAGAACAGGATGGTCTTTGTGATCTTCCAGAGATCGAATGTCGCGGTCATCAGCGGTCTCCCCCGTCGAACCGAACCTTGCCCAGCCAGATATAGAGGATGGTCAGGATGGCGATGATCAGGAACAGCAGGGTCGACATGGCCGACCCGTAAGCGAACTTGTCGAAATCAAACAGGTTTTCGCGCGCCAGCACCGACATGGTCTTGGTGGCAGTGCTGTTGGGCGTCAGCACATAGATCAGGTCGAAGATGCGCAGGGCGTCGAGCAGGCGGAAGATGATCGCCACCATCAAGGCCGGGCGGACCAGCGGCAGCGTTATGCGGAAGAACTGCTTGACCGGATGGACGCCATCGATTTCGGCGGCCTCGTAGATATCCTTGGGCACCATCTGCAGGCCAGCCAGGATCAGCAGCGCCATGAACGGCGTCGTCTTCCAGATATCGACGATCAGCACGGCCGTCATTGCCGTCTCGGCCGTCGCGGTCCAGGCAACCTTCTGGCTCAGCAGGCCCAGGCGCATGCCCAGGTCGTTGAGAATGCCGAACTGGTCGTTCAGCATCCAGCTCCACATCTTGGCGGACACGATCGTGGGGATTGCCCACGGGATCAGGATGGCAGCGCGGACGATGCCACGCCCCTTGAATTCAGCGTTGAGTACCAGCGCCACGAGCATGCCGAGCACAGCCTCAAGGCTCACCGAGACGACGGCGAAGCGAAGCGTGTTCCAGACGGCATTCCACCAGGCCGGATCGGCGAGCAGGCCGCGATAGCGAACCGCCCCGCTCTCAAGCACCTGCACGCGCAAGTAATTGTCGAACCCGATCCACTGGGCGCCATCGATATTGTTCAGCGAGGCGTCGGTGAAGGAGAAATAGATCGACCGCAGGAGTGGCCAGCCGGCCACCACGGCCAGCGCAATCAGCATCGGCAGCAGGAACCATCGTGCGGCGCGCACGCGCTGCTGCATCAGTTCCGATTTGATCTTGCCGCCAGTCACCGCGACGGGCGCAGCCATCACATCTGTGGCCATTTTGGCATCCTCCCCATTGTTAACCAATCATTGCGCAAAGCGGGCGGCTGGGAAAGCCCAGCCGTCCGCTCTGCATGGGCGCTGGGAGGACTTACCAGGAGTCGCCCTTGAGATCGGTCAGGTCGGCTTCGAGCAGCTCGAGGTTCTCTGCACCGGTGCCGTTACCCGAAAGGGTGTTGTGGACGGCGCTCCAGAACAGCGAGGAGACCTCGTTGTACTTCACCTTGGTCGGTGCCGAAGGACGCGGCACGGCATTGAGGAAGATGTCCTTCCAGTTTGCCATGAACGGCGAGGCCGCCAGCACATCGGCGTCGTCATACAGCGACACAATGGTGGGCAGGTTGGACTGGTTGATCGCGCGTTCCTTCTGCACTTCGGTCGAGCTCAGGAACAGAGCCAGTTCGATGGCTGCTTCCGGATCGGGCGAGTACTTGGAAACAGCGACGTTCCAGCCGCCCAGCGTTGCCGCCGAACGTGCGCCTTCGCCGTCACCGGCGGGGAGCGGAGCCACGTCGAACTTGCCCTTGACGGCAGAGTCGTCGCCGCTGCCCAGCGCATAGGCATAGGGCCAGTTGCGGTGGAACACGGCATTGCCGAGCTGCCAAACGCCGCGGCTTTCTTCTTCCTGATAGGCCAGGTTACCTTCTGGCGAGATCGTCCCGATCCAGCTTGCAGCGCGATCGATAGCGGCAGCAGCCTGCGGGTTGTTGATCGAGATGGTGCCATCGGCTTCCACGATCTGGCCGCCGCCATTGGACATGACCCATTCCAGAGCATCACAGGTCAGGCCTTCATAGGCGTTGCCCTGGAACACGAAGCCCCACATTTCAGGGTTACCGGCAGCGCGCTCGGCATCCATGATTTCTTTGGCGGTCGCTTCCATCTCTGCCCAGGTCGTCGGCACGGGCTTGCTGTACTTCTCCAGCAGGTCGGTGCGGTAGAACAGGGCGGGCGCATCGGTGAAGGCCGGCAGGGCAACGAGCTTGCCGTCAACCGTCTGCGACTCGATGATCGAGGGGAAATGGTCGGCCACGACGCCGGCAGCGGCCTCGGTCAGGTCGAGGAACTGGTCGGCGAGCTGCGGGGCCCAGATCACATCGGTCTGGTACACGTCGATGTCGGTGTTGCCGGCAGCGAGCCACAGGCGATACTGGCCGAACTGGTCCGAGGTCGAGGACGGCATCGGCACGATCGTCACGGTATTGCCGGTGTCAGCTTCGAACTTGTCGAGCTGGCTGCGCAGGAACGCCAGGCCATTGCCAGTGTCGCCCGACACAATCGACAATTCAGCAGCCTGGGCCGAAGCGGCCACCAGCGTCACGCTCGTCAAAAGGCCGACGAGCAGCTTGTTGATTTTCATTAGATATCCTCCCGAATGAACCAACTGCCAGGGAGACACAGCTGTTCGGCCTGCGCATGTGCGCCGGCCTCGAACAGACTTCCTCCCCAAAAAGCGCCCGTTCTGGACGGCTGTTCCGTCCACGTTTCAAAGCGCTTTGAACGAAAAAGAACCAGAGCGCCGAAATTCTGTCAAGCACTCCCTCCGCGAAATTTTAACGAATTTTCGATCGACCATATTTTTATTGTTTTAAGCCAGTGCTTTAGATGAAGCTTCGGATTTTACAGGTAAACGATGCAGTCAATTTTACTGATGTACGCACCTCAGAACAACGACCCACGATTTGGCCTCTTGCATCAAAATTTGAAATCGCTTTGAATGATCCTCGGAGGAGGGAGCAGGAACCGCTGTTCAAGGCGGCCTGCCTGCCCTAAAGGCAAGGAGACCGGGCGCGCACCTCTTGTTGAGGCGCCGCCCAAAGCGTTGGTCATGCCGTGCCAGGGGCCAGTTTGCAGCAATGAGACTGAAGGATTTGGCCGAGCATCTCGGCCTGTCGCAAACCACGGTCAGTCGCGCGCTCAATGGCTATCCCGAAGTCAATGAGGCCACCCGCCTGCGCGTCGCCGAAACCGCGTCGCGGCTGGGCTACCGTCCCAATGCCAGCGCCCTGCGCCTGGCGACCGGCCGGTCGGGAGCCATCGGCCTGGTGCTGCGTGGCGCCGGAGAGCTCGGCCCACATATGAGCGAGTTCATGGCCGGCATGAGTGCCCGCATGAGCACCGAGGAAATCGACATCCTCCTGATTACGGTGGACAGTTTCCAGGACGAAATGGCGGCCTATCGCCGCCTCGCGGCCAGCCAGAAGGTGGACGCCATCGTGCTCCACTCCCCCACCCTCAAGGACGCGCGGGCCGAGCTGCTGCTCGACCTCAAGATACCCTTCATCATGCATGGTCGCACCAATATCGGCCAACCTGTCGCCTGGATGGATATCGACAATACCGGCACCGTCGAACGCGCCACCAGCCACCTGCTCGATCTGGGCCATCGCCGCATCGCGCTGCTCAACGGGCTCAAGGGCCGCACCTTCGCCGAACACCGCGAGATCGGCTACCTTGCGGCACTATCGGCACGTGGAGTTCCCTTCGACGCCGCCCTGATGGGCAATTCGGTGTTCACTGACGAAGTTGCCTTCCGACTGGCCCAGGCCATGCTCGAACTACGGCCCCGGCCCACAGCCTTCCTCGCCGGCTCGATGATGACGGCCCTGGGCGTGTTCCGGGCCATCCGCCAGGCGGGGCTGGTCCTCGGCAAGGACGTCTCGATGATCGCTCACGACGACGTCTTCCCTTATCTGAACGCCGACAACATGTACCCGTCCATGTCGACAACCCGCTCATCCATCCGCCAGGCCGGAACCCGCATCGCCGAACTGCTCCTGCAGATCATGGGCGGCAAATCGGTAGAAGACATCCACGAACTCTGGCCGGTTGAACTGGTCCTCCGCGAAAGCTCAGCCGCCGCTCCGCAGTAGCCGAGCGCCTGACAAAATATGACGCGGGCTGTCGATTGACCGGTGCCGGCGACGACCAGGCATATTCCAATGGAGAATTGCCATGCTGTATCTGTGCATCGTCTACGCCGAAGACGGCCCAAATCCCCTTACGCCGTCCGAAGAAACCGCCATCAAGGACGCCTTTATCGAGCAGGATCACAAGCTGTTCCGCGAGGGCAAAGTCATCATGGCAAGCCCGCTTCAGGGGCGCGAGACTGCGGCCAACATCCGCTACCCCAATGGCGTCCGCAGCCGCACCGACGGCCCTTATGCCGAAACCAAGGAATATGTCGCCGGCTTCCTCGTCATCTCCGCCGCCAACATGGACGAAGCCATTGCCACCGCGGTGGAGGGCCCATTCGAGGGCTTTGCCAGTTTTGAAATCCGGCCGCTGCTCGACGAGAAGCACAGCCAGACCGGCCAGGATCGCTCGTTCTTCTGGCCGCGCGCCTAGCCGACCCGCAACATGTGGTTGTCGAACTGGAAGTCGAACGTCTTTGTCGGGCGTTCGGCCCCGGCAATACCGATCATCTCGCCCAGCCCGCTGGTCGCGGCGAACCCCGCGCCATCGGCGGCCAACCCGCAACCGTTGCGCAGCGTCTCGACCAGCGCCGGTCGTTTGCCCTCCGCATCGATAGCCACCAGCAGATCGCCTTCGGGCGAGGACACGGCAATCGTGCCGCCATCGGCCGATACGGCAACCGAACCCACATAATTGCGCAAGTCCCGCAGCGTGTCGCCTGGCAACTCGATCAGCCGGATATCGCCATCCATCGTCGCGTAGCCCACCAGCTGCGGGCTTTCGCTCGGTGCGCCCTTATACTGGCAGCCGAACCACACCCGCCCGCGCATATCGATCGCCATATGTCGGATCGACAGCTGGTGCAGCCCCGCATCGAGCCGCAACTGCCCCACCAGTCGGCCATCGCGCCGATCGACGAACACCACCGATGGGTCCATCGTCTCGAGATTAAGCTCCGCCCGCCCGAAATCGGGATGCGTTTCGATCCCGCCATTGGCCACCACGAAGGTCACGCCGTCGGGCATCAGCAGCATTTCATGCGGGCCCGTGCCATAGGTCGGGAATTCACCGATCCGACGATAGGAATCGGTGGCGTCGTAGATGCCGATCACCCCCTGCGCCGCCTCGAAGTCGCTTTCGGTGGCATAGAGCAGCCGTCCGTCCGGCGAAAACACGCCATGCCCGAAAAAGTGCCGCCCCTCGATGCTTGTCAGTGTTACCGGTGCCGCGCGCCCGGCCGGATCGAACACCACTGCAAACGTCCCCGGCTGCCGGGCAAAGACCACGCCACGCCCGGCCTCGGGACTGATGGTGATGTCATGCCCCCGGTCCGGCAGATCGATCGACGCGATCAGGTCACCCCTCTCCCCCAGCAACACCGCGCCATAACTGCCACTGGCCGTCTGCACTGAGCTCGCGAACACCAGTTCGCTCCGCTCCAGCGCCTGGGCCTGACGCGGCAGCAGGCTCGCGGCAAAGCCGGCTCCGGCCGCTTTGAGAAATGCCCGCCGCTGCCACATGCTTCAGTCTCCGTCGAGCGACGAAAAGCCCACGCTCAATCCCAGTGCCGTCGACAGCTGTTCGCCGATCATCGCCTGCAGCGAACCGGTCACCAGCACGAGATAGGTCAGCGCATGCGCCTGCTTGTCATCCACCACCGCCTGCTCGACCGGCAGGGTAATGAGGTCAAGTGCCCGAACCGCATTGCTGAACTCGAACTGGATGGAGTTATCCAGCCCCTTGTTGGCCTCATCAACCGCCCGCGCCATGCCTGACACCTGCACCAGCGTCTGCATGCCGGCCATATTGGCGCGGATCATCTCCATGGTCAGTCCCGACCGCCAGAACAGCGCCTGCTTCGGCTTCGCCTCGGTATCGGCGCCGGCTATGAACGGATTGATCCGCGTGTCCCGCACCGCCTCAAGACCGTGCGATACCAGCCCAACCAACGCCTCCAGAGCTTCCGTCTCGGTGCGGTAGTCGGCATTCTCGGGCTGTGGCCGCGTCAGGTGCACTGCGACGCCATCATACTGGTACCAGCCCATGGCCAGCTGGTCGGCAATCATGCTGATATTGGCCGCGATCGCCGCGCCATAGCGACAACGGAATGCACCTTCCGGCGTCAGCAGCGTCTCCGCTCCGGTACCAAACAGCACGAATTCCAACGCGCCAAACCCCTGTGCCGCCACGCTCTTGCTGCGCAGGCTCATCACTGCGGTTGCGCCGGCATCCTGCTCGGCAATGATGGCTTGCACCTGCCTGAGGCCAATGCCTCTGCGGTCCGGCCAGAACAGCAGGCGATCGACCCGGTTGTCTTCCATCAATGGGCCAAGCCGCAGGAACTCGATCTGTCCATAGGCCACCGCGGCCTGACGGAACTGCTGGACGGCGATGGCAACCGTCCGCTCCGAAGGCTGCGCGCAAAGGGCCCCCATTCCGCTTTCCAGCCCGCTGGCCCGGCTCTTGAAATTGGCCATGCCCGGACGGATCATCATGTTGACCGCAGCATCGAGGACTTGGATTGGTGTCGTCGCCTGGGCCATGGCGGGGCCAGCCCAGATCATCATCAGAACGAGCAGCACCAGGCGCATCAGAGCGATTCCAGGAAGGCGACGAGATCATCGCGGGTAGACGGTGACATCTGCGCGAAGGCGTCGCGCGCGACCTGCGCTTCCCCGCCATGCCACAAAATGGCTTCGACGAGGTCTCGGGCTCGACCATCATGCAGGAAAAAACTGTGGCCGGATACGGTCTTGGTGAGTCCGATCCCCCACAAGGGCGGTGTCCGCCACTCATAGCCATCCGCCTGCCCTTCCGGACGATGATCGGCCAATCCCTCGCCCATGTCATGCAGCAGGAAATCCGAATAGGGCCAAATCAACTGGAACCGATGCGCCGGATTTTCAGCGTCGCGGCTGGTGACGAATTTGGGCACGTGGCACGAGGCGCAACCCGCACCATAGAACGCAGCCTTGCCCCGCAAGACAGCCGCGTCGCCCACATCACGGCGCTCCGGCACACCCAGCGTTTGCGAATAAAAGCTCACGAGATCGAGCACCGCATCGGGCGCCTCCGACACACCCAGCCTTGCCTGTTCGCCCGTCGGCATGGCCAGGCATTCCGCCTGGTTCTCGGTGCAATCGCCATGCGGCAGATTGTTGAGCGGCGTCGAAATGCCGATATCGCCAGCAAACGCCGCCGCCGACTGGCTGCGGATTGTTGCCATGCCGGCCTTCCAGCCGAAACGCCCCAACGTCACCGATTGGCTTACCGGCTCGATCGTCCAGTTCGGCCGCCCGGAAACGCCGTCGCCATCACGGTCGTCGGCATCGGCGTGGTCAAGGATATCCTCGGCAGGGATTTGCTCGACCAGTCCCAGTCCGATCATCGGATTGGCAAGGCGCGGCGACAGCATGACGCCGTCGGCCAGAGGCCCATAGTTGAGGTCGGCGACCGAATAATGCGGCTCCCGCAGGGTCACGACCGTACCGTCGCCCAGCGTCACCGGCAGGTCGGTATAGTCGATCACCATCCGCCCTTCAGCCCTGAGGCCCGGCACGGCAAAGTCCTGCAGCTGCGTACCATAGGTCGGATCGCCCACTTCGCCGGCAATCACACCATCCATGGCCAGCCGCGTATCGTTCTCGCCAGGGGGCACCGATAGCCGCAGGAACATCGACACATTCTCGGCCTGCCCCTCGAACGGCGGGTGTCCGCGGCCATCCTTGATATGGCAGCTCTGGCACCCCCGCGCGTTGAACAGTGGCCCCAACCCGTCCGATGCCTGCGTCGAACTGGGTGACGACACCCAGATCTTGCGGAACAGAGCATTGCCCAGCTTGAACTGCTCTTCCTGCTCGAAACTCAGATTGTCGAGAAAGTGGCTGAACGAATCCGCATTTGGAGCAAAGTTGGTCGTGCCCGCCCCGGCTGGTTTTGACTCGAAATTTTCAGGCTTGGAGAAATCGGTGGTGGGCGCCGTCACCGCCGCAACCCGCGCCAGGTCTTCCGGCGTCAGGTCGCCGCGCACCGCCTTGTCCTGCGCGAAGGCTAACCCCCCAGCAAGTATGGCGATCAGGGCGATGGTGAGACTGGTTTTCATGGGCGTTGCCTAGCCGCTCCGGCTTGGACTTTCAAATTGCATCGTCGTTGCTGGACCTGACATCCAACCCACCGGGTCATTCCGGCGCAGGCCGGAATCCATGTCCACATGCCACCTCAAGCTACAGGGTCGCTTGAGGGCGCCGCGCATGGATTCCGGCCTGCGCCGGAATGACATCGTGGTTGTGGATTGACTACTGGAACACCGCGTCCGGATTGCTCAGGCTGTCGCTGTCCTCTATCGTCACCGCATCGCCGAGCTCCAGCAGCGCCACCGCCCGTTCGATGCCGCGGGTCTGCGCGATCAGTCCGTCGATGGCCGCCTGCACCACCGCATTGCCCTCGGCATTGCCTTCGCCGATCTGCTGGTCATAGGCCTCGCCACCGATGGCGCGATCCGCCATCACGTTCATCTTGACGATGGTGTCGTCGAGCAAAGCCTTGATCTCGGTGTCCAGCGCCGCATCCTTGGATGCAATCACGTCGGACAGTGATGGCCCTTCGACCACCGAACCATCGGTACGCGTATACTTGCCGAGATACACATTCTGCACGCCCACAGCGTCGTTGAGATGGGACACATGCGTATTGTCGGAGAAGCAGTCGTGCTCTTCTTCCGGATCGTGCAGCAGCAGGCCAAGCTTCATGCGTTCGCCGGCCACCTCGCCAAAGCTGAGGGAACCCATGCCGGTCAGCATGGCCGAAATGCCGAGCTCCGGCAGGGCAGCGCGCGCAGCGCCGTCGGCGGTCCAGTTCGCGACCATCTCTTCGAGATCGGACACAAGCAGGCTCGACGCCGCCTTGAGGTACGCAGCGCGGCGATCGGCATGCTCGGCTGTCGAATAATCGGTGAACGGACGCGTCCCCGCGCCCGGCCCCGTGCCATTGAGGTCCTGCCCCCACAGCAGGAACTCGATGGCGTGGTAACCAGTCGCCACGTTGGACTCGACGCCCGCGGCCTCCTGCAGCTGATCCTGCAGCACGGCCGGCGTGATCTCGTCGAACACCATCTCTTCGCCATCGATGGTGATCCTGGGATTGGCGATGACGTTGGCAACGTAGAGCGCATTGCTGTCGCTCTCGGTGCCATAGCTGGCATCGACATAGTCGATCAGGCCTTCGTCGAGCGGCCAGGCATTTACCCGGCCTTCCCACTCATCGACGATCGGATTGCCGAAGCGGAAAGCCTCGGTCTGCTGGTAGGGAATACGCGCGGCCTTCCAGGCATCCCTTGCCGCGGTTAGCGTTTCTTCGCTCGGGCTCGCAATCAGCGCATCGATCGCTACATCCAGCGCTTTGGCGGTTGCCAGCGAGTCCTCGTAGCCAGCCAGCGCGATATCGGCATAGTTTGCCAACACGTCGGCATCGGCGGGCGCCTGG
This sequence comes from Devosia sp. SL43, assembly GCF_021729885.1. NCBI lineage: Bacteria > Pseudomonadati > Pseudomonadota > Alphaproteobacteria > Hyphomicrobiales > Devosiaceae > Devosia > Devosia sp. SL43. The sequence goes on from NZ_CP063401.1 coordinate 1,532,159, forward strand.
GCATAGGCAGCGATTGGCGCCACCGAGAGTGTAAGGGCAAAGGCGATTCTGCGCAGGGTGCGCCTGACCGAGATCATTAACGATCCTCCAGATTTATTTTGCAAGTGGAGTACGCTTGTCACCTTCAGAAAGCAATTCAAATTCAATAGTTTAGAAGAAGTCTAAACTATTGAGCGTACCCGAGTTTCCGGTTTCGGCGAATTCACCTGTGCTTTCCGGCCCCTGCCCCTTTTTGCGCCACTGGAAATTTTTTGACCATCTGGACGAAACTGTCACAAACGGGCACTGTCACAATCGTTAACTGGGGGACATAAGGCGGCGGGGTGCACCGCGAGACGGTAGGGACCAGGGCTTTGAGCCCACGTGCGGGCCGTCACATGACGCCGCTGAACCCGTCATCGCACTGTCATACCATCGCTCTACTGGCCTCCCGGTTCGCCGCAGCGTTTTGCAACGAGCGCTGACGAACGACTATTCAGGGAGACTGAACATGACTTTCAAAAAAGCACTCGGCGCATCTGTCTCGATGCTGGCTGTGCTCGCCGTTTCTGCCCCCACCTTTGCCCAGACCGACATTGACGCGCTTTACGAAGCCGCCAAGGCCGAAGGCCAGTTGACCACGATCGCCCTGCCCCACTCCTGGTGTGGCTATGGCGCCGTTATCGAAGGCTTCAAGGCCAAGTATCCGGGCATCACCGTCAACGAACTCAACCCTGACGCCGGCTCCGCCGACGAAATCGAAGCCATCAAGGCCAACAAGGGCAATACCGGCCCGCAGGCTCCCGATGTGATCGACGTTGGTCTGTCCTTTGGCCCGTCGGCCAAGGCCGAAGGCCTGATCCAGCCCTACAAGGTTGCGACCTGGGACTCGATCCCGGCCGAAGCCAAGGACGAAGAAGGCTACTGGTACGGCGACTATTATGGCGTGATGGCCATGCTGGTGAACAAGGACCTGATCTCGACCGTTCCTTCCGATTGGTCCGATCTGCTCGGCGCCGACTACAGTGCCAGCGTTGGCCTCGCCGGTGATCCGCGCGCCTCCAACCAGGCCATCCAGGCCGTCTATGCCGCTGGCCTCTCTGCCACCGGTGCCGACGAGGGCGCCGCCGATGCGGGCCTGAAGTTCTTCGCCGACCTCAACGCTGCCGGCAATTTCGTTCCTGTCATCGGCAAGGCCGCTTCGGTTGCCCAGGGCACCACGCCAATCCTGCTGGCCTGGGACTATAACCTGCTGGCCTTCCGCGATGGCTTTGAAGGCAATCCTGAAGTCGAGATCGTCGTTCCGGCCACGGGCGTCGTCGCCGGCGTCTACATCCAGGCCATCTCGGCTTACGCCCCCCATCCGAACGCTGCCAAGCTGTGGATGGAATACCTCTACTCCGACGAAGGTCAGCTTGGCTGGCTGAAGGGCTATTGCCACCCGATCCGCTTCAACGATCTGGCTGCCAATGGCAAGATCCCGCAGGAACTGCTCGACGCGCTGCCGCCGGCTGCAGCCTATGAAGCTGCCGTGTTCCCGAGCATCGACCAGCAGAACGCTGCCAAGGCCATCATCACCGGCCAGTGGGACGCTGTTGTCGGCGCCAACGTAGAATAAATCGAACCCGCCCCCGCCAGTCCATCTGGCGGGGGTTTTCCGTTTCCGAGCGGAAGAATTAGCCATCGGCCCACCGCCGATGCACGACTATCAGGGTAATGGGGCGCCCGCAGACGATGACCGACACCACAGCCAGCTTACGACCGGCTCGCCGCCGCCTCTCCTTCGAGTGGCTGGGCGTTGCCCCGTTCATCATCTTCGCGGTGATGTTCCTTATCCTGCCGACGCTCTATCTGATCGTCGCCGCCTTTGTCGGCCGCAATGGCGAGTTCACACTCGACAATATCGGTGCGCTCTTCACCGACAGCATCATGGCCGCCTACTGGATTTCCATCCGGATTTCCGGGTCTTCAGCCATTCTGGGTGCATTTATCGGCCTGGCCATCGCCCTCGCCATCATTCGCGGCAAACTCCCGTCCGGCCTGCGCTCCGCCGTCATGACCTTTTCTGGCGTCGCCTCGAACTTTGCCGGTGTCCCGCTGGCCTTCGCCTTCATCTCGACGCTGGGCCGGCTCGGCCTCGTCACCATCATCCTCAAGTTTGTGGGCGTCGACCTCTACAAGTCCGGGTTCAACCTGCTGAGCTTCTGGGGCCTGACCATCACCTACCTCTACTTCCAGATCCCGCTGATGGTGCTGATCATCGCGCCCGCCATCGATGGCCTCAAAAAGGAATGGAGCGAGGCCGCGCAAACCTTGGGCGCTTCGACGTGGCAGTTCTGGCGCTATGTCGGCCTGCCCATCCTGTGGCCCAGTTTTTTGGGTACGCTCAGTCTTCTGTTCGCCAACGCATTCGGTGCCATCGCAACGGCCTATGCGCTCACCGGCTCCTCGCTCAACATCGTGCCCATCCTACTCTTCGCGCAGATCCGCGGTGACGCCCTGCAAAATCCCGGCTTGGGTGCAGCACTGGCGCTTGGCATGATCCTGATCACGGCCTCTGCCAACATCATCTATCTGGTGATTTCCTCGCGCGCCGAGAGGTGGATGAAATGAAATCCAATCGCTTCTGGGCCTGGGTGGTCTTTGGACTGGGCGCCGCCTACTTCATTATCCCGCTGATCGCCACCGTCGAATTCTCGCTCAAGATGCGGCGCGGCTATTACAGCTTTGACTCCTATGCCTCGGTGTTTTCCGATCCCCGGTTCCAGGCAACATTCGGCTATTCGGCACTGATCGGCCTCTTCGCCATCATCGTGGGCATTCTGGTCGTCGTCCCTGCCGTTTACTTCGTTCGCCTGCGCCTACCATGGCTGCGGCCGTTCATGGAATTTATGACGCTGCTGCCGCTCATCATCCCCGCGATCATTCTGGTTTACGGCTATATCCGGCTCTACAATTCGAGCTCGATCGTTCCCTTCACCGGCAGCGCTATCGGCACCGATATCCTGCTCATCTGCGCCTATGTCACGCTCGCCATGCCCTACATGTATCGCGCCGTCGATACAGGCATGCGCACCATCGACGTACAGACGCTGACCGAGGCCGCCCAGATCGCCGGCGCCAACACCGCCCAGATCATCGGCCGCATCATCCTGCCCAATATCCTGGTCGCGGTGCTGTCAGGCGCCTTCCTGACCTTCGCCATAGTCATCGGCGAATTCACTATCGCCAGCCTGCTCAACCGCCCGGCCTTTGGTCCCTACCTGCAGAATGTCGGCGCCAACCGCGCCTACGAACCGGCCGCTCTGGCCGTCATCTCCTTCGTCATCACCTGGGGCGCCATGGGCATGATCAACGTGCTCGGCCGCTTTGCCCCCCGTACCTCCGCCAGGACCGACTGACCATGGCCGCCTTCCTCGAAGTCCAGAACCTCACCAAGTCCTTCGGCACCACCACAGTGGTCAAGGGCGTCAGCTTCGGCTTCAACAAGGGAGAGTTCATCTCCCTGCTTGGACCGTCCGGCTGCGGCAAGACCACCATCCTCCGCATGATTGCCGGCTTTGAGAATCCCACCTCGGGCACCATCAAGGTCGACGGGCAGGACATCACCACCCTCAAGCCCAACCAGCGCCAGCTCGGCATGGTGTTCCAGGCCTATGCCCTGTTTCCCAACCTCAATGTCGGCGACAATATCGGCTTTGGCCTCAAGATCGCGGGCATGCCCGCTGAGCAGCGCCGCGCCCGCGTCGAGGAAATGCTCAAGCTGATCGGCCTGCCCGGCTACGAAAAGCGCTACCCCTATGAAATGAGTGGCGGCCAGCAGCAGCGCGTCGCCCTGGCCCGCGCCATCGCTCCAGCACCCCGCATGCTGCTGCTCGACGAGCCGCTTTCGGCGCTCGACGCCAAGATCCGCGTCAGCCTGCGCGAGGAAATCCGCGCCATCCAGCTCGATCTGGGCATCACCACCGTCTTCGTCACCCACGACCAGGAAGAGGCGCTGTCGATTTCCGACCGCATCGTGGTCATGCATGCCGGCAATATCGAGCAGCTCGGTGCGCCGCACGAAATCTACAACAAGCCCGCCACCAGCTTCGTCGCCGGCTTCGTCGGCCAGTTGAACAACCTCAACGTCACCGTCCTTGATCCCGCCGCCAAGACCGTGTCGATCGATGGCCAGACCATCACCGTTCCCAACCTCGCCGCCAGCGCCACGGCTGGCGCCGCAGCGACGCTGACCTTGCGCCCCGAAGTCCTCTGGGTCGGCGCCCGTGATGGCAACGACATCACCCTGTCAGGCACCATTGCCGACGTGACCTTCCTCGGCTCGGTCATCCGCCTCCGCGTCTCCCTGGGCAAGAACATCGTCAGCCTCGACACTTTCAACGACCAGCGCACCGCCCCGCCCAGCCGCGGCGAGCCGGTCACCATCAGCCTCGCCAGCAAGGATCTGCTTGCGTTGCAGGCCTGACCAGCGGACGTGCCAAAGCGCCGCCTGTAGCGCGGTTATCGTGTCTGAGCGCCCGGGTCCGGAGCGCAAGAGTGCCCGGGGCACGGCGATGGGCGGCCTTTGGGCCAAGAACTGTCGACGTAGAACGGACCAAAGGCCGCCCATCACGATCCGCTCTTCTGCAGGGTATGGTTCAGGCGGTACCAGTATTGCAGGCCCGGCTGCCGTATTTCCCCCCACTGGACGGGCGCCCCCATCCCACGGTCTCCCCACCCGGCCCTGCGTCGGGACCGCGTGTTGGCGGGGATGGAGCCAGTATGGGCGAAGACGCGCCAGACGGGGATAAGATTGTTGATGCGTCTGGATTCACCGCTGGACCGCCACAATTCTGGCGGTCATTGTGGGCGAATTATCGAGGAGCACGACGTGGATAATCCGTTCGTCACCACCGAGTGGCTGGCCAACCATCTGAGCGATCCCAACGTTGTCGTTCTGGACGGCAGCTGGCACATGCCCAACGCGAGCAGAAATCCGCAGGCTGATTATCTGGCCGGCCATATTCCCGGCGCCGTGTTCTTCGACATCGACGGCGTGGCCGACACTGCGTCAAACCTGCCGCACATGCTGCCCTCGCCCGCCGACTTCTCCCGCATGGTCGGCGCCCTGGGCATTTCCGACGGCATGACGATCGTCGTTTATGACGAACTCGGCCTGTTCTCCGCACCCCGGGTCTGGTGGACCTTCACCACCATGGGCGCCCGCGATGTGCGCATTCTCTCCGGCGGCGGCCCCAAATGGCGCGCCGAGAAGCGCCCGACCGAAACCGGCCTCGTCGCCCGCCCGCGCCAGGTGTTCGAAGCCCGCTTCGACCCCACCCGTGTCGCCGATTTCGCCACCGTCCGCGAGCGCAGCCACGACGGCGCCGCCCAGATCGCCGACGCCCGCCCCGCCCCGCGCTTTCACGCCGAAGTGCCCGAACCGCGCGCCGGCCTGCGCAGCGGCCACATTCCCAACAGCGCCAACCTGCCGGTGAGCCTCCTCGCCGACAACGGCCAGATGCGCCCAGCCGCCGACCTCGCCCAACTCTTCGCCGAGCGTGGCATCGATCTGAGCAAGCCGCTGATCACGTCATGTGGCTCGGGGATCACGGCGTCCACGCTGGCGCTTGCGGCGCAGTTGGCCGGTGCGGAGACTGTAGCGGTCTACGACGGGTCGTGGGCCGAATGGGGTGGCCGGGCGGATGCTGAAATCGAGACCTGATTTGTCGCGCTGTTCGGCTGATATCGACCCATGCCGGTCGTTGCGATGTTCTACACTCGCCTCCAGATACAAGTTTGGGTCGTCTTCAGCCGCCCACGATCTGCCTCTTGAGTGACTCGGAAATGGCGGCACCGACTGCCTCACCTGAAGAGCGTATCGAAATCAAACTTGGGTTCGGCTGCCATCTTGCGCAGGGCAGCTATTTCGTCGGCGCGGATTGGCTCTTTCAGCATTTGCTGTGCCGCTCTGCTGTGCAGGTTTGAATTGATCTTCCCGTCTATCTCGAAGCCAGCGATGAACCATTGCTCGCCCCATTGGAAGTCGAAGTTGCAGTCTCCGTCGCCCCAGGTCATGTAGACAGGAATGATGGCCCCCGCCTCTGGGCCGACTATCGGTGTATCGACACGGAACAGGGCTGCTGCGACTTCCCGGTACACTAGGCACGTGGGCGGCGATTCAGACTCCCACTCATAGATTTTCCTAATGCATTCCGCTGGCATAGAGCCGATCAGCATTTTGCCACCGTCAGTTTCCCAGCCGATTACGGTGCCACCGAAGATCGTCGACAGGCCAGCCATTTGCTCAGCAACAGTAGGCTCTCTTTTTGGGATCATAAGGTCACAAGCAAAAGTGAGTGACCCGCTGGCGCCCAACAATAGACCCACTAGCAGCGTGGCACGCGGTAACTTCCACATGGATCTCATCTACGCCTCCTTTATGGACACACTGCCCTGACGAGGCGCCCGACCATTGTGTCTGCTTCCGCGCATTAAGCAATAGAAGCGGACAGTCCCCTTCCCACCCCAAGCACCGCGATCCCCTGAGTCAGCCAGTCGAAACGATGGTCCCCTGGTGGAACACCATCCGCCAGTCGTCGCCACCTTGCCTCCAGATCGAACTGCGCAGCACGCTGCGTTCCGTGCCATCGCTCACGACGCTGACGCTGCGATACGTCACCAGCACAATGTCCGGCGCCAGCGCCCGCGCCTCAAAATCAAGTACCTCAGGCAGGTCGGCATCGGCCCTCGGCTTCTCCCGCGGCAGCCTTTCGATGACACTGGCTCGATCATAGACCCTGCCCGAGCTGCCAAATTCCATGAAGCCTTCGTCCAGCAACGCCTCCACCGCAGCGCGCGAGGCCCGCACTTCGGGGCGATGCAGCGCCTGTTCCAGCGCGCGGAACCGCTCGATGTCGTTTGCGTCCATAGCCTTCCACCTCGTGGCTGCTCACCTTGAACAAAAAAGGCCGCCGGGTCACCCCGGCGGCCTCATCATTTTTCAACCCGAACCGACTATGCCCGGTTCTTGTTGTAGAGGTCGAAGAACACGGCTGCCAGCAGCACCACGCCCTTGATCATCTGTTGCAGGTCGATGTTGATGCCCATGATCGACATGCCGTTGTTCATCACGCCCATGATGAAGGCGCCGATGACAGCACCGGCCACGGCGCCGACGCCGCCCAACGCCGAGGCGCCGCCGATGAACACCGCCGCGATCACGTCGAGCTCAAGGCCCTGGCCAGCTTTCGGCGTCGCCGAGTTGAGGCGTGCCGCATAGATCATGCCGGCGAGAGCCGCCAGCGCGCCCATGATGGCGAAGACGTAGAAGGTCATCCGCTCGGTCTTGATGCCCGACAGTGCCGCAGCCTTAAGGTTACCACCCAGGGCGTAGATGCGGCGGCCGAAGGTCATGCGCTTGGTGATGAAGACGAAGAGCGCGATCAGTACGCCCATCACCACCAGCACGTTCGGCAGGCCGCGATAGGTGGCGAGCATGTAGCCGAAGAACAGTACCAGCGCCGCGATCACCACGTTCTTGGCGACGAACAGCCCGAAGGGCTCGTTTTCATAGCCACGCGCCTTGCGGCGCGCCCGGCCGCGGATCGACATGAACACCATGGCGACGACGCCGATGATGGCAAGGACCAGGGTCGTCGTATGCAACACGAGCGGCTGCACGGCAGCGACCGCAGCCACGCCGTCACTCGCGGGCACGGCGGCAACCGCTGCCACCAGCGTCGTCGGCCCGATCACGTCCGGGATGAAGCCTGCCGAGAGCAGCTGGAATTCGGCCGGGAACGGACCCACCGACTTGCCGGCCAGAATGGCGAGCGACAGGCCCTTGAAGATCAGCATGCCAGCGAGTGTCACGATGAAAGACGGGATCCGGTGATAGGCGATCAGGTAGCCTTGCGCCGCGCCGATCGCCGCCCCAACCACGATACAGATCGCGCCGGCAACGAACGGATTGGCGAGGAAAGCGAGCTCGGGCGGGAATTTCCAGCCCACCATCAGCATCGCCGCCAAAGCGCCGACGAAGCCGGCGACCGAACCAACCGAGAGGTCGATATGGCCGGCCACGATGACCAGCAGCATGCCCAGCGCCATCACGATGATGTAGCTGTTCTGCAGCACGATATTGGTCAGGTTCAGCGGCTTGAACAGCACGCCGCCGGTAAAGTACTGGAAGAAGAGCATGATCAGGATTAGCGCCAGCAGCAGGCCGTAATCGCGCAGGTTGGCCTGTAAGGCACCCCACACGGTCATCTGCTGGACTTTCACCGGCTCGCCGGCAGGAGTGATGCCCGGCTGGGTGGTTTCGGTGGTCATGATGCCTTCCCTTCAGCGCGCACGATCGAGCGCATGATCTTTTCCTGGCTGGCTTCGCTGGTCGGCATTTCGCCAACGATGCGGCCTTCGTTCATTACATAGACGCGGTCGGTAATGCCGAGCAGCTCGGGCATCTCAGAGGAGATGACGAGTACGGCTTTGCCCTGTGCGGCCAGATTGTTGATGATGGTGTAGATTTCGTACTTGGCGCCGACGTCGATACCACGCGTCGGCTCGTCCAGGATCAGCACGTCAGGGTTGGAGAACAGCCATTTGCTGAGCACCACCTTCTGCTGGTTGCCGCCCGAGAGATTGCCGGTGACCTGATAGACGCTCGACGAGCGGATATTGGTCTTCTTGCGATATTCGTTGGCGACGTCCATCTCGGCCAGGTCGTCGATGACGCCGGCCCGCGAAATGCCGCCGAGATTGGCAATGGTCGTATTGTGCTTGATATGGTCGATCAGGTTGAGACCATAGGTCTTGCGGTCTTCGGTGGCATAGGCCAGCCCGGCGGCGACCGCCTTCCCCACCGTCGACGTATCGGCCCGTTTGCCGTGGACATAGACCTCGCCAGATATCTTCTGGCCATAGGACTTGCCGAACACGCTCATGGCAAATTCCGTGCGGCCCGAGCCCATCAGCCCGGCAATGCCGACGACTTCACCCTTGCGGATGGTAATGCCGATATTCTTGATCACCTGACGATCGCGGTGCAGCGGGTGATAGACGCTCCAGTCCTTCACCTCAAACACCACTTCGCCGATATTGGGCACGCGGCTGGGATAACGATCTTCGAGCGAACGGCCCACCATCAGCGTGATGATGCGGTCTTCGCTGATATCTTCCTTGTTCAGCGTCTCGATACTCTTGCCGTCGCGGATGACAGTGATGCGGTCTGCCACCTTGGCGATTTCGTTGAGCTTGTGGCTGATCAGGATCGAGGTAATGCCCTGATTGCGGAATTCCATCAGCAGGTCGAGCAGAGCCGCGCTGTCCTTTTCCGACAGCGATGCGGTGGGTTCATCCAGGATCAGCAACTGCACCGACTTGCTGAGCGCCTTGGCGATTTCCACCAGTTGCTGCTTGCCCACGCCGATATTGGTCACCAGCGTATCGGGGTCTTCGGTCAGGCCGACCATGCCGAGCAGCTTGCGCGCGCCGTCGCGGGTCTCGTCCCAGTCGATCACGCCGGCCTTGGCCTGTTCGTTGCCCAGGAAGATGTTCTCGGCGATCGACAACAGCGGCACCAAAGCCAGCTCCTGATGGATGATGACGATGCCCTTGTGTTCGCTGTCGCGGATCGACTTGAAGTGCTGTTCTTCGCCCTTGTAGACGATCTGGCCGTCATAGCTGCCGGAGGGATAGACCCCGCTCAGCACCTTCATCAGGGTGGACTTGCCCGCCCCGTTTTCACCCACGATGGCGTGGATCTCGGCTTCCCGGACGTTGAGGTTCACGTCCGACAACGCCTTCACGCCGGGGAAGGTCTTGGTGATGCTGCGCATCTCCAGAATGGTGTTGGTCATTGTTTGCTTTCTCGTCGGGCCGTCGCAGCATCATAGCGCCCGGGCCCATGTACGGGAAAGGGCTCCGCGTTGCCGCGGAGCCCCGTTATCCGATCAAGCCGAAGCTTACTGGATGTCTTCAGCCTTGATGTAGCCCGAGTCGATGACGAGAGCCTGGTAGTTGGTCAGGTCGACTTCGTACGGGGTCAGCAGGACAGACGGCACAACCTTGACGCCATTGTCATAGGTGGTGGTGTCGAGGTTTTCCGGGGTACCGCCCGAAACCAGCGTGTCGACGAGGTCGGCAGTGGTCTTGGCCAGTTCACGGGTGTCCTTGTAGACGGTCGAGTACTGCTCGCCGGCAACGATGGCCTTCACCGACGGAGCTTCCGCATCCTGACCGGTGATGACAGGCCATGGCAGGTCGGCCGAGCCGTAACCAACGCCGCGGAGCGACGAGATGATACCGCGCGACAGGCCATCATAGGGGGCCAGAACGCCGTTCACGACCGAGCCGTCCGAGTAGTTGGCCGACAGGATGTTGTCCATGCGGGCCTGTGCAACAGCACCGTCCCAACGCAGCGTACCAACGGTGTCCATGCCCTGCTGGCCAGACTTCACGACGATATCGCCGGCATCGATCATCGGCTGCAGAACCGACATTGCCCCATCATAGAAGAAGAAGGCGTTGTTGTCGTCCGGCGAACCGCCGAACAGCTCGACGTTCCACGGCTTCACGTCAGCGAAGCGTTCCTTGAGGCCCTTGACCAGCGAGTTGGCCTGGAGCACGCCCACCTGGAAGTTGTCGAAGGTGGTGTAGAGGTCGACATTGGCGGTGTCGCGGATCAGGCGGTCATAAGCGACAACCTTGATGCCGGCGTCAGCAGCCTGCTGCAGCACAGCCGACAGCGTGGTGCCGTCGATCGAAGCGACCACGAGAGCCTTCACGCCCTTGGTGACCATGTTTTCGATCTGGGCGAGCTGGTTCGGGATATCGTCTTCTGCGAACTGCAGGTCGACGGTGTAGCCCTTGGCTTCGAGCGCGGCCTTGAGTTCGTTGCCGTCCGAGATCCAGCGCAGCGAGGACTGCGTCGGCATCGCGATGCCGATCTGGCCCTTGTCCTGAGCGAAAGCTGCGGTGGAAGCAGTCAGCGCCATTGCGCCGACGGCCAGCACGGTGGCAAGCGTCTTGAAAATCTTCACGTCTCGACTCCCTTTTGTATTTCGAGTTCAGAAGTTTTGGATGGTCGTCTGGGGAGAGGCCGACAGGGCATGCAGATGCAGCGCCGGGACAGAGATCGCATGCGATCCACCAACCCACGCCCGCAACAGGAAAAGCTGATCGGACACCCGTTGGCGCTCGGTCAGTCTAGTCTGCATGAAGTCCTCCTGCATGGCGGCAGGGTGCCGCCAGGGCCCTCCCAAGCCCACGGGCCGGAAGCTAGGATAATCAGATACCCGTGTAAAGCTGGATTCCGGTCCTACCTGCAATTTTTTCGACAGTCGAATATTAACGATATTGCATGTTTCAGGGCGATTGCAGTCCGCACCCTCTCCCGCTATCGTGCCGCCGCCTGAGTGGAATCTACCCAAAAAGAACGTTGCAACGGCATGGGTAAATGCAAAGGTATCTGATATCTCGGAGGAGATTTGGCCATTTTGGACAGTGACCGCGCCGATCAGCCGACTGCCGCTGGTGCGGTGGCCGACCATCTTGCGCAAATGATTCTGAGTGAACTGGCGCCCGGCGCCAGCCTGCCGAGCGAGGCTGATCTTGCGGCGCGATATGACGTCAGCCGCCTGACCATCCGAGAGGCGGTCAAGCTGCTCGAGGGACGCGGCCTGCTTGTCATTGCGCGCGGTCGCAAGGCAGTGGTGCGCGAACCCGACGGCGCTGCCTTCGCCGACTTCCTCACCTCCATTATCCGATACGACCCCAAGGGCCTGTTCGATCTGGTCGAAGTCCGCCTTTCGCTGGAAGTGCAGTCGGCAACCCTCGCCGCCAAGCGCGCCACCCGCGCTGGCATTGCCGCCATCGAGAGCGAACTCCAGGGCATGCGCGACACCGTCGGCGCCCCCGGCGACCTCATGACCACCGAGCAGGAAATGGGCTTTCACACCCACGACGTCGGCTTCCACGAAGCGGTAGCGCTTGCCAGCGGCAACCGCGTGCTCGGCTATCTCTTCGAGGCCATGGCGCAACCTCTCCGCGAAGGCTTCTTCATCAGCCGCCGCGGCCACGAGCGGCGCGGCCATACACTGCACGACACCATCGATGCACATCAGCGTATCCTCGACTGCATCAAGACTGGCAATGGCCGCGCCGCCGCCGAGGCGATGCGCCTCCACCTCAAGGACACAGAGCGCGACATACGTGTCGCGGTGAGCCAATTGGCGCTGCGCCCGGGTCCGCGTTCATAAATCGATTGCGGCCAGCGTCCGCATGGCAGAATAATCCGCGCGAACACGCAGGACCGGTTATGGCGCAGAGAGTAGATAGTTCCAGCAACAGGTTGGACGACGCGGCCCGCGCCGGCTGGCTATATTACGTGGCCGGAAACACCCAGGAAGAGATCGCCAGCAAGCTCGGCATCTCGAGGCAATCCGCCCAGCGCCTCGTATCGCTGTCGGTCAGCGAGGGCCTGATCAAGGTACGGCTTGATCACCCGATCGGCCGATGCATGGACCTCGCCGGCCGCCTCAAGACCCGATTCGCCCTCGACCTCGTCGAGATCGTGCCCACCGACCCCGCCAGCGAATCCACCACCATTGGCGTCGCCCAGGCCACGGCCGCCGAGATCGAGCGTTGGCTGAAGCGCCCCGACCCCATCGTCATGGCCATCGGCACCGGCCGCACGCTCAAGGCCGCCGTGGAACAGTTGATGCCCATGGAGTGCCCACACCACAAGGTCGTCTCGCTGACCGGCAACATCGCGCCCGATGGCTCGGCGGCCTACTACAACGTCATCTTCAACGTTGCCGACACCGTCAAAGCGCGCAGCTTCCCAATGCCCCTGCCGGTCATCGCCTCATCGGCCCGCGAGCGCGAATTGCTGCATGCCCAGCCCATGATTCGCGAAACGCTGGCTTTGGCATCCCACGCGGATGTCACCTTCGTCGGCGTGGGCGATATTGGCCCCGACGCTCCGCTCTATCTCGATGGCTTCATCACCGATGCCGAACTCAAGGCTTTGCAGAAAGCCGGCGCCGTCGGCGAGATTTGCGGCTGGGCCTTCGACGCCGATGGCAAGCTGATCGACGGGCTGACCAACGACCGTGTCGCCTCGGCCCCCATGCCGTCGCGTGAACGTTCGCTGGTGGTGGCAATCGCCATGGGAAAGAGAAAACTGCCCGGCATTCGTGCGACGCTCAACCGCCGGCTGGTCAATGGCCTCATTACCGATGAGCGTACCGCTGAAGGTTTGCTCGACCTCGCGTAAACCGATGATCAGACGATAGAATTCACTCTCCGAAAACGTTTTCAGCTGTACGTGCGTCAACCTTTGAACGCATAGCACGCTTGACTCTGCCGCATAAGTTGTGAGTATTTGCCCATCGCCGGGACAAATGCCCGTATCGATACCTGGGAGGAATACCTATGAAACTGACACCCATTCTCGTGGGCGCGTTTTCCGTTGCGCTGGCCACTTCGGCCTCTGCGCAGACGCTCACCATCGCAACCGTCAACAATGGCGACATGGTCCGCATGCAGGGTCTGTCTTCGGCCTTCACCGAAGAAACCGGCATCGAACTCAACTGGGTCGTGCTCGAAGAAAACACGCTGCGCCAGAACGTCACCACCGACATCGCCACCAATGGCGGCCAGTATGACGTGATGACCATCGGCACCTACGAAGCCCCGATCTGGGCGAAGCAGGGCTGGCTGGTGCCGCTCGACGCGCTGACCGACGACGCCGACTACGACGTCAACGACCTGCTGCCCGCCATCCGTGACGGCCTCTCGGTCGATGGCACGCTTTATGCCGCGCCGTTCTACGGCGAATCGTCGATGGTCATGTACCGCAAGGACCTGATGGAAAAGGCCGGGCTCACCATGCCAGATGCTCCCACCTGGGAATTCATCGGCGAAGCCGCCCGTGCCATGACCGATCGCGACAACGACATCAACGGCATCTGCCTGCGTGGCAAGGCCGGCTGGGGCGAGAACATGGCGTTCCTGACAGCCATGTCCAACTCCTTTGGCGCACGCTGGTTCGACGAGACCTGGACCCCCCAGTTCGATCAGCCGGAATGGAAGGCCACCCTCGATACCTACCTGTCGCTGATGGCTGACGCCGGCCCGGCTGGTGCTTCGTCCAACGGCTTCAACGAAAACCTGACCCTGTTCCAGCAGGGCAAGTGCGGCATGTGGATCGACGCCACCGTCGCCGCGTCCTTCGTGACCGGCGCCGACTCCACCGTTGCCGATCAGGTCGGCTTCGCCCTCGCTCCCGACAACGGTCTGGGCAAGCGCGGTAACTGGCTCTGGGCCTGGTCGCTGGCCATCCCGAAGAGCTCGCAGAACTGGGACGCAGCTGCCTCCTTCATCAAGTGGGCAACCGACAAGGAATACCTCGCCACGGTCGCTTCGACCGAAGGCTGGGCCAACGTTCCTCCGGGCACGCGCACCTCGCTTTACGAAAACGCCGACTACCAGGCTGCAGCGCCTTTCGCCAAGATGACGCTGGACTCGATCAACGCCGCCAATCCGAATGAGCCGACAGTGAAGCCGGTCCCCTATGTCGGCGTGCAGTTCGTCGCCATCCCGGAATTTGCCGGTATCGCCACCAATGTCGGCCAGCTCTTCTCGGCAGCGCTTGCCGGCCAGATGTCGGCAGACGACGCTCTGGCCCAGGCTCAGGAAGCGGCTACCCGCGACATGACCCGCGCTGGGTACATCAAGTAGTCCTCTCTCCCGAGGCTCCTCCTGTGGCCGGATGCTCCGGCGCCGGCCACAGACTTTCCCTTTGGACCCTGGCTTAGGCCAGGACGTCCCAAACCGGAACCGCCCGACCAACGGACCCCTCTGGAGGTCGGGCGATTCCACCAACAATCTCTCCACCATCTCGGTACCGCCCTCGGGCTTGACCCGAGGGCCTCTATCGGCCCGGTATGTGTGGTGAGTGGTCCTCGGATCAAGTCCGAGGACGGTCCGGTACAAAACCGGGACCGCCAACGTAAGAACAGAGCGCGGATCAACCGGGCTGCTTTTGGGGAGAATAGGAATGGCTACCGCACAGACCCGCACGCTCGCCCGCGTCATGATGGCGCCTGCCGTGATCGTGCTGCTGATCTGGATGATCGTGCCGCTGGTGATGACGCTCTGGTTCTCTTTCCAGAACTATAGCCTCATCAACCCGATGATGACCGGCTTTGCCGGCTGGGCGAACTACCTCTACGTGATTGGCGACCCCAGCTTCACCCAGTCGCTGCTCAATACGCTGATCCTGGTCGGCGGCGTGCTTGTCATCACCGTGGTCGGCGGCATCTTTCTGGCGCTGCTGATCGACCAGCCCATCTGGGGCCAGGGGATCCTGCGCATCATCGTCATCTCGCCGTTCTTCGTCATGCCGCCCGTAGCGGCGCTGATCTGGAAGAACGGCTTCATGCATCCTGGCTACGGCATGCTCGGCCATCTGTGGAAGGCGTTCGGCCTCGAACCAGTCGACTGGTTCAACCAGTATCCGCTGTTCTCGGTCATCGTCATCGTCGCCTGGCAGTGGCTGCCCTTCGCGACGCTGATTTTCCTCACCGCCCTGCAGTCGCTCTCCGAAGAGCAGCGCGAGGCGGCCGAGATGGACGGCGCCAATGCCGTCAACCGCTTCTACTATATCATCCTGCCCCACATGGCCCGGTCGGTGACCATTGTCATCCTGATCCAGACCATCTTCCTGCTCGGCATCTTCGCTGAAATCCGCGTCACCACCGGCGGCGGTCCGGGCTTCGCCTCGACCAATATCGCCTTCCTCGTGTTCCGCACCGGCATTCTGACCAATGACGTCGGCGCAGGCGCCGCCGGCGGCGTGGTGGCCGTCATCATCGCCAACATCGTTGCCATCTTCCTGATGCGCGCTGTCGGCAAGAACCTAGACGCGTAGGGAGGCAGGAAATGGCACGCAACGTCTCCACATCCACCAAGATCGGCTTCACGATCGCCGCCTGGGCTGTCGCTCTCATCCTCTTCTCACCCATCCTCTGGGTGTTGCTGACCGCCTTCAAGACCGAGTCCGAAGCGATCGCCAGCACGCCGACATTCTTTCCGCAGACCTTCACGCTGGAAAACTTCGCCGCCGTTCAGGATCGGTCGGACTATTTCAAGCATGCCTTCAATTCGATCGTGGTCTCGGTCGGCTCCACGCTACTTGGTCTAGTGATCGGCATTCCCGCCGCCTGGGCCATGGCCTTCTCGCCCACCAAGCGCACCAAGGACGTCTTGATGTGGATGCTCTCCACTAAGATGATGCCCGCTGCCGGCGTGCTGATCCCGATCTACTTGATCTTCATCAACCTCAAGCTGCTCGATACCCTGCACGGCCTGACGCTGATCATGACGCTGATCAACCTGCCCATCATCATCTGGATGCTCTACACCTACTTCAAGGAAATCCCGATCGACATCCTTGAGGCCGCACGCATGGACGGCGCCGAACTGTGGAACGAGATCACCCACGTCCTGGTGCCAATGGCCGTGCCCGGCATCGCCTCGACCCTGCTGCTCAATGTCATCCTTGCCTGGAACGAGGCGTTCTGGACCATCACGCTGACTGCCGGCAAGGCCGGCACGCTCACCGCCTTTATCTCCTCGTTCTCCAGCCCGCAGGGTTTGTTCCTGGCCAAACTTTCGGCCGCCTCCCTGCTCGCCATCGCGCCGATCCTGCTCATGGGCTGGTTCAGCCAGAAACAACTCGTCCGCGGTCTCACCTTCGGCGCTGTAAAGTAAGGACTAGAAAAATGGGCTCCATATCCCTGCAACACGTCAAGAAGTCCTTCGGCGAAGTCCAGATCATTCCGGACATCTCCCTCGACATCAAGGAAGGCGAATTCGTCGTCTTCGTCGGCCCGTCCGGCTGCGGTAAGTCCACCCTGCTCCGCCTGATCGCTGGCCTCGAAGACACCACATCGGGCACCATCCTGCTCGATGGCCAGGACATGACCAAGGCGCCGCCCGCCCGTCGCGGCCTCGCCATGGTGTTCCAGTCCTATGCGCTCTATCCGCATATGACCGTACGCGACAACATCGCCTTCCCGCTCAAGATGGCCAAGGCACCGCAATCGGTGATCGACCAGAAGGTCGAATACGCCGCCCGCACGCTGAACCTGAGCTCCTATCTCGACCGTCGCCCACGCGCCCTCTCCGGCGGCCAGCGCCAACGCGTCGCCATCGGCCGCGCCATCGTGCGCGAACCCAAGGCTTTCCTGTTCGACGAACCTCTGTCCAACCTCGACGCTGCCCTGCGCGTCAATATGCGGCTTGAGATCACCGAACTGCACCAGCAGCTCAAGACCACCATGATCTATGTGACCCACGACCAGGTCGAAGCCATGACCATGGCTGACCGTATCGTGGTGCTCAATGCCGGCAATGTGGAACAGTTCGGCTCGCCGCTCGATCTCTACAAGAAGCCCGCCAACCGCTTCGTCGCCGGCTTCATCGGCTCGCCCAAGATGAACTTCGTCGATGGCCCTGAAGCCGCCAAATACAACGCTCACTCCATCGGCGTCCGCCCCGAGCACTTCAAGCTCGCAACGACGGCGACCCCTGGCACCTGGAAGGGCAAGGTCGGCGTCGCCGAACAGCTCGGCTCCGACACCTTCCTTCACGTGCATGTCGACGGCCTGGGCCTAATGACCATCCGCACCGATGGCGACCAGACCTTTAGCCACGGCGACGACGTCTGGCTCACGCCCGATCCGACCCGCATCTACAAGTTCGACGCTGCCGGCATAGCGATCTAGGGACGACCAGTATGACCACCAAGCTCTCGGCCGCGGCTCTGCACTCCATCACCACGGCGTCAGTCCCCGCCTATGACCGAAGCGCCCTCTCAGCCGGCATCGTCCATTTCGGCGTCGGCAATTTTCATCGCGCCCACCAGGCCGTCTATCTCGACGACCTTTTCGCCACCGGCACCGACCACGATTGGGCGCTGGTCGGTGCCGGCGTGCGCGACGCCGACGAAGCCATGCGCCAGAAGCTGATGGCACAGGATTGGCTGACCTCGGTCGTCGAACAGGAAGCCGATACCAGCTCGGCCCGCATCACCGGTGCCATGATCGACTATGTCAGGCCCGGCGACGCCGCCGCGATCATTGCGCGTCTCACCGACCCCGCCATCCGCATCGTCTCGCTGACCATCACCGAAGGCGGCTATTATATCGACCCGGCCAGCCAGAAGTTCGATCCTGGCCACCCCGACATAGCCTACGATGCCGCGCACATGGACGCGCCGAAAACCACCTTCGGACTGATTCTCGCCGGCCTCATCGCCCGCCGCGCCGCCGGCATCCAGCCATTCACCGTCATGAGTTGCGACAACATTCCCGGCAATGGCCACGTCACCGAGAACGCCATTGTCGGCCTAGCCCAACTCGTCGATCCAGCGTTGGCGACCTGGGTCAAATCCACCGTCGCCTTCCCCAACGGCATGGTCGACCGGATCACGCCCGCCACCTCGCCACGCGAGATCGGGCTGCTCGTCGACAGCTTCGGCATCGACGACAACTGGCCGGTCTTCTGCGAGAGCTTCAAGCAATGGGTGCTTGAGGATAACTTCCCCGCAGGCCGCCCGGCACTGGAGAAGGTCGGCGTGCAGTTCGTCGAGGACGTTGCCCCTTACGAGCACATGAAGATCCGTATTCTCAATGGCGGCCACGCCACCATTGCCTACCCGGCCGGCCTGATGGACATCCACTTCGTCCACGAAGCGATGGAGCATCCGCTGGTCTCCGCCTTCCTTGCCAAGGTCGAGCGTGACGAGATCGTCAGCGTCGTCCCCCCGGTCCCCGATACCAACCTCCACGACTACATCGCTCTCTGCGAACGACGTTTCGCCAATCCCAAGATCGGGGATACAATTCGGCGTCTGGCCCTGGACGGCTCCAACCGCCAACCCAAATTCATCATCCCCTCGGCGCTCGATCGCGTCACCGCGGGCCAGGCCGTCACCGGCCTCGCCCTCGTCTCGGCCCTCTGGTGCCGCTACTGCTACGGGACCACCGAATCTGGCGCTGTGATAGAGCCCAACGACCCGAACTGGGACCGCCTGACGGCCCAGGCAAAGCTGGCCAAAGCCGATCCCAAGGCCTGGCTTGCCATGGGCGATATCTATGGCGAACTCGCCGGCAACCCGACCTTCATCGCCGCGTTCAGCCATGCACTGACCACACTGTGGACGTCAGGCACCAAGGCCACACTGGAACGCTATCTGGCGGGTAGCCTCTAGGCCGGCGCCATGAGCGCCATCGACCTCATCATCTTCGATTGCGACGGCGTCCTGGTCGACAGCGAGCCCCTCGCCATGCGAGTACTGGTGGCCGCCATTGCCGCGCAAGGCATTGAAGTCACGACGGAAACCGCCTACCGAGACTATCTCGGCCGCTCGCTCGCCTCCATCTCTGCCAGCCTCGTCGACAGCCATGGTGCGCCACTGGGCGCCGCCGCCCTCCAATCGATGCGCGACGATCTCTACGCACTCTATCGCCAGGAGTTGCGGGCCAATCCCGGGCTTCCCGCCATCCTCAGCCAGCTCGACACCCCGTTCTGCGTGGCCTCGTCCTCAAGCCCCGAACGCATCCTGCTCAGCCTTGAACTGACCGGCCTCCTGCCCTGGTTCAAGCACACCATCTACTCCGCCAGCATGGTCGAGCACGGCAAACCGGCGCCCGACCTGTTCCTCCACGCCGCCCAAGCTATGGGCGCTAATCCCCGTCGCTGCCTCGTCATCGAAGATAGTCCCGCCGGGATCACCGCTGCACAGCGCGCCGGCATGCGGGTCTTCGGCTATGTGGGGGGTAGTCATATCGCCCGGGGTGGTCTCCTCGCCGAGATCGAAACCCTTGGGCCGGACGACATTTTCGACGATATGCATGCCTTGCCCGATCGAGTAAGGTCGCTGCGAACCGATAAGAAGGCGCTCTAGGGTTGACCAAAAGCCTCCTGGTGGCAGTGGATGTAGGCACGGGGAGTGCAAGGGCCGGCGTACTGACGCCGCAAGGCGCGCTGCTGGGCCGCGCCGAGCATCCCATCGCGATGAACCGCACCGATGCCAATCATGCCGAGCACGATAGCGAACAAATCTGGCAGGCCACCTGCATGGCCATTCGCGAGGCCATGACCCTTGCGAGCGCTGCCCCCGAAGACGTCGTCGGCCTCAGTTTCGACGCCACCTGCTCCCTCGTGATCCGCGATGCCGATGGTCAGCCGGTCACCGTCTCGACCAACGGCGAAGACCGCTGGGACACCGTAGTCTGGCTCGATCATCGCGCCCTGAAGGAGGCTGACGAGTGCAACAGCACCGGCCACCCGGTGCTGAACTATGCTGGCGGCGTCATGTCGCCGGAAATGGAAGTGCCCAAGCTGATGTGGCTCAAGCGGCACATGCCGCAGAGCTGGGCTCGATCCGGCATGATGTTTGACCTGGCGGACTTCCTGTCGTGGAAAGCCACCGGCTCCTTCGCCCGCTCGCAATCCACCCTGACCTGCAAATGGACCTACCTTGCCCATACCAACCCCGGCTGGCAGCGCGACTTCCTCGCCATGGTCGGCCTCGACGACATGATCGCAAAGGCCGCGCTGCCGGAGCAGGCCAGTCCCGTTGGTGCTGACATCGGCGTGCTGACATCAGAAGCCGCCACCCAGCTGGGTCTGACCACCGCCTGCCATGTCGGCGTCGGCCTGATTGACGCCCATGCCGGCGCCTTGGGTGTCCTTGGCGCCTTCACCCATGACGTCGAGACCATCGACCGGCACCTCGCCCTCATCGCTGGCACCTCCAGCTGCGTCATGGCGCTGTCGGCTGAAGCCCGCCCGACCTCAGGCGTCTGGGGCCCCTATTTCGGCGCTGTCCTGCCCGGCGTCTGGCTCAACGAGGGCGGCCAATCCGCCACCGGAGCTCTGCTCGACCACATCATTCGCTGGCACGGCGCCGGTGGCGAACCGACCGCCGACCGTCACCGCGCCATCGCCGCGCGGATCATGGAGCTCCGCCAACGCGAGGGTCTCGCCCTCGCCGATCGCCTCCACGTTCTCCCTGATTTCCACGGCAACCGATCCCCGCTGGGCGATCCCTTCGCCCTCGGCGTCATCTCCGGCCTCACGCTGGACAGCGATTTCGATTCGCTCTGCCGCCTTTACTGGCGCACTAGCGTGTCCATCGCCTTGGGCGTTCGCCACATTCTCGAAACCCTCAACACGCGCGGCTACGCCATCGACACGCTGCATGTCACAGGTGGCCACACCAAGAATGCTGTGCTGATGGAACTCTATGCCGACGCCACCGGCTGCACGGTCGTCGAATCCTCGGCCAAGGATGCCACGCTCCTTGGCATGGCCATGGTCGCCGCCACTGCCGCCGGGCTGTATCCCACGCTCGATGCGGCCTGCGTCGCCATGCAGCAAGGCGGCCGCTCCCGGGCACCGGACCCCGTCGCACGCACCCAGTTCGACAAGGACTACCGCATCTTTCTCGAAATGCTGCGCCAGAGGCAGATCATCGACGCGATGGTCTGATCTGCGAGATGCGCCCTAGCGGTAGTGCCCGACACTCGCTAAGCTCTTTACCGGGAAGTCAAAATTTCGTGGCCTGAAGCGAGCGACCTGAACGCATGTCGATCAAAGCCGCCGTCTACCATCTGACGCACTACAAGTACGACCGTCCGGTCGTCCTCCAGCCCCAGATCATCAGGCTGCAACCGGCGCCGCATTCCAAGACCAAGGTGCTGAGCTATTCGCTCAAGGTTTCGCCTTCGCTGCACTTCGTCAACGTGCAGCAGGATCCCTACGGCAATTTCCTGACGCGCTTCGTGTTTCCCGAGCCGGTGACCGAGCTCAAGATCGAAGTCGACCTCGTCGCCGACATGACGGTCTATAACCCATTCGATTTCTTCGTCGAAGAGAGCGCCGAGACGTTCCCCTTCGAATATCCGGAGGACATCCGGGCCGATCTTTCCATCTACATGCAGCCTGAACCTGTAGGCCCACTGCTGCAGAAATTCATCGACGGCATCGACAAGAGGGCTGCCAACACAGTCAACTTCGTCACCGCCATCAATGCCTCCATCCAGCAGCACATCGCCTATATCGTGCGCATGGAGACGGGCGTCTGGACACCCGAGGAAACGCTCGGCAATGCCAAGGGCTCGTGCCGCGATTCCAGCTGGCTACTGGTCCAGACCCTGCGCAATCTCGGCTTTGCCGCCCGCTTCGTCTCCGGCTATCTGATCCAGCTCAAGCCCGACCTCGTCTCGCTCGACGGTCCCGCCGGCACCGACCACGATTTCACCGATCTGCATGCCTGGTGCGAGGTCTATCTCCCCGGTGCCGGCTGGGTCGGCCTCGACCCCACCTCTGGGCTCCTGACCGGCGAAAGCCATGTGCCGCTGGCCGCCACGCCGCATTTCCGCAACGCAGCACCGATCTCCGGCTTCGCCTCCTATGCTGAAGTCGAGTTCGACTTCGACATGAAGGTGACGCGCGTCGCCGAACACCCGCGCATCACCAAGCCATTTTCAGACGCCAGCTGGGACGAACTCGATGCTCTGGGGCACCAAGTCGACCGGGTGCTGGAAGACAACGACGTCCGCCTCACCATGGGTGGCGAACCCACCTTCGTGTCCATCGATGATTTCGAGGCCGACGAATGGAACACCGGCGCCGTCGGCCCTACCAAGCGCAACCTCGCCGATGACCTGATCCGCCGCATCCGCGAACGTTTCGCTCCCAATGGCATGCTGCATTACGGCCAGGGCAAGTGGTATCCCGGCGAGACGCTGCCACGCTGGACCTTCTCGCTCTACTGGCGCCTCGACGGCAAGCCGGTCTGGACCGATGAAAAGCTGATCGCCCGCGAAGGGGTCAAGACCACGGCAACCCATGCCGACGCCCGCAAGTTTCTTGATAGCTTTGCGCACAATCTTGGCCTCACCGGCGAGACCATCGACGAAGCCTACGAAGATCCGGGCGAGTGGCTGCTCAAAGAGGCCAACCTCCCCTCAAACGTCGACCCGGCCAATTCCGAGCTGGCCGACCCCGAAGCCCGCTCACGCATTGCCAAGGTGTTCGAGCGCGGCCTGACCAATCCGACCGGCTATGTTCTCCCGGTGCAGCGCTGGAACGCCGCCGCGTCGAGCCCCTGGCTCACCGAAAAATGGAAGACCCGCCGCGGCAAGCTTTTCCTCGCTCCCGGCGACAGCCCGGCCGGCTATCGCCTGCCGCTGAGCTCGCTCAAGCATATCAAACCCACCGAATATCCGCATGTTGTCGCCATGGATCCCGGCGCGCCACGTGGGCCGCTGCCCGATCCGGTCGAGCTCCTGGCCCGCCAGAAGACCGGCCTCGAGGCCGATCCACGCGCTCAGACCGCATCGTCGTTCACGGCATCGAGCGAACAGCAGGACCGCACCGAGCAGGAAATCAGCGAGATCGAGGGCGAAGTCCGCACCGCCGTCACTGCGGAAATCCGCGACCATCGCCTCTGTGTCTTCCTGCCGCCGGTCGAAAAGCTCGAAGACTATCTCGAACTCGTCGCTGCCGTCGAAGCCGCGGCCAGGGCTGTCGGCCAGCCCGTCCACCTCGAAGGCTATTCGCCGCCATCCGATCCCCGCCTCAACGTCATCCGCGTCGCCCCCGATCCTGGTGTGATCGAGGTCAACATTCACCCCGCCTCCAGCTGGGACGATTGTGTCGCCACCACAACGGCGATCTACGAGGAAGCCCGCCTGTCGCGCCTGGGTGCGGACAAGTTCATGATCGATGGCCGCCACACCGGCACCGGCGGCGGTAATCACGTGGTGGTTGGCGGCGCCACACCGGGCGACAGCCCGTTCCTGCGCCGGCCCGACCTGCTCAAGTCGCTGGTCCTCCACTGGCAGCGCCACCCGGCCATGTCCTACCTGTTCTCCGGCCTGTTCATCGGCCCGACCAGCCAGGCGCCGCGCTTCGACGAGGCCCGTCACGACAGCCTCTACGAACTCGAAATCGCCATGGCGCAGGTGCCGCACCCGCAGTCCGGCAATCCGCCGCCGCTGCCGTGGCTTGTCGACCGCCTGTTCCGCAACCTGCTCGTCGACGTCACCGGCAATACCCACCGCTCGGAAATCTGCATCGACAAGCTCTACTCCCCCGACGGCCCCACCGGCCGCCTCGGCCTTGTCGAATTCCGGGGCTTCGAAATGCCGCCCAATGCGCGCATGTCGCTGGCCCAGCAGGTACTGATCCGCGCTCTCATAGCCCGCTACTGGACCGATCCGGCCGACGGCTCGTTTGCCCGCTGGGGCACGACGCTGCACGATCGCTTCATGCTGCCACACTATGTCTGGCAGGACTTCCTCGACATCCTGGCCGATCTTGATCGCCACGGATTCAAGCTCGATCCCGCCTGGTTCACCGCCCAGCTCGAATTCCGCTTCCCGTTCTGCGGCGAGGTCGAATACGAGGGCGTCCATCTCGAACTGCGCCAGGCGCTCGAACCCTGGCACGTCATGGGCGAACAGGGCGCCATCGGCGGCACCGTGCGTTTTGTCGATAGCTCGGTCGAGCGCCTGCAGGTCAAGCTCGAAGGCATCAACCCCGAACGCTACGCCGTCACCTGCAACCAGCGCCCTGTCCCGCTTCGCACAACCGATCAGGCCGGGACGGCCGTCGCCGGCGTCCGCTACAAAGCCTGGCAGCCCGCCTCGGGCCTGCATCCTGTGCTGCCGATCAACACACCGCTGGTCTTCGACATCTACGATACCTGGACCCAGCGCCCGGTCGGCGGCTGCGTCTATCACGTCGCCCATCCCGGCGGCCGCAGCTACGATACCTTCCCCATCAACGGCAACGAGGCCGAGGCGCGTCGCCTCGCGCGTTTTGTTCCCCAGAACTACACGGCCGGCGGTTACGCCCTTCGTCCGGAAAAGCCTGCGGACGAATTCCCGCTGACGCTTGACCTGCGCCGACCGCCGCGCTTCTGGTAGGCATGGAAATGCGGAATCAGAAATCGAAGGGCAAGCCTCCAGCCGGACCCAGCATTATTGCTGATTACCGGCTGCAGCCCGGCGTGCCCGACGAGATGATCGACCCAAGCGGCAATATCCGTCCGGGCTGGTCGCAACTGATGGCCGCATTCGACAAGCTCGGCCCCACCGAGCTTGCTGCCCGCTTTGAGCGCGCCGACCAGTATCTGCGCGACGCCGGCGTGTTCTACCGCAAGTATGACGGCGCCGAAGGCCGCGAACGAGATTGGCCCCTGGCGCATGTGCCGCTGCTGATCGATGAGGCCGACTGGTCCCGGATCAGCGCTGGCCTTATCCAGCGTGCTGAACTGCTGGAAACCGTCATCGCCGATATCTATGGCGACAACACGTTGGTTCAGCAGGGTCTGCTGCCACCCGAACTGATCGCCCGCAATGGCGAGTTCCTGCGGCCACTTGTCGGCGTCAAACCGGCCAGCGGTCACTACCTGCATTTCTGCGCCTTCGAACTCGGCCGTGGCCCCGATGGCGCCTGGTGGGTTCTCGGCGACCGGACGCAAGCGCCATCGGGTGCCGGCTTCGCCCTCGAAAATCGCGTCGCCACCACGCGCGCGCTGTCCGACATCTATTCGGACATGAATGTGCATCGTCTGGCCGGCTTCTTCCGCGGCTTCCGTGATACGCTGTTTGACGAGGCCAAGCGCGATGGTGGCCGCGTCGCCATCCTGACGCCGGGCCAGCTCAACGAAACCTATTTCGAACACGCCTATATTGCCCGCTATCTCGGCCTGATGCTGCTCGAAGGCGAAGATCTGGTCGTCGAGGACGGCAAGGTCATGGTGCGGACCGTTGCCGGCCCCAAGCCGATCAGCGTGCTGTGGCGCCGCGTCGATGCCAGCTTCGTCGATCCGCTCGAGCTGCGCTACGACAGCCGCATCGGCACGCCCGGCATGGTCGAGGCCCTGCGCCATGGCTCGGTCTCGATGATCAATGCCCTGGGCACGGGCTTGCTCGAAACCCGTGCTTTGGCGGCCTTCATGCCCCGCCTCGCCAGGAAGCTGCTCGGCGAGAGCATGCTGCTGCCCGAAATCGCCACATGGTGGTGCGGTCAGCCCGGCGAGCAACGCCACGTCATCGACAATTTCGACAACCTGATGATCGGCCCGGCCTTCGCCACGACGCTGCCCTTCGATGACCAGCGCGGCACCATGCTCGGCTCGACCATTCCTGCCGACCAGAAGGCCGTTCTGCTCGACCGCATCCGGGCCAATGGCGCCGACTATGTCGGCCAGGAGCCGGTGCAGCTGTCCACCGCCCCCGTCTATGTCGACGGCAAACTGCAACCGCGTCCCATCGCCCTGCGCGTTTACGCCGCCCGCACTGACAAAGGCTGGACGATTATGCCCGGCGGCTTTGCCCGCGTCGGTTCGACCCTCGACACCACCGCCATTGCCATGCAGCGCGGCGGCCAGGCGGCCGACGTGTGGGTGCTGTCCTCCAAGCCGGTCGAGCGCGTTACCCTGCTGCCCCAGGATGGCGAGAAGCTCGTTCGCAACTCGCCTGGCAGCCTGCCCAGTCGCGCCGCCGATAACCTGATCTGGCTGGGACGTTATGCCGAGCGCTGCGAGTCAGCCGTCCGTATCCTGCGCGCCTACAATGCCCGGCTGGCCGAGCTGTCCAAGCCCGACCTGCCGATCCTCAAGCATTGCGCCGACTTCCTCGAAACCATCGATGTCGATGCCTCCGAGGCCATGCCGATGGGCCTGCTGTCCTCCATCGACAGCGCCGTCCACAGTGCCGGCCAGATCCGCGACCGATTCTCGCCCGATGGCTGGCTCGCCCTCAATGATCTGCAGAAGACTGCGCAACGCTTTGCAAAAAAGATCGAACCGGGCGACGATGCTACCCGCGCCATGACCGTGCTGCTGCGCAAGCTGGCGGGCTTTTCCGGCCTCGTACATGAGAACATGTATCGCTTTGCCGGCTGGCGCTTCCTCGAACTCGGTCGCCGCCTCGAGCGCGCCATCCAGATCGCCCGCATCACCGGCTGGCTGACCGACAAGGACGCGCCCGACGGCTCGCTCGAAATGCTGCTCGAAATCGGCGACAGCGTCATGTCGCATCGTCGGCGCTACTCGGTCAGCGCCGGCACGCAGAGCGCCACGGACCTGCTCGTGCTCGATCCGCTCAATCCGCGCTCGGTCCAGTTCCAGATCACCGAATTGCGCACCCAGATCGAAATGCTGCCTGGTGGTATCGACGACGGCATACTGTCGCCGGCCGCCAAGGCAGCTCTGCAGATCGAGACCGACCTGCGCATCGCCGTGGCCGCCGATATGACGCCGGAAGCACTCGACAAGCTCGCGGCCGAAATCGGCATGCTGTCGAGCCTCGTCGCCTCGGCCTACTTCGTGTAGCCGCCATGCTTTATGACATCCGCCTCGAACTGACCTACGACTACGACGCAACCGTGCATGGCGGCCGGCACCTCATCCGTGTTGCGCCGATCACCGTGCCGGGTGTGCAGCGCGTCGTGGCATCCAGCCTGTCCTTCGAGCCGCGGCCGCAGCGTGAAAGCACCTTCACCGATTTCTTCGGCAATTCGGCCACCGCCGTGACCTATGTCGAACCGCACGATCGTCTCGATGTCCGCCTCACCGCCCGGGTGCAGGTCGAGGATATCCATCCGCCTGCTGACCTGTCGCCCTCGCTGCAGGGTCTCAATCGGGAAGTGTCCCGCTACTGGTCGGTCGAGCCCGACAGTCCCCACCATTTCCTTGCCGCGTCGCCGCGCGTGCAGACCGTCCCCGCCATCACCGACTATGTCGAAGCGGTTATCGCTGACACGCAATCGGTCATGGCTGCCGCGACTGCGCTCTGCATGGCGATCCACCGCGATTTCGCCTACGACCCCAAGGCAACCGACGTCGAGACCAAGCCCGCCGAGGCCTTTGCCCTGCGCAAGGGCGTCTGCCAGGACTTCGCACATGTCATGATCGCGGGCCTGCGCGGTGTCGGTATCCCGGCCGGCTACGTCTCCGGCTTCCTGCGGACCAACCCGCCCAAGGGCAAGCCGCGCCTCGAAGGGGCCGACGCCATGCATGCATGGGTGCGTGCCTGGTGCGGCCAGCATATCGGCTGGGTCGAGTTCGACCCCACCAACGCCATGATCGCCGGCCCCGACCACATCTCCATCGGCCACGGTCGCGACTACGCCGATATCTCGCCGATCGTCGGCGTGCTCAAAACGCACGGCTCGCACGAGACCAAACAGTCGGTCGACGTATTGCGCGTAGAATAACGCGCCATTTGTTTCAACTGCGATCGCGGAACCAAATGTGATCCCTGCCCGTTGCTTGGACAGTCGCAACATCGCGCACTGAAACAGGTTCTGCGGAGGCCACCATGAGCAATATCGACATCAAGGCGCTTGAACACGCAGGTCGTACAGCCATGGTCTGGACGGAAGGCTATGACGGGGAAACCCACTATGCCAGCGTCCTCAAGGCCCTTGCGCCTGCCCTTCTTATCCTGGCCACCGCTGCTGGCCTGATGCTCGCAATTCTCTAGACGCCAGCGCGTCCACCAGGCGCCTCATGCGTCCAATAACAATAGGAGAGCTACCATGGGTCTCGGTACAATTCTCATCATCATCCTGATTCTGCTGTTGATCGGCGCACTGCCCAGCTGGGGCTATTCGCGCGGTTTCGGCTACTTCCCATCCGGTATTCTCGGCGTCGTGCTGGTTGTCGTTCTCATCCTCGTGCTGATGGGCCGCGTCTAGCAGTCGAGAAGAATAAACGGGCGCAGCCAGTCCCCTGGTTCCACCAAGTGGAATGCGCCCTGCGGGCCAAGGTCGCCCCCCTTTGCCCGCCCCTTGTCACCCCGATACGCTGCAACGCGTGTCGGGGTGTCTTTCTATTGAACGCTCGGAACTCCTTGGATTTTCAGGCGTTGTCGCCATAACAGCTAGAAGGAGCGTCACATGGCTACCACTTCAGATCTCGCACCGACCCGTCCCAAGCGCCCGACCGGCACACGGTCCAACACCAAGCCGCGCGAAGAGCAGCTTGAGGACCAGGTCGCTCAGCTTCAGTCCGACCTCAAGGCAATTGCCGCGACGCTGGCCAAGCTGAGCAACGAAAAGGTCAGCGAAGTGCGCGACGTCGCCAAGAGCGAAATGCGCCACCTGCAGCGCCAGGGCCAGCACGTCATCGACGATGTACAGGACCAGGCCGGCGCCATGGAAAAGCAGCTCAAGGACACCATCCGCGAAAAGCCACTGACCGCCGTGGCAAGCGCGGTGGGCATCGGCTTTATTCTGGCTCTGCTGTCGCGGCGCTGAACACCATGCATTTGCTGGTGCCTCTCGCGGCCCTCCTCGGCATTGAGGTTGAGGCCATAACCGATCGCGTCAAGGCAACAATCCTCGTCAATGCGGCGATGGTGTTGTTTGGCTTGACGGGTCTGGTGTTTCTATTGGTCGCCGGCTTCATCGCCCTCAGCGATCTCGTCGGGTCGATCTATGCGGCGCTCATCTTCGCCGGCAGCTTTCTGTTGCTCGCGCTGGCCGTCTATCTCGGCAGCCGCATTGGTGAAAGCCGTCACCGGCGCGAGGCGGTCAAGAAGCGCCGGTCCAGCGAGACCAGCGCTTTCGTCACCACGGCGGCATTGACGGCCTTGCCGGTCTTACTGCGGTCGCCGCTGGTGCGAACGCTGGGCCTGCCGGCGGCCGCCATCGCGGCGTTCCTACTAGTGCGCAATAGCGGCGACGAAGACGACAACGACTGAGGATCAATTATCCTCAGTCGGCAACGGCAGCCACACATCGGCCACCACGCCATCAGGCGTGAAATCGAGCTTCACTTCGCTGTCGAGTACTTTAGCGAGGCTCCGTTCGATCAGCCTGGTGCCCAAACCGTGTTCCTGCGGCGGGCTGACCTGGGGCCCGCCGATCTCGCGCCAGTTCAGCGCCAGACCGCGCTCCGGCGCGGTCTTGATGTCCCAGCGAATGCTGACAGTGCCCTTGTCGTCCGACCAGGCCCCATGCCGCATGGCATTGGTGGTCAACTCATGCAGGATCAGCCCAAGCCCCAGCGCATGATCGGCCGGCAGCATGACGTCGCTGCCGCTGACCTCGGCCCGATCGGGATTGGTCAGGAAGTTCGGTCCCAGCTGAGACGCGATAACCTCATAGAGCTGCACACCCGACCAGTCCCGGTCGGCCAGCAGCACATGCGCATCCGAAATCGTCCGCAGCCGGCCTGAAAAGGCCTCGATGAAGGCCCGCGGATCCGGATTCTGCCGGATGGTCTGCCGCGCCACCGACTGGATCATCGCTAGCGTGTTTTTCACCCGATGATTGAGCTCGCGCAGCAGCAGCCGCGTCTGGTCGGCGGACTGCTTGCTCTCGGTGATGTCGATACTGGCGCCCATCATGATCAGCGCCTTGCCCTCGGCATCGCGCTGATAGACCCGGCCGCGCATAGTCAGCCAGCGTCCAGAATTGCCGACCCGCGCCTCGGCGCCGTAGTCCACGCCATCGCGAAGACTGGCCTCGATTCCGGATCGTACCGTGGCCCGATCGGCCGGGTGTGTGGCCTCGAGCACATCATCCACCCGCACCGGCCCGCTTTCGGCAAGCCCGTACATCCGCCTGAACATGTCGTTGCAGGCCACTTCACCAGTGCGCACGTCCCAGACCCAGCTGCCGACCTTGCCGGCCTCCAGCGTCAAGGCATGCCGCCACTCCTCGCGCAGCAAAGCCGCAGCCGTCCGCGCCCGCACCCGCGCTTCGTCCTTGAGTGCAAACAGTGCAGCAGCCACGCCTGCCAGATCGACAAGCTGTTCGAGCAGCGCCGGATCAACCGCGTCTCGCGGCCTGGCGCTCAGCACGCACAGCGTCCCAAGCCGCTGTCCGGCGATAATGATCGGTGCGCCAGCATAAAAGCGTATTTGCGGTGCGTCGGTCACCAGCAAATTGGCTTTGAAGCGCTCGTCGGTGCTGGCATCGAGCACGACGGTCACGTCATCAGGCGAGGCCAAGGTGTGTGCGCAAAAAGACAGTTCGGTCTTGTTGCCGGTCATGCCTTCGGCGCCAAAGCAGCCATGGAACGACTGCCATTCCGCGCCGACCAGCGTGACCAGTCCGAACTCGGCCTTGAAAATATGCGCGACGGTCCGGCTCAGCCGCGCAAAATCGGCGTCCGGCTCATCCGTCATGTTGAGCGCGTCAAGCGCCCCCAACCGTATCGGGTCGTCAATCACCGCCCGGACGCTGTCCGGCAACGGAGCCCCTAAGTCTGTCAATTCCAGTCCTGACGCTTACAAATACGCCCCACTATCCAGGCACGACGCCAGATAATCCGGACCAAACGCGTCTCAACCCGATTGGTTCCACCTTTTTCAGCTGGCGATAGGCAGCTTGGGCAAAATGACCTTCAGCGCCCCCGGATGGACCTTGAGGGCCACCGATCGATCAAGCTTGATCAGCTCGCCATCGATCACGGCATGCGCCCCGCGCTTGCGTTTGGGGAAATGTAGGGTCACCTCCTCAACCTCCTTCTCGGAGACCATCGGGCTGGCGCGCCAACTGCCGAGGAAGACATCCACCGCAAGCCTGATCAGTGCCGACGTCGACACCGGCGCCGCAACATAGACGCCAAGTATGCCGGCATCGAGCCGGTCGGCGTGGATCTGCCCTTCACCCAGCGGATTGTTGGAAACCGCGATACCGGACACCCGGCACTTCTCCACACCCCGCTTGGTGACGAGTTCGGCATCGAATTCGGGGGGATTGATGGCCGCAGCACCAATGGCGCGCAAGCTGGCCAGCATCTTGCCCACCCGGCTGCTATAGGTCATCCCCTCGCGGATACGCACCAGCCGCGCATGAATGCCAACGCCGAACTGATGCACGAACGGTCGGTCATTGGCGGTGGCAATGTCCACCGTGCCAATTTCGCCAGCTGCGATTGCCTCCAACGCGCCCGGCAGATCGAGCGGCACTTTGAGCGCCCGGGCAAAGAGATTCATGGTGCCCGCCGGCAGCACCCCGAGCGGCACGCCGGAAGCATAGGCTATGCCTGCGGCGGCGGAAATCGTCCCATCACCACCCCCGGCCAGGATGGCATCCACGCCTTTGGTCTTTGCCGCAGTCTGCAAAGCGGCTTCGACCGCGTTTCCGGCTACGATCTTGCACTCCAGCACATGGCCGTGCCGCTCAAACACCTCACGCGCCGTAGTGCAAAAGATCTCCAGATCCATAGTCCGAAGCGTTCCGCCATCGCGGTTGAGAATAGCCACAATGCGCAAGGATAGGCTCCATTCTTGGGGTCAGGCAGGCGGCGAAACATTCTTGTCGATACCGGGCAGCGGCACGACCACCGACAGCCCGCCGCCTTCGCGCCGCAGATATTGCGGAACGCCGCCAAACTGGTTCGCCAACTGCTTGACGATGACCGAGCCCAGGCCGCCTTCGCCCGGCTGGCTGTCCTCGGCTATGCCCACGCCATCATCGGTGACGGTCAGCGTCGGCACACCGTCAGCGTCACGCCGCAGACGCACGGTCACCGTGCCGCTGCGGTCCTCCGGGAACGCATGCTTGAGCGCGTTGGTCACCAGCTCGCCGACCAGAATGCCCACGGTCGTCGCATCGCGGGCGCCGATCACGATGGGGTCGATTTCGCCGGTCAGCGTCACCGCCTTGGTGCCGGTAACGGTCGATGCCAGATCTTCGAGCACTGCGTCGAGAAAATCGTCCGCACTCGCGGTTTCGAGATCATCCCCCAGCCGGAGCCGGCGGTGTGCCGAAGCAATGGCATGGACGCGGGAACGTGCTGCCTCCAGTGCCTGGCGAACCTCATCCGACTTGCTGCGGATCAGCTGCAGGCCCAGCAGCGACGACACCGTGGCCAATGAATTGCCGATGCGGTGGCTGCTGTCCTGCAGCAGCGCCTCGACGCGCTCGCGCTCGCGCTCGGCATGGGCGCGCGCCTCTTCCACCGCCTGCGTCCGCTCGCGCACCAAAGACTCGAGCTCTTCCTTCTCGCTGCGCAGCAGATTGCGGTTCTGCGCCAGCGCCGTCACCTCGCGCTGGGTGCGTGTGAACAGGATGTAAGCCAGGATAACGGCCCCGGCCAAGGCAGCCACGATTGCCCCGACCAGCGACAGCCGCATCGTATCTATGCTCCGGTTGCGATCGAGCAGGTTCTGGTTTTCATCGCTGATGAACTGCTCTAGCGCCGCGCGCACCTCGTCCATCAGCCGCTCACCCATTCCCGTCTGGATCAGCGTCCTCGCTTCGGCCGTTCGCTGCGAGTTGACCAGATCCACCGTGCGCGCCATCTCGGCGATCTTGGCGGCAATATCCCCGGTGATGTCGTTGACCCGTGCGGCGCGTGACGGATCGTCGTCAGTAACAGCGATCAGCGCCAATACGCTGGCATCAATGTCTGCTGCGGCCCGCCTGTAGGTCTGAAGATAGCTGTCATCCCGCGTCAGCACATAGCCACGCTGACTGCTTTCGGTTTCGCTGAGGGCAATGGTCAGTTCGCGCGCCTGGTTGCGAACATCATAGGTGCGCGCCATGTCGCCGATCTGGCGATCCATGCTCTGCACCAGTACGAGCGAGGCGACGGCGGCGAGCAGCACCAGCGACAACGATGCCCAAATGGCAACGCGCCGGCCGATGCGCCTCAAGCGGACGCCGTCCTGTCTGTGCTCTGTCATGTCGCTCGCGATGGTCATCCGATTACCAGCGCAACACCGACAGCGATTCTGCCCCACGTGCCGCAGGATCGTGCTTGGCGCATGGCAGTGGCATATTTGAGGCCGACCTTGTGTTCATATCAATGGTCGCTTGCGCTCGGATGGTCCCTCCCAGCCGGAGACCTCCATCAATCCGTCGATATCGACAACCTCACAGGCGCGGTCGAGCCAGCGTATCATCTTGCGATCAGCCAATTTTCGCAGCGTCTTGTTGGTATGGACGATGGAAAGTCCCAGCGTATCGGCAACGTGCTGCTGGGTAATGGGGATATGCAGCAATTTGCCGGTCCCCAGCCCCACCGATGCCGCACGATGGTAGAGGAACGCGATGAGGTAGGCGGCCCGCTCCATTGCCGTGCGGCGCCCCAGGCTCAGCAAATGCTCGTCGAGCATGCGCTCCTCCTGCGCCGCCAACCAGGTGATGTCGAACCCCAGTCCGGGGTGATTGCGGAACAGCTCGTTGAGCCGGTCGCGCTGGAACACGCAGAGCACCAGCGAGGACAGCGCCTCCACCGAGTGCTCCATCTCCCCGATGATGGAGCCTTGCAGCCCCACCAGATCACCCGGCAACATGTAGTTGAGGATTTGTCGCCGTCCGTCGGGCAGCGACTTGTAGCGAAACGCCCATCCTGAGAGCAGGGTGTACAGGTGCGCGCTATGCGTCCCCTCCGACATCAGGGTCGTGCCGGTTTCGGCCGTCAGTTCGCCTGTCTTGAACGATGAGACAAAGCGCAGTTCCTGCGGCTCGAACTCCCGGAAACTGCCGATGGCGCGCAGTGGACATTGCTCACATGGGACACGTCGTCCGGAGCTTGGGAGGACGTAACTCAATGGGCACCGGAAGCGTTGGAAGTGAGAATTAGGCGATCAACGCGCCGAGCTCTAAGGCGTTCCAGCACATGTCAAATTTAAATGACGGCGACGCCATCGCTCGTCACTAAGGGGTGGGGCTCAGATTTGTGGAACCACCCATGCTGGACGGCAAGACCATCCTCGTTGTCGAGGCCGAATTTCTCATTGCGCTCGATATCCAGCGAATGCTGGAAGGCATGAGCGCGGACCAGCTGCTCTTCGCCCGCAGTGCTGATGAGGCGCATGAGCTCGGACAGCATTGGGATGCGCTTGGCCTTGCCATCGTCGAGCTTCGGCAGCACCAGCCTGTGTCGATGGCACTCGTGCAAAGCCTTCGCGACAGGGATATCCCCGTCGTGATCAGCTCTGCTGATGGCGCCATACGACAAGGACACCCGGATTTTCCGGGCGTCCCTGTGCTTGTCAAACCCATGGCAGAGGACGATCTGGCCAACGCGATACGCCAGATTCTACCGGTGTCACCCTAGAACGAGTGGTTGTGGGTCGTAACCTGCGCCGACACCGCGTCCGGACCGTAATCTGCCTCGCCCGATATCTTGAGGATATCCTGTAGGCGCGTGCGGGCACGGCTGACGCGGCTCTTCATCGTGCCCACGGCGCAGTCGCAGATGTCGGCCGCTTCCTCGTAGGAAAACCCAGAGGCCCCGATGAGAATCACCGCTTCGCGCTGATCGTCGGGCAGTTGTGACAGGGCCTTCTTGAAGTCCTGCATATCCATCGAGCCGTACTGTGAGGGATGCACGGACAACCGCTCGGTGAACGCGCCATCGCTGTCCTGCACTTCACGGCCGCGCTTGCGCATCTGGCTGTAGAACTCATTGCGCAGGATGGTGAAGAGCCAGGCCTTGATGTTGGTGCCCATCTCGAAGCTGGACTGCTTGGCCCAAGCCTTCATCACGGTGTCCTGCACCAAGTCATCGGCTTTGTCGTGCTTGCCGGTCAGCGACACAGCAAAGGCGCGCAGGCTGGGCAAGGTCGCGAGCATCTCGCGCTTGAACGTCGTCGGTTCTGTGGTCATGGCGCTACTCCCCGCCACGGGGTGCGTTCTTGTCCTTATGCTGCTGTTCGGCGGCATCGAGCTTTTCGAGCAGGTCGAGCAGCTGGTCAGGAACGCCTTCGTCCTGCACCGCGCCGTAGAGCGCACGCAAACGTGCGCCGATGTCCGTATTCGGACCCAGCCCATCATCTGCCCGCCCCGCCTGCGTCCGCATACGTTGCTGGGTCACCAGTTTGTCCTTTATCATGCCTAGACCGATTATCTTGAGATTGCCCCGTGTTCCGCACTAAATGCACCACGGACAAAAAAGTTCCGCAAGCTCAGGAACTTTTGGCGGCAGCTTCCGTTTAGAGGTTTCGTGCGCCTAAAAGCGTCAAGCGTCACTGGGAGTTCACTAATGACTTTGTCCACGCGGATTGCTCCGCACCTGCCGTACCTGCGGCGGTTTTCCCGGGCTGTGACCGGGTCGCAAACCTCCGGCGATGCTTACGTCGCTGCCACTCTCGAAGCTCTCATTGCCGATGTTTCGTTGTTTCCCGAAGCAACGAACGACCGCATTGCGCTCTATAAGCTCTTTTCAGCACTGTTCTCCTCATCGGCGGTGAAAGTTCCGCAGCCGACCTCTCGCTTCGCGTGGGAACAGCGTGCTGCGACCAATCTGGCCAATCTCTCACCGCGCCCGCGCCAGGCCTTTCTGCTGGTTGCCGTAGAAGGCTTCACGCACGCGCAGGCCGCTGAGATTCTGAGCGTGAAGGACGATGCGTTTGCCTCGCTGCTGGAGGAAGCAACGATCGAGATCTCGCGCCAGGTGGCCACCGAGATCATGATCATCGAGGACGAGCCGCTTATCGCCATGGATATCGAGCAGCTGGTAGAAAGTCTCGGCCATAAGGTGGTGAGCGTCGCGCGCACCCACAAGGAAGCGGTCAGCTTGTTCGCACAGACCCGGCCGCGCATGATCCTGGCCGATATCCAGCTCGCCGATGGCAGCTCGGGCATCGATGCGGTCAACGACATCCTCAACACCCATTCGGTGCCGGTGATCTTCATCACCGCCTTCCCCGAGCGCCTGCTGACCGGCGAGCGTCCCGAACCGACCTTCCTGGTCACCAAACCGTTCAACCCGGACATGGTCAAGGCGCTGATCAGCCAAGCGTTGTTCTTTGACGAAGGCTCCCGCGCAGCGGCCTGATTTTCGACCAACTGCTTGCAAAGGCCGGGTTTTTCCCGGCCTTTTTTATGCCGTGCCGGAACCGGGCTGAAGCTCACCCGTTGTGGAAACAGTAATTCCGCAAGGAGATTTCCATGCTCTACTATGCGCTCGTATTTCTGGTGATCGCGCTTATTGCCGGCGTGCTCGGCTTCGGTGGTATTGCCGGCGCCTCGGCGGGTATCGCCCAAATCCTGTTCTTCCTGTTCCTGGCCTTCCTGGTCATCTCCCTTGTCGTGGGTTTTATCCGACGCGCGTGATCGGGCCTGCCTGCCAATGACTGGTAGCGAAACGGCCTCGCCTCCGGGCGAGGCCCTTTTTGTCCCTGGTCGGTGAATGTGAGTATTGTCCATGTCCCAGGGGCCAACCGACCAGTTCATGCAGACAAGGCTGCGCGCCCTGTCTGCGGCCTTGCGCGGTCGGGGCGTCACTGTGCTGCACCAGAATACCGACCATCGTTTCGATCTTGCCGAAAACCTCCCTGCCGCCTGGCCGCAGGTAGAAATGATGGGCCGACGCGAGGCCGATGTCCTGCCCGCCGTCCTGGCGGAGCCTTTCGCCCGTGCCCACGATCTCTGCCGCGCCATTGGCCAGGCGCAAACGCTGGAATTCGAGCTGAACGACGGCACCCGTCAGCACCACTTCGAGGCCCAGCTGCTGCCCGACGAAGATGGAGTTACCACTGTCATCAGTGATGTCAGCGACGAGCACCGCCGCGAAGCCACCATGTCATCCCTGCTGCGCGAAGTGAGCCACCGCTCCAAGAACCTGCTCGCCATCGTCCAGTCGGTGGCTATGCAGACCGCCCGGCACAGTGAGGGCATCGAGGATTTTCTACGCAAGTTCCGCGGTCGCCTGCATGCCCTGTCGAGCACGCAGGATCTCGTCACCGAAAGCAATTGGCGCGGAACCTTCCTGCAGTCGCTGGTTGCATCCCAGCTGACCCGCGTCGGCCATGCAGCTCTGGCAAACCTGCGCGTCACCGGCGTCAACCCGCTGCTTGGGCCCAACGCATCCCTTCATGTCGGTCTCGCCATCCACGAACTCGCCGCCAATGCCGTGCTGCATGGCGCGCTGGCCGAAGGAATGGCCGGCAATGTGTGGGTTGATGCGCATCTCGAAGCACGTTCGGGAGACGCCCCCGATCTCGTGATCGAATGGCAGGAAGTGGGCATCGACGCGAGCCGCCCCCGGCATGAGCCACGGTTCGGCACCCTGGTGCTGGAGCGTATCGTCCCACTGTCCGTGGGCGGAAGCGCCGAATTCTCCATCGACAGCGACAGCGTTCGCTATCGCCTGACCATCCCCGCCGATCAGTTCGAACTTTGAGCCGGCAGGAACTCTGCAATCCTGCCAGTCCAGTGATAGACCGCCAGGCCGATCCACTCCTTGATCGCAATGCTGGTTGTATTGACGTTATGGGCCGGATTGGCCACGTCCAACCCAAAGCCCTCGCGACCTGAACTGCGGTAATCGGTCGGCCACGGCACCACCTCGATACCCACCCGCCGGAACAGCCCGACCGATCGCGGCATGTGAAAGGCCGA
Organism: Devosia sp. SL43; assembly: GCF_021729885.1. Lineage (NCBI taxonomy): Bacteria > Pseudomonadati > Pseudomonadota > Alphaproteobacteria > Hyphomicrobiales > Devosiaceae > Devosia > Devosia sp. SL43. The sequence goes on from NZ_CP063401.1 coordinate 1,570,529, forward strand.
GGTGACCAGCACCACCGGCCCGTCGATCTCCCCGATCATGCCGGCGGTCAGTTCGGCATTCTCGTCGGTATTGCGCGACTCTCCCTCCAGAACGAGGCGCTCCGGCGCTATGCCCATGGCAAGGAAGAAGCGCTCGGCGGTGGCGGCCTCCGCTTCGCCCTGTTCCAGAATGCCCGCGCCGCCTGAGAAGACGAGGCGCGCTTCTGGGTAGCGTCGCGCCAGGACCACCGCCTCCGTCAATCGATCCCCCGCTTCGTTGAGCTCGCTGGTCCCGCGCGCCGTGCTCACCCGCGCATGCGTCGACCCGCCCAGCACGACGATCGCATCGACCGTCGCCGGCATCTCCGCCGGTCGCACGAAGCGGTCTTCCAGCGGCCTGATGATCAGGAAACCCAGCGAACTGAACGCGCAGAGGGCCAGCACAACCAAGGCCATTATATTGGCAGTCATCCCCAGCCGACGGCGGCCGAACGTCGTCAGCAATATCCCAAGCAGCAGCAGCGCGAGGATCACACCGAGCGGCTGCGCAACCACCCAGAACAGCTTGGACAACACGTAAAACATGGGCGCTCCACCAATATGCAAGCTTGGATAGCGCAGCCATAGCCCGTGGACCACTGCTCTTTCCGCTTGCTATCTCGCTCGCATCTGCTTTTCTGGAGGCGGTCAAGATTGCCAGCCTCAAAAAAAGGCAATCGCCAGTCAGGAAGGCGCCCGCTTCGAGCGGGCTATCGGGTGAGCATGGCGCAAGCTGCTGCCGCAGTTGCGGAAAAATTGCCGGTCGTGGACATCCGCGACCTGCATAAGTCTTTCGGCGACCTCGAAGTCCTCAAGGGCATTTCCTTTTCTGCCCGCGAAGGCGAGGTTGTGTCGCTTATCGGTTCTTCCGGTTCGGGCAAATCCACCCTGCTGCGCTGCATCAACATGCTCGAAGTGCCCAATAGCGGCACGGTCTCCATCGACGGCGAGGAGATCGTCCTGCGCGGGTCCGGCACTCATCGCCAGATCGGCGACGAGAACCAGATCCGTCGCATTCGCTCCGAGCTCGGCATGGTGTTCCAGAGCTTCAACCTGTGGGCCCACCTCACCATCCTCGAAAACGTCATGGAAGCGCCGCTGGTGGTCCAGAAGCGCGCCAAGGGCGAAGTCGAGCAGGAAGCACTCGCCATGCTGGCCAAGGTCGGCATCCGCGAAAAGGCCAACGCCTATCCCAACCAGCTCTCGGGCGGGCAGCAGCAGCGCGCCGCCATCGCCCGCGCGCTCTGCATCAATCCCCGCGTCATGCTGTTCGACGAGCCAACTTCCGCGCTCGATCCCGAACTCGAAGTCGAAGTTCTGCGCGTCATCAAGGTGCTGGCCGACGAGGGCCGCACCATGATCCTGGTGACCCACGACATGGAATTCGCCCGCTCGGTTTCCGATCGGGTCATCTTCCTCCACAAGGGCTGCATCGAGGAGGAAGGCACGCCCGATCAGGTGTTCGGCGCGACCAAATCCGCCCGCCTCAAACAGTTCCTCAACGCCGCCGACCACGCCTAGAAACCAAGAACAAGAAAACAACAGACTACTCACCCCAAGGAGAAACTCATGAAGAAGCTCATCCTCGCCGCAGTGACCGTCCTGGCCCTCGGCTCTGCCGCCCAGGCCCAGGAAACCGTGCGCATCGCCACCGAAGGCGCCTACGCGCCCTGGAATTTCCTCGATGACGCCGGCAAGCCTGCCGGCTTCGAGATCGATCTGGCTGCCGCAATCTGCGCCCAGGCTGGCCTCACCTGCGAAGTCATTACCAATGACTGGGATTCGATCATCCCCAACCTGCTCGCCGGCAACTACGACGTGATCATGGCCGGCATGTCGATCACCGACGAGCGCCTCGAAACCATCGACTTCAGCCAGAACTACTTCCCGCCCGATCCGTCCAAGTTCGTCGCCGCTGCCGGCGCCGGCATCGACCCGTCCGCCCTTGAGGGCAAGCGCGTCGGCGTCCAGGGCGGCACCATCCAGGCCGCTTATGCCGAGGAAAACCTCGGCGCCAACAACACCGTCGTTTCGTTCGGCACTGCCGACCAGGCCATGGCCGATCTGGCCGGCGGCAACCTCGACACCATCCTGGCCGATGGCGCCTATCTCGAACCCGTCGTCGCCGCCTCCAGCGGTAGCCTCGAATTTGTCGGCGAAGACGTGATGATCGGCAACGGCGTCGGTGCTGGCCTGCGCAAGGACGAAGCCGAACTCAAGGCCAAGTTCGACGACGCCCTGACCGCCCTCAAGAAGGATGGCACTGTCGACAAGCTGATCGCCCAGTGGTTCGAAGGCCGCGGACCGTATTTCGCCGAGTAACGACCAGGTATTGAGCCCGCTGCCTCACCCCCTCCCAGCCTCCCCCATCAAGGGGGAGGTGCCGGGCGGTGGGCGGGGGGCAGATTAGTGCCACATCCCCGATATGCACCTCCCCCTTGATGGGGGAGGGTGGGAGGAGGTGATGGGAGCCCAAATGCAGCTGGAAGAACCGACTGTGATGTACGCCGACAAGACCCTCAGCCCATGAGCGAAGACCTCGCCTTCTGGCTGAGCTACATCACCAACGGCAAGCATCTCACCTGGTATGCAAGCTTCCAGTTCACCATTTTCGCTGCCGTTGTCGGCGGCACGCTGGCCGTCGTCTTCGGCCTCATCGGCGCCACCCTCAAGAATTCCCGCTTCTTCCCGCTCCGCGTCATCGGTTCGATCTATTCCTCGATCGTCCGCGGAGTGCCCGACGTGCTGTTCTTCCTGTTCTTCCCGCTGGCCTTCGAACAGGCGGTGGAGTGGTTCATCGCCAGCCAGGTCTGCACGCCCGAAACGCTGGCCGCGCAATCGGCCGCCTGGCCGCCCTGCAAGGAAGCCAACTGGTTCCTCGGCACGCCCGAATACCTCATCCTCGCCTCGGTCTCGCTCGGCCTCGTCTATGGCGCCTTCGCCACCAATGTCATCCACGGCGCCCTGCGCTCGGTGCCCAAGGGGCAGCTCGAGGCTGCCCGGGCCTATGGCATGAGCGCCAGCCAGGTGCTGTGGCGCGTCCATATCAGGCAGATGTGGGTCTATGCCCTGCCCGGCCTCTCCAATGTCTGGATGTTGATCATCAAGGCGACCTCGCTGCTCTCGCTGCTGCAGATTGCCGATATCGTCCTGTGGGCCGATCGGTTGGGAGCTCCCAACTTCCTGCCAACAGTGGGCCTCGTGCATGACGACTGGCGCTGGCGCTACTACCTCGTGCTGTTCGTGTTCTACATCCTCGTGACGCTCGTCTCCGAGAAGGTCTTTGGCGCCATCATGAACCGCATGGGCCGCGGTATCCTGAGCGAGGATCGCTGATGGAGCGCTTCTTCCAGGAAATCGCCCTGTTCGCCCCATCAGTGGTGTTCAACATCTACTTCGCGGTTGCCTCGATCCCGCTCGGCTTTGTCGCTGCCGTGTTCCTGGCGCTGGGCAAGGATTCGGCCAATCCGCTGATCTCCCGCCTCAGCCGCGGCTACATCTACGCCTTCCGCGGCTCGCCGCTCTTCATCCAGTTCTTCATGCTCTATTCGCTGGCTTTGTCCTTCAACATCAGCGTCTGGAAGCCGCTCGGCATCTCCTGGTTCGTGCTGCACCCGCTGTTCATTGGCCCGCTGGTGCTGACCCTCAACACCGCCGCCTATACCGCCGAAATCTTCTATGGCGCGCTCCGGGCCGTGCCACGCGGCGAGGTCGAGGCCGCCCGCGCCTATGGCATGTCCAGGACCCAGCAGTTCCGCCATGTCATCTGGCCCAATCTCATCCGTCTGGCCTGGCCGGCCTATACCAACGAGGTGGTGTTCCTGTTCCACGCCACCGCTATCGTCTATTTCGCCCTGCCGGTCATCGGCCTGCAGAAGGACCTGATGATCACGGCCAAGGAGCTGTTCGAACGCGACTACAATGCGTTCCTGCACTTCTCGGTCGCAGCGCTCTATTTCCTCGCTGTATCGCTGGTGGTTTTCTTCCTCTTCGGCCTGGTCTATCAGCGGTTGATGCGCCACATGCCGGCCGCCCCGCGCATGCGCTTTGCGCCCAAATGGATCAGATAGGCCAGCCATGAAGATCATCGCCGATCTCTGCATCGTCCCCATGGGCGTGGGACCGTCCGTCTCGCGCTACATCCGGGAAGTCCGCAACATTATCGAGGCCTCGGGCCTGGTCCATGTCATGCATGCCAACGGCACCAATATCGAAGGCGAAATGGCCGAAGTCACCCTGGTGGTCGAGGCCTGCTGCGCCCGGTTGACCGAACTGGGCGTCGAGCGCGTCTTCTGCACCATGTCCTTCTCGACCCGATCGGACAAACCCCAGTCCATGGCCGACAAGCTCGCCAGCCTCGCCTGAGGACCCATGACCTTCCAGCTCCACCGTACCGATCTGATCGGCGACACGCCCGGCACCACCACGGCGCTCCATTGGTTCACCGCCGGCCCAACCGACTCGCCCGTCCGCGTCCACCTGCAGGCGGCCCTGCATGCCGACGAGCAACCCGGCACCATGGCGCTGCATCATCTGCTGCCGCGACTACGCGACGCCGACGCTGCGGGCCAGCTCAGGGCTCATTTCACCATCTTCCCGTCGGTCAATCCGCTCGGCCTCGCGACATATTCGCTGCGGCACCATATCGGCCGCTACGACATCGAGACCGGCATCAACTACAACCGCCGCTGGCCCGACCTCTACCCGCTGATCTCAGCGGCGATATCAGGCAAGCTCACCGACGATCCACACGCCAATGTCGCCACCATCCGCGCCGCCGCTGCAGCCTGGATCGATTCCCAGCGGCCAGGCAGCGCCATCCAGCAGTTGCGCCTGCTCGTCCTTAAATCCGCCGCCGCATCCGACATCGTGCTCGACCTGCACTGCGACGACGACAGCCTCAAGCACATCTTCACCTCGCCCGAGCTGATGCCCCGTCTGCAGGATTTGGCCGACTGGATGGGCGTCGCGGCTACCCTCACCGCCGAGGATAGCGGCGGTGGCTCCTTCGACGAAGTCCTGCCCTCGCTCTTTCGCAAGGCGCAGCTCGACAACCCCGGCTATCCCATTCCTGCCGCCGCGGAAACGGCAACCCTCGAATATCGCGGTCGCGCCGACAGCTTCGACGCCCTGGGCCGGGAAGACGCCACCGGCCTTTTCGGTTTCTTCGCGTCACGGGGCCTGATCGCCGCCGATCCCGGCCCGCTTCCGCAGCCCGCTCCCGGCCCCACACCATTCGAAGCCACCGAAGTCCTCCGCGTCGACGCCCCCGGCCTCCTCGCCTATCGCGTCGAACTCGGGGACCGCGTGGTCAAGGACCAGCCCATCGCCGACCTCATTGCCATGGACGGCCCTGAAGCCTTCATGGCTCGCCGGCCCATTCTGGCGGGAACGGATGGCTTCGTGCTGTCGCGGGTATCGGGAAAGTACGTGAAACGCGGTGCGGGGATTGCGAAGATCGTGGGGACGCAGGTTTTGCCGGCACGGGCGGGTGGGTACCTGCTGGAGGACTAGGTTGTCCCGTCCCACGCCCTCGTGGTTCGAGGCTCGCGAAGAGCTCGCACCTCACCATGAGGGCTACGGGTAGCTCGGTGTCAAAGTAGCCCTCATGGTGAGGTGCGCTTCTTCAGCGCCTCGAACCACGAGGGCGTGGCACCGTGCCTACCCCGCCAGCCGCATCTCCGCCTCGGCCTTCACCGCAGCGCCCTTGCCGGGCACATGCGTCAGCAGGTAATGCGGCAGGTCGATACTGTCGAGCGGCCGGGCGAAGTAGAAGCCCTGCAGCTGATGGCAGGCGATGCCAGCCAGGAACACGGCTTGCTCCTTGGTCTCGACGCCTTCGGCTGTGATCTTGAGCTTGAGCGTCTTGCCCAGCGACGCGATCGCCTTGAGAATGTCGCGCGCCACTTCGTCGCCGCTCGATGCATCCACGAAAGACCGGTCGATCTTGATCTTGTCGAACGGAAATTTCAGCAGGTAGCTGAGACTCGAATAGCCGGTGCCGAAATCGTCCATCGCAATGGTCACGCCCAGCGCCCGGATTTCGGCCAGCTTCTCCACCACCTCGTCGGGATTCTCCATCAGAAGCCCCTCGGTAATCTCGATCTCCAGCCGCTCCGGAGCCAGTCCGGACAAAGCCAGCGCCTTCTGCACGATCAGCGAAATGTCCGACCGGCGGAAGTGCTTGGCAGACAGGTTGACCGCTACGGTCAGGTGATCAGGCCAGCTCGCTGCGGCCTTGCAGGCCTCGACAATGGTCCAGTCGCCGATATCGACGATCAGGTTGGAATGCTCGGCAATGGGTATGAACTCCGCCGGCGGCACCAGCCCGCGGATGGGGTGGTTCCAGCGGATCAGCGCCTCGAAGCCAACGGGTTGCTCGTCAACAGCGGAAACCAGAGGCTGGTAGTACAGCACCAGTTCATCATTGCTGATCGCGTCGCGCAGTTCCACTTCCAGCAGGCGCCGCTCGCGCGCTTCGGAGTCCATCTGGCTCTCGAAGAAACGGTAAACCGAACGTCCATCGGCCTTGGCGCGATAGAGCGCCAGGTCCGCGTTGCGCAGGATTTGGTCCGGCCGTGTGCCATTCATCGGCGCCATGGCGATGCCGATGCTGACGCCGATCACCACGTCCTCGCCATCGATGCCGTAGGGCTGCTTGATCTCGTCGATCAGCCGCGTCGCCAGCCGCGCTGCATTGTCCGCATCCGCGTCATTGGGCAGGATGATGGCGAATTCGTCGCCGCCCAGCCGCGCCGCCACGTCGGCCTCGCGCACCAAGGCGTTAATACGGCGCGCGACCTGCACTAGCAGCTTGTCGCCGGCCATATGGCCCTTGGTATCGTTGACTGACTTGAACTGATCGAGATCCAGGAACATCACGGAGAATGGGGTGCCATAGCGCTCCAGCCGCGCCACGCAGCTGTTGAGCTGCTCGGTGAACTTGGTGCGGTTCAGCAACCCGGTCATCGGATCGTGATGCGCCAGCATGGTGATGCGCTTTTCGGCCTGCTTCCGCTCGGTCACATCCGAGCCGGTGCCGATATAGCCGAGATAGGTGCCCGCCTCGTCGAATGCCGGCTTGCCCGTCAGGCTCCACCAGCAATCCTTGCCATCGGCGATCACCCGCAAATCGACATCCTGGAAGGTCTGGCGACCCTCGACATCCCGTTCGATATGGACCATCAGCGGATCGTTGGGCGGCGTGATGCAGCGCAGGAAATGCACGAAGTCCGCACCGCGCAACGCATCTTCAGCAACGCCGGTGGCGGCGGTGAACCCGCCTGAAAGCCGGTTGATGCTGCCATCGGCGTCAAAGCCCCAGATCCAGTCCGACGCACTTTGCTCGAACTCGCGCAGCAGCAAACCGATGATCTCGCGCTTTTCCTCGACCAGTGTCTCGGATGCGCGATGCGCCACAAAGGCGGCAGCATGGTTGAAGGTGATCATCACCATGATGAAGGTGAAGGCCATCAGCAGTGAACCTTGGGCCCAGATATCCGAAGTGGTCGAACCCATGCCAAGCACGCTGCCCAGCGCGCCGACGATCAGCGGTATCGTGAAGGCCGCCAGCGCCTGCGGGTAGTTCACCAGCGCCATCATCGAAATACAGAGCAGACCGCCGACCCCGATTGTCGCGGCCCCGCGCACCGTGCTGTTCTGATCCACCGGCAGCAGGTTGAGCACAAAACCCCACAGCGTCCCGAGCAGGAAGGCATAGAGGATCGTCCGCGCCACCGACCTATGCGGACGGCCATCCAGCGGCGACTGTGGATGCGCATATGCCAAATACATGCCGTGAAGCTGCACCAGGTTGATCACACTGGTCGCCACAGCGACCGGGACAAAGCGCGACGTCCCCCAGGTCAAGAACAAGAAGACGGCCGAAACCACCACCGAGGCCACCATCATGGCGGGTGTCATCTGGCTCACCGAGCCCAGTTGCTGGCGCAGCAGTTTCTGGCGGACATGCGGCGACAACCCGTCCGCACCGATGGCGCGATCGACAAAGTCGTTGATCAGGGAAAGCAGGCCTGCACCCGGTATGACGCTCATGAGGCCAACATGACGCGGAGCACTTAATTTTACGTATGCTGGCATTAGCATGCGCCCAGTATTCGCAGAACAGATACCGATCATTAAGCTCAAATTGCAGTTCAAAGCAGTTACGCAAAATAAACCGAAGCGCTTAAGTCGATTTTCAAGTCGCCTCCGTAGTTTTGCTCACAGATGGGCCAGAAAGGTCCGCTTGGAGAGCGTCGCATGAGCACCGATTTCACCCCAGTTCCAGAGGCCGCACTGACGGGCAGTCTGCGAGACTTCCGTGCGCCAGAAGGCCACAATCTGATGACCCGCATCGCCGGGTTCTACGAATGGCAGAACCTCCGCCGCGAGCACGAGCTGTGGCCCTATGCCCGCTCAACCTCGACAGCCCCAAAGGCACGTTGCGAGGCCAAGAGCGATACCGGTAGTGCCTTCTCCGGCATCAATTTCGCCAGCCAGGATTACCTGAGCCTGTCGTCCCACCCCGCCGTCAAGGAAGCCGCGATCAAGGCGATCGGTGAGTATGGCGTGCATAGCGCAGGCTCAGCCGCCCTGCTCGGCAACACCGCCAATTCGCTGCTGCTGGAACAGGGCCTGTCCTCGTTCCTCGGCAACCGTGAAGTCGTGCTGTACCCGACCGGCTGGGCTGCCGGCTACGGTTCGGTCCAGGGCTTCGTCCGCGCCAACGATCATGTTGTGATGGATATCCTGGCCCATTCGTGCCTGCAGGAAGGCGCCAAGGCCGCCACGCAGAACATCCACTATCACGGCCACCTCAATCTCGACGCGCTGGCCCGCAAGCTCGAGCGCATCCGTACCAATGACAAGGACAACGGCATTATGGTGGTGACGGAGAGCCTGTTCTCCATGCACTCCGATACGCCTGATCTGTTGGCGATGCGCGCCCTCTGCGACGAGTTCGGCGCCACCCTTCTGGTCGACTGTGCTCATGACCTGGGCTCGATCGGCGACGATGGCCTCGGTCACCTTGGCCTGCAGAACGCCATGGATGCGGCCGACATCATCATCGGCAGCTTCTCCAAGACCTTTGGCTCCAATGGCGGTTTCATTGCCGTTAAGACCAAGGCGGCCGCCGAGTATCTCAAGTATTACAGCGCCACCCACACCTTCTCCAACGCCCTGTCGCCCGTTCAGGCCGCAAGCGTCCTAGCCGCTCTTAACATCGTACGGTCCGAAGAAGGCCGCACGCTGCGCCGCAAGCTGATGGACAATATCTTGTACCTCCGTGCCGAAATGACCCGTGCTGGCCTTGAAACCCTCGGCGACCCATCGCCGATCGTTCCGGTGCGCCTCGGTCTTGAGGGCGTTGGCCGCTTCGCCTCGCGCCACCTGATGGCAATGGGCGGCATTGCCAACCTGGTGGAATACCCGGCCGTCCCCCAGGGCGGCGCCCGCTTCCGCTTCCAGGTCATGGCCGCGCATAGCCGCGAGGACATCGACCAGGTCGTGGCGATCCTGTCCAAGGCCATGCGCGATGCCGATCTCGAATACCGTCTCGGCCATGAAGGCCAGCAGGAAACCGGGCGCACACGCCCAGCACAATCGAGCGCAGCCGCCTAAGGATTGACGATGACTCAACCCCTCAAGCTGCTTGCGGTGGACGACGACGCGCCCTCTGCCGAGCTCATCGTGCGGGTGGCGGAACGCTGCGGCTACGAAGCCTTCGCCACCTCGGATTCGCGCGGCGTCATCAACCTCGTCGCGGCCCTGCGGCCCGACGTGATGGCTGTCGACATCTCGATGCCGCATGTCGATGCGATCGAACTCTTCCGCCTGCTCGCCGAGCAGCGCTATGCCGGCGAGATCGTCATCGTCAGCGGCCAAGACGAGGCGACGCTATCGATGGTGCAGCGCTCCGCCGAACTGATGGGACTCCATCGCCCCTACGTCCACCAGAAGCCGCTGGACTTCGCCCGCCTGCGCGAAACGCTGAACGGCACGAGGCTCGCCAAGGCGAGCTGAGCGACCAGCCGTACAAACGAACAAGCCCCCGATCATAGGGGGCTTTTTGTTAGGGGGGCACTAGGTGTGCCGAGCTTTGGGTCAAGGCGAGTCGAGAACGGCTGGTCTTCGAGAACCGGAGCGGAGCGTACTCAAGTACGTGAGCACCGGAAGCGCAGAAGACGGCCGTTCGCAGGCCGCCTTCACCCAAAGATCGGCGCACCTAGACCGCGATAATCGCGGCCTCCGGTGTCTTCGGCCCCAGCACGGCCTGCATCTTGCCCAGCAAGCGCGGTAGATCCACCGGCTTGGTGTCAAAATCGATACATCCCGCCGCCAAGGCGTTGGCCCTATCCGACTCAAACGCACTCGCGGTCAGCGCGATGATCGGCAAGGCCGCCGTTTCCGGGTCCGCGCGGATACGGCGCGTCGCTTCGCAGCCATCCATCTCTCCCAGGCCGATATCCATCAGGATCACGTCAGGCATCAACGACTTGGCCGCGGCAATACCACTCGGGCCGTCCTCGGCAAAGCGGATGGAGAAACCACGCCGCTCCAGCCGACGGCCCAGCACGTCGCGATTAATGGGATTGTCTTCAACGATGAGAACCAGCGTCATGCCCGGTGCTCCCTTCTATACTTCTATGCGTTTGCGGCTTTGGCACGGGCTTGCCCGCGCGTCGCCTTGAGACCGGCCAGCGCCGCCTTGACCTTGGATGCATCGAGCGGCTTCATCACGATGCCGTCGGCTCCCGCCGCCAGCGCCTTGCTGCGCTCGCTGAGGATCGAGATCATGAACACCGGAATGTCTGATGTGACAGGATCGGCCTTGAGTGCCGCCAGCACGTCCCAGCCGTCAAAGCCGGGCATCAGGATGTCGAGGAAGATGGCCGACGGCTTCACCGTCCGGGCGATCTGCAGCGCTGATTGCGGCGCGTCGGTGCAGATGGGCGTATAGTCTTCCTTGAGGAACAGCCGCTCTGCGAGTTCGAGGAAATTGCGGTCATCATCCACCACCAGCAGGCGCTCGCGCGTCGAGTGATTGGCCGAATGCCCGCTCATCCCCGCATAGGCGGCCGTGCGCTGTCCAACCTCGGCCTCGCTCTCGGCCAGAAATGCGTCTTCATCCTGGGTACGCCGCGCCACAACAACGGGCGCAACGGGCTCAGCCGGGGCATGTTCGGCTTGCGCCGGCAGGCGGATGGTGAACCGGCTGCCCTTGCCCAGTTCACTCTCGATCTCGATCTGGCCGCCCATCAGACGTAGCAGGTTCTGGCTCAGCGACAGACCCAGGCCGGTGCCGCCATATACGGCAGCGATCTTGGCGTTGGCTTGCTGGAAGTTGGAGAACAGTGCCTGCTGCTGCTCGCGCGAAATACCGATGCCTGTGTCAGCCACCGCAATCTCGACCCAGTCGCCCTTGCGCTTCACCGCCAGGGTGATCTGCCCGTTCTGCGTGAACTTGGCCGCGTTGGACAACAGGTTGAACACCGCCTGGCGCAGCTTGGTCGCATCGGCGCGCATCGTGCCCAGCGCGCCGCTTCGCTCGACCACGAAAGTGTTGGTGTTCTTGGCCGCCAGCGGTCGTGCAGTCGCCTCGACCTCGTCGATTAGTTTGTCGAGGTCCACGTTCTCGACGTGAAGCGCCATCTTGCCAGCCTCGATCTTGGAGATGTCGAGGATGTCGTTGACCATGGCCAGCAGGTGCTTGCCGGCGGCGCTGATCTTCTGCAGGTCGGCGATCTGCTCGCCGCGGCCATCGAGTTCGGCGTCCTCGAGCAGGATTTCCGAATAGCCCAGCACTGCATTGAGCGGCGTACGCAACTCGTGGCTCATCTTGGCCAGGAATTCGGACTTGGCGCCGTTGGCCCGCTCGGCCTCGTCCTTGGCACTGGTCAGCGCCTTCAGCGTATCCTGGTGCCGCTCGATTTCCTTGATCAACTCAGACTGGCTATCGACCACGCTCGAGTAATAGGCCGCCATCATGAACACGTAGATGTTGGAGCCCAGCGCAGAAAGCACCCCGGCCACCACCATCTTCTCGACCGGAATATGCACGGGGAAGTCAGCGTACAGATAGAAACCGTAGAGCGAACCGATACCGACGATGATCTGGCCGAACACGAAGGCGCGCGCCGTCCAGGTCGAGCCCAGATACATGAAGGCGAGCAGCGGCGTCAGCACGAACCACACCAGGAACGGCGAACTGGTACCGCCGTAATTGTAGGTGCCCCAGAGAATACAGAACGTCAGGTTCAGCACCGAGGCCATCGCCAGCGGCGTATAGGCTCTGGGGAACAGCTTCACCAGCGCCAGGAAGGGCCAGAAGCCATAGATCGACGCCGCCAGGATCAGCACATGCGGCGACGGGTCAGGATCGGCGAACCACAGGAACAGCGGGATCGGCGTCGCGATGATCGGCCCGAAGATATGGCTGATAATGAACATCTGCACGCGCTTGCGCGTATGCAGGTCATTCGCCATTTGCGCCGGGATGAACCAGTTCATCACCGCCTGAAAAACCGTCAATACGTTCACGGAGCCGCCTCGCGCCACAATACGGCACGACATTGGCCCCAACCCTTTGAGAAGTCGTAAACTATCGTTCCGAACGTGAACCTATATGGCCAATTCCAGGCCTCAGAGCCCCAGGCTGGCGTGTTCGAATGCCATCATCACCCCGCGCAACTCCGCCAACCCCTTCATCCGCCCGATCGTCGGATAACCCGGCTGCGAGCGTCGTCCAAGGTCGTCCAGAATGTCCTGTCCGTGGTCGGGCCGCATCGGGATTGTATGATCCTTCCGCCCGGCCGCCTTGCGCTTGTTCTCCTCGCGCACGATGGCCGCGATCAGCGCCACCATGTCGGTATCACCCGCCAGATGCTCGGCCTCATAGAACGAGCCGACAATGTCGTCATTGTCGCGCTTGACGTTGCGCAGGTGTAGAAAATGCACCTTGTCGCCCAGCCGCTCCATCATGCCGGGCAGATCGTTATCCGGCCGCGCACCCAGCGAGCCCGAGCACAGCGTCATGCCGTTGGCGGGACTGTCGACAGCGTCGAGGATGTATTGGTAATCCGCCTCGGTCGACATCACCCGCGGCAGCCCCAGCAGGGCAAACGGCGGATCATCAGGATGGCAGCAGAGGCGCAGGCCGAGGTCTTCGGCCACGGGCACAACCTCGTCGAGGAAGTCGACGAAATTGGCCCGCAGCCGCTCCCGGCTGATCCCGCCATATTCGCTGAGATGCGCTCGCACATCGTCCAGCGTCATCGACTCGGTCGATCCGGGCAAGCCCATGGTTACGTTGCGCGCCAGCTGCTTCTTGCCGGCATCGTCGAGGCCCGAGTACCGCCGCGCCGCTTCGTCGGCGATGGCATTGGTATAGTCGGTGGCCGCGCCCTGCCGTTCGAGGATATGAATGTCGAAGGCGGCGAAATCGTTGATATCGAACCGCATACAGGACCCGCCATTGGGCACGGTCCAGCGCAGGTCGGTGCGCGTCCAGTCCAGCACGGGCATGAAGTTGTAGCAGATCACCTCTACGCCGCTATCGGCCAGGTGCTGCATGGACACCTTGTAGTTGGCGATATGCTCGCGCCAGGCATTCTTCTGCTTCTTGATATCTTCGGATACCGGCAGGCTCTCTACCACGTCCCAGGTCAGTCCGGACGGCGTGCCGTCCTTCCGCGTCTGGATTTCCTGGTGCCGCCTAGCGATCTCCTCCGGCGTCCACACCACCCCGTTGGGCACATGGTGCAGCGCGCTGACCACGCCCTGCGCACCCACCTGGGTGATGTCGTCGATGCTGCACAAATCTTTGGGTCCGAACCACCGCCAGGTCTGTCGCAAATCATCGCTCCTACACTTGTATGGAAGACTGCTTGCCACAAGGCGGACGCCTGGAAAAGGCCTATTCGCTGGCTAGCGCAAATCCTTGTCATAGACGAACTTCGGCATTTCCCACTTCTTGAGAATGGCCAGAACGCGCAGCGGAAACCCCACCAGGAGGGCCACAGAGATCACCACTTCGGGATAGATGTTGGCCTGCAACCCGAAATAGTAGATCGCCCCGGTGACGATCGACACCGTGGCATAGAGCTCGCCGCTGAACACCAGCGGCACGTCATTGCACAACACGTCGCGCAGGATGCCGCCGAATATCCCGGTGACCATGCCCGCCACCAGCACGATCAACGGATGCGCTCCGACCTCCATGGCGATATTGCAGCCAATGATGGTGTAAACCACCAGCCCCAGCCCATCGAGCAGCAGGAATGGCCAGCGCAGCCTGTCGACCACCCGTACCAGGGCAATGGTCAGCAGCGCTGCCCCGCAGATTAGCAGCAGCACATAGGGGTTCTTCACCCAGAACAAGGGATAGTGGTCGAGAAAGATATCGCGGATCGTCCCGCCGCCCAGCGCCGTCACGCAGGCCAGCAGGCACACGCCAAACCAGTCCATCTTGCGCCGTCCGGCCGCCAAAGCCGCAGTCATCGCCTCAGCCGTCAGCGCGATGTAGAAAATGACGTTCAGCATCGTGCTTCTACCCCCATTACCCGATGTCGAAACCGGGTTGCCCTTCAGCACGTTACCGCAAGAGATTGCCGCGTCCAGAGCGAGAACAAGATGCGCCAGCCCAAATCCGTCAAAGCCCTCGAAGATCTCGGCCGAGTCCAACTCAGCGAAAACTTCTTCCTGCGCGATTTCCTCTATTCCGAAATCGCCATCATCCACGGCTTCCAGAACATCCCCGGCGACCCCGACCTGGCCATCGCTACCGGCAAAGTGCTCTGCGAAACCCTGCTCGAACCGCTGCAAGCGCGCTTCGGCAAGATCTCCATCCGCTCCGCCTACCGCTCGCCCGGGGTCAACCAGTTCGGCAACATCAACAAGCTCAACTGCGGCCGCAACGAAGCCAACTATGCCGGCCACATCTGGGACCGCCGCGACGCCGAGGGTCGCATGGGCGCCACCGCCTGCGTGGTCGTCAACCGCTTCGTCCCTTACTACGAACCCACCGGCGACTGGGAAGCCATGGCTTGGTGGATCCACGACCACCTGCCCTATTCCGACATGGAATTCTTCCCCAAGCTGGCCGCCTTCAACCTGCAATGGCGCGAGGAGCCGGTCAGGAGCATCTACAGCTTCATCCCACCGAGGCGAGGACGGTTGACGGAGCCGGGAAAGGCGAACTGGGATGGTCGGCACGATGAAGCCTATGCGGCGATGCTAGCGGAGGTTGGGTGACCCCCGAACCATTCCCAAACACGGTGTCATCCCGGCGAAGGCCGGGATCCAAGTCCGTGGTCATCAGCAACATCCAGCGTATGGGTCATTCACCGCATGGATTCCGGCCTTCGCCGGAATGACACCGCGAGTGTGAGAGCCTCCGCTCCTACAAGAAATCCGCCCGCATCGGCGTGAAGACATCCACCAGCCGGCCGCGCGTCAGCGCCACCACGCCATGCACCAAGCCGCTCGGCACAATGAAGCTCCCGCCCTGTTCCACCACTTGGGTAACCCCGTCGATCGTCACCTCGAACCGGCCCTCGGCGACATAACTCACCTGAATATGCGGATGGCTGTGCAGCGCACCTACCGCGCCCTGCTCGAAGCCGAACTCGACCTGCATCAGCTCTGGCGTATGGATCAGTACTCGGCGCGTATTGCCCGGCGCCAGCTCAACCCACTCGCTCTCGCCCGGCTGTGCAAACAGGCTTTGCTCAGTCATCTCATCACCTCGCCAGCCAGCCGCCATCCACCGGGATGACAGCGCCATGCATGTAGTTGGAGGCCTGCGACAGCAGGAACACCGCCGCGTCACCGATATCACCCGGCGCGCCCCAGCGTCCCGCCGGGATACGCCCCAGGATCGACGCCGACCGATCCGGATCGGCGCGCAAAGCCTCGGTATTGTTGGTCTCGATGTAACCGGGTGCGATCGAATTCACGTTGATCCCCTTGGCCGCCCACTCGTTGGCCAGCAACCGCGTGATCCCGAGCACACCGCTTTTGGACGCCGTATAGCTCGCCACCCGTATGCCGCCCTGAAAGCTCAGCATCGACGAGATATTGACGATCTTGGCCGCCCGGCCTGCGCCGATCGCCTTCTTCCCCAGCGCCTGGCACAGGAAGAACATCGTCTTGAGGTTGATATCCATCACCGCGTCCCAGTCGGCCTCGGTGAAATCCACCGCGTCGACCCGTTTGATGATCCCGGCATTGTTGACCAGCCCATCGATCGGCCCGTGGTCGGCCCATGCCGCATCAAACATCGCCTGCGCTGCGACGGTCGAACCGAGATCGGCACGAACCTCGACGAAGTCCGCCCCCTGCCCCGCCATCAGCGACGCTGTGACCTCCATCGACGAGCGCCCGACGCCGATCACCCTGCCACCGGCCCGACCAACGCTGAGCGCAATGCCCTGCCCGATGCCGGTATTGGCGCCGGTGACCATTACCGTCTTGCCGCTGAGGCTGAATGCCGAAAGATCGGTCACCGCAGCTCGTCCATGCCGACCTTGTCGACATCGGTATAGTCGACATTGTCCCCGGCCATCGCCCAGATGAAGGTGTAGGCCCCCGTCCCGGCGCCCGAATGGATCGACCATGGCGGCGAGATCACTGCCTGCTCGTTCCGCACGATCAGGTGCCGTGTCTCCTCCGGCTCGCCCATCAGATGCACCACGAAGGCATCCGGCTTGAGGTCGAAATAGAGGTAGGCCTCCATGCGCCGGTCATGCACATGCGCCGGCATGGTGTTCCACACCGAGCCCGGCGCGAAGCTGGTCAGCCCCACCACCAACTGGCATGTCTTGACACTGTCGGCATTGACGAACTGGAAGATCGAGCGCTCGTTGGCCGTCTCCTGGCTGCCAAGGTCGAGCCGCTTTGCGTCGCTCTGCTTGATCAGCTTGGTCGGATGGCTGGCGTGTGCCGGTGCGCTCAGCAGGTAATACTTCGCCCCCTCGCCGCCAAACCGCACATCCTTGGCGCCCATGCCGATATGGAGCATGTCGCGCGATCCCACGGCATAGTCCGTGCCATCCACCGTGATGGTGCCGGCAGCGCCGATATTGGCCGCGATCAGCTCGCGCCGGTCGAGAAAATTTGCCGTCCCGGTCGGCTTGATCGGCTCCAGCGCCAGAGGCGCCTTGCCCGGCATCGCCCCGCCCACCGCCATGCGGTCGTAATGGGTATAGGTCCAGTTGACCCCGCCCAGCGTGAACAGTTCCTCGATCAGGAAATGCTCGCGCAGTTCTTCGGTGTTCATCGTCCCGGCGCTGACCGGGTCGATGGCGAAGCGAATATCGAAATCGGTGCTCATAACTAGTCCTGTTTGTTTTGTTCGCGCAGCCGCTGGCGGTAGCGCTCCTGGCTTAGCGAAAGGTGCTGTCGCATCGCCTCGCGCGCTGCATCGGCATCCTGCGCCGAAATGGCCCTGAGAATGGCCAGATGCTCTCTTTGCAGCCCGGCCTGATACTCATAGGTCAGCACGCTCTCGGTGCCCCAGGGCGAGGCCACGTCGCAGGGGATGGTCCGGCTGCCCAGCCCATCCAGCACCTCGATGTAAAACGGGTTGTTGGTCGCCGCCGCGATGGCACGGTGGAAGGCGAAATCTGTCTTGCCGGTCGGCGTCCCCAATTTCAGCAGCCGTTGAAAATCGTTCCACGCCTCCTGGATCGCCGCATCCTGACTGGCGCTGCGCCGCACCGCCGCCAGTCCCGCCGACTCGATCTCGATGCCCATGCGCACTTCGAGCACGTTGAGCGCCACCGATATCTTGTTCGAGCTCTCGGCCCCGATCGCATTGAACGGGCTCGCTGCATTGGCGACGATGAACACGCCCGCCCCCTGCCGCGACTGCACCAGCCCATCGGCCGCCAGCGCCGCGATCGCCTCGCGCACCACCGTCCGGCTGACGCCGAAAATGGTCGTCATCTGGCTCTCGGTCGGCAGTTTGCCGGTCTTGCCATATTCGCCCGCGCTGATGCGCTTCTTGAGCGTACCGATGACGAGATCGGCGAGCTTGGGTCGGCGGACCGCAACGCCACTTTCGTCTAGGCTCATGGTCTATCCCCTGAACAGCGCCGGCAGCCACAGCGACAGCGCCGGAATGTAGGTCACAAGGCCCAGCACAATCAGGCCTGCCAGGTAGAATGGCCAGATACTCTTCATCGCCTCCCACACCGTGATCTTGCCCACCGCCGCCGCAACGAACTGAACCGGCCCCAGTGGCGGGGTGTTCAGTCCGATTCCCAGATTGAGGATCATGATGACGCCGAAATGCACCGGATCGATACCGAACGACTTGGCGATGGGCAGGAAGATCGGCGTCGTGATGATGATCAGCGGCCCCATATCCATGAAGGTGCCCAGTAGGAGCAGCAGCACGTTGATCAGCAGCAGCACCACCAGCGGATCGCTGGAGATGGCCGCAATGCCATCGGTGAGGATGATCGCCACCTTGAGATAGGCCATCAGCCAACCGAACGACGCTGCTGCGCCGATGATGAACAGCACCATCGACGTGGTCCGCACGGCACCCAGCACCGAATGCACGAACTCGCTCCAGCTCAGCGAGCGATAGACGATCAGGGTCACCAGCAAGGCGTAGAACACGGCAATGCAGGAGCTTTCGGTGGCGGTGAAAATGCCCGACCGCACGCCGCCGAAGATAATGGCGATCAGCATCAGCCCGGGAATGGCAACCACTAGAAAATATCCGGCCTTGCGGAAACCGGGAAACGGCTCGGTCGGGTAGCCGCGCTTGATGGCCACGATGTAGGCGGTGATGCTCAGGGCCAGCGCCAGCAGCAGACCGGGAATGATGCCCGCCGTGAACAGGTCGGCGATGGAAATATTGCCGCCACCCGAGAGCGAGTAGATGATCATGTTATGGCTCGGCGGCAGGAGCAGCGCGATCAGCGCCGCCATCGACGTCACGTTGACCGCATAGTCGGCACCATAGCCGCGCGCCTTCATCTGCGGGATCATGATGCCGCCAACCGCCGCAGCCTCGGCCACGGCCGACCCGGAAATACCGCCGAACAGCGTCGATGCAGCAATATTGACCTGCCCCAGGCCGCCGCGCACATGCCCGATCAGCGAGCCCGCGAAGCGAATGATCCGCTCCGCAATGCCGCCGCGCATCATCAGGTCGCCAGCAAAGATGAAGAAGGGAATGGCCAGCAGGCTGAAGGCAGAGACACCCGAATTGAGCTGCTGGAACACCACAATGGCCGGGCGTCCCAGATAGACGATGGTGGCAAAACTGGCGATGCCCAGGCAGAAGGCGATCGGCGTGCCGATCACCATCAGCACCGTGAACACACCAAAGAGGATCCAGTATTCCATACGTCTCAGGCCTCGGTGATTGCAGGGTCGACTGCCACATCGTCAACCGGTTCGCCGGCCAGGCGCAGCAGAAAGCGCTCAAGCGCGAACAGGCACATCAGCGCGCCCGAAACCACGATGGGGAAGTACGTGAAGGACGTTGGCAGCCCCAGCACCGGAATGCGGGTCGACCAGTAGCGGATCGCCAGCTCGCCGCCATACCAGAGCATGCCGAACGCAAACGCGAAGACGATGACATCGCTGGTTCCGCGCAGCCAGGGCTTGGCGCTTGATGGCAGTACATAGAGCAGCACGTCAAAGCCCATGTGGAAATTCTCGCGCACACCCACAGCCGCGCCCAGGAAAATGAACCAGGTCATCAGCATGATCGCCCCGGCCTCGGTCCAAGACGGCGAGGCGTTGATCACGAAGCGCATGAAGACCTGGTAGGCAACGATGACGGTCATGGCCACGAGGCCTAGTCCGGCCAGCCACAGGATTGCATCGGAGAACTTTCCCAGCACACGGCTGATAGGCAGAAGCCAGGTTTTCATTTTGGAACCTTTCCCGTTGCTGCAGTCGACACCCTCCCCTCTGTGGGGCTTGAGAGCGGCCCCGTGGGGCAAAATCGCTCCGGTGGAGCGATTTTAGTGAGCAAGGCCATGAGAGCTGCGCTCGAATGGCTGGATCAAGGGTGGGGGTTGTTTGGCCGCAATATCGGGGCTCCCGTCACCGCCTCCCACCCTCCCCCTTCAAGGGGGAGGTGTCGTCCGGTGTGAGGGCGAGATTGGACCTCGCCCTCGCTTGTGCCAATCAGCCCTCAGTCGCCTGGATGCGCGCAACCAGGTCCTGAAGTGCAGGGTCGGTGACATACTTTTCGTAAACCGGCTTCATGGCTTCGATGAAGGGGGCCTTGTCGACCTCGTTGATCACCGCACCCAGCGCTTCCACAGCAGCCTTGGACTCGACTTCCTTGGCAGCCCACAGCTCGCGCTGCTTGGCCACCGATTCCGTGGCGGCCTCGCGGAACAGAGCCTGGTCTTCTGGCGTCAGGCCATCCCAGATGATCTTGGAGATCACCAGGACTTCCGGAACCATCAGGTGCTCGTCGAGCGAGTAGAACTTTGCAACTTCGGCGTGGCCGGCAGTGTCGTAGCTCGGATAGTTGTTCTCGGCACCGTCGATGACGCCGGTCTGGATACCCGAATAGACTTCGCCATAGGGCATCGGCGTGGCATTGCCGCCAAGCGCGGCGACCATGTCCACGAAGATGTCCGATCCCATGACGCGGAACTTCATGCCTTCCATATCCGCCATGGTGTTGATCGGCTTTTCGCTGTTGTAGAACGAGCGGGCACCGCCGTCGTAGAAGGCCAGTGCGATCACGTCCACGGCGTCGAATGCCGCCAGGATTTCTTCGCCGATCGGGCCATCGAGCACGGCATGGAAGTGGTCAGCCGAACGGAAGATATAGGGCAGCTGGGTCACGGTAGCGGCGGGCACCTGGGTGCCGAAGGCGCCGATCGAAATGCGGTTGAGGTCGAGCACACCGAACTGCGTCTGTTCGATCGTGTCGGCTTCCTGGCCGAGCTGGGCCGAATGGAACACTTCCACCGAATAGCGGCCGTCCGTCTTCTCGCTCAGCAGCTCGCCAAAATACTTGACGGCTTCGACAGTCGGATAGCCGTCCGGATGCGTGTCCGACGAACGCAGCACCGTCTGGGCGCTGGCAGTCGAAACCATCAGCGTTGCGACGACGAGCGCCGACGCTGCCAGTTTAGGCAGATGAAACATGGTGTCCTCCAAAATGTCTGGTGACATCGACCCGGCCCGTCCTCCGCGCCGTCTCGATCGATGCCGTTCTATGCGGCACAAGGCTCCCCACCCTGCCGCTCAAGCCCGCCAGCGTCCGAAATGGACACCAGCCATGCTTGGTGTTGAAACTGGTATGGAAGACAGGGTGACAAGTCAACATACAAACATTCGCATGTTGTATGATGACTTTTCGAGCACTCCTACTCCTACGGCGCTTCCGTTGGTCCAAACAAAAAGGGCCCCCGCCACAGCAGGAGCCTCCGAAAAAATTCTCAGCACGATCAGATATGGATCGCGCCATCGCCCAACGACAAAGCCGCCTCACGCACCGCCTCCGACAGCGTCGGATGCGCATGCGTCGACCGTGCTAGGTCCTCGGCAGCGCCCGAGAATTCCATCAGCACGACCAGCTCATGGATCATCTCACCGGCATTCTTACCGACGATATGGGCACCCAGCACCCGGTCAGTCTCGACATCGGCGAGGATCTTGACGAAGCCCTGCGTTGCCAGCATCGCCTTGGCGCGGCCATTGGCGGTGAAGGGGAACTTGCCGATCTTGTAGTCGATGCCTTCAGCCTTGAGCTCGTCCTCGGTCTTGCCGACCGAAGCGATTTCCGGATTGGTATAAACCACCGCCGGAATGGCCGCATAATTCACATGCCCGGCCTGGCCGTTGAGGATTTCGGCGACCGCAATGCCCTCGTCCTCGGCCTTGTGCGCCAGCATCGGCCCGGCGATCACGTCGCCGATCGCATAGATGCCATCCACCGAGCTCTTGTAGTGCTGGTCGACGCGCACCCGGCCGCGCTCATCCAGCGCCACGCCGACGATGTCGAGCCCCAGGCCCTCGGTGTAGGGCTTGCGGCCGATTGCCACCAGCGCCACGTCGGCATCGAGGATTTCCATATCTCCGCCCTTGGCCGGCTCAACCCGCACCTTGAGCGAGCCATCGTCCTGCTTGTCGATACCGGCGACCTTGCTCGACAGCTTGAACTCCATGCCCTGCTTCTGCAGCATGCGCTGGAACTGCCGCGCCACTTCGCTATCCATGCCGGGGAGAATCCGGTCGAGATACTCGACGACAGTCACTTGGCTGCCCAGCCGTGCCCAGACCGAACCCAGCTCGAGCCCGATCACGCCGGCACCAATCACCAGCAGGCGGGCCGGCACCTTGTCGAGGTTCAGCGCCCCGGTCGAGGTGACGATGCGCTTCTCGTCGATCTCGATGCCCGGCAGACCGGCCGAAACCGACCCGGTGGCGATGACGATATTCTTGGTCTCAACCTCGGTGGCCGCACCCGTGGTCGGCGTCACCAGCACCTTGCCCGGCGCGGTAATGGTGCCGATGCCGCGCAGCGTCGTGATCTTGTTTTTCTTGAACAGGTAATCCACGCCGCCGACATTGGCCGCCACCGTCTCGGTCTTGTGGTTCATCATCTGCGGCAAGTTCAGCACGGGCTTGGGAATATCGATGCCCAGCGCCTTGAAGCCATGCCCGGCTTCCTCGAACAGTTCGGAGGCGTGCAGCAGTGCCTTCGATGGGATGCAGCCGATATTGAGGCAGGTGCCGCCCAGCGTTGGCCACTTCTCGACCACGGCGACCTTCATGCCGAGCTGCGCCGCGCGGATCGCTGCAACATATCCTCCCGGGCCCGAGCCGATGATGGTGAGGTCGAACGCGTCTGCCATGATGGAAAGCCCCGAAACTTGTTAGTGCTGCTGCGCCAGTGCCACACGCACGGCCAGCACGATGAAGGTAATGCCGGTGACACGATTAAACCACCGGCCGAAGCGGAAAAAGCCTTGCCGCACCGAAGCTGTCGTAAAGAAGATCGACACCAATGCGAACCAGGCAAAAAGCATGATGCTCATGCACGCCACATAAAACACCTTGATGTCGCCGCCTGTATGCGCCGAGACCAGTGTGGTGAACAGCGCCAGGAAGAACAGCACGGCCTTGGGATTGAGCAGGTTGGTGAGGAAGCCCAGCGCAAACGCCGCGAAATCGCCGCGCCGAGCCGAAGCCAGATCGCCCTCTGCAGGCGGCGTCGGCGCCGGGCTGCGCAGGGCCGAGATGGCCAGCCAGACAAGATAGGCCGCACCGACCCACTTGATGATGTTGAACAGCATCAGCGACTGCCCGACGATCACCCCGATGCCCAGCAGTGTATAGCTGCCATGGACCAGGATCGATGTCGCTATGCCCGCCGACGTAAACAGCGCCGCCCGCCGCCCATGGGCGATCGACTGTCGCAGCACCATGGCGAAATCGGCACCGGGAATAACCGCATTGATGCCGAAGGCCAGCATCAGCGCCGCAAACTCAAGCCAGGGGAATTCCATGGACGCGTCCACCTTCACGGAGTCATTCCCGCGCAGGCGGGAATCTCTGTTTAGCGGAGTATCCGGCGCGGCGAAACAGCTCAGTCGCAGCCGGTCAGCGTGAACACGTCGCCCGCATCCATATCCGCTTCGAACTCCGCCCCGCGATACATCGAATACCACAGGCTCATCGCCAGTTGCGGCAGGATGACCTGATCTGGCGCCTTGGCGCCGCGCGCATCGTCGAACCAGTCGACCTTGCCGCCATAGTTCCCATACGCGGCGGGGCTGCTGCCTTCGGTGATGAATGTGCAGGTCTCGGTACTGTCCTCCGAGCACGGACCCTCGATCGACCACAGCGGCGAGCCAAATCCGTTTGGCCGATGCACCGCACCCTCGAGCGTCACGCCAGAATTGGGCAGTTCGATAATGAAAGCGGTCGTCTGATTAGGCGCCGAGAACCTTGGAACCGGCTTGAAGCTCAGCCACCACGCCGCCTGATCATGCTCGTAACGCGCATTTGTGATCGTACACTCAGCGCCGACCGCCGCCGCCGGCAACATCACAGCGATCATCATAAGAATGCGGATCATCTTTTCCCCCTCGCGCACAACGCCCGTAGGCTAACCGCAACAGAGGATGAGGCAACCCATAGGCAGGGGGTATCTATTGCGCAGCAATGTCCTGCGCCCGGTCCAAAGCATCAGGCAGCTGTTTGTCGATATCGAGCGCACCGCTATCAACCTGTTCCAGAAACGCCCGGCAGAACGTCTCCTTGTCCGGCGCCTGGTTGTAGGCGCTCATTATCTGCGTGCCACCATAGGTCTCGGCGGCTGCGATCTCCTCCGGCGTGCCACCACCCAGCCGCAGCGCCACGCGGTCCGCCAGATCGAGAAAGCCGATATTGCGCAGGTACCAGTTGTCATTGGCTGTCTGATAGGCCGTGTCCAGCCCGGTCGTCTCGTAGCAATGCGTCGTCATCGCCGAAACGATCGCCTTCGAACCGTGAAAGGCCATCAGCTCGCCCACCAGTTCCGGATCGACATCCTGCGCCATCGCGGGCGACGCAAGGAACAAGGCAAGGACCAACATTCTCTTCAACAATAGGCTCCAGACGACATCGCGAACGAAGCCCCTTCATAGCGGCTCAACGTCCTACCAAATCCTTAATCACGTCGACTGCTGCACAGCAACGTGAAGGCGGAGGCGCTAAACCCACAATGCGGTGATCACGGGGCAATACCGCGGCCGCCGGTCACATTGATCACCGAGCCGGTCGTATAGCTCGCCTCGTCCGACAGAAGCCACAGGATCGCCCGCGCAACCTCCTCCGCCGTGCCGGCTCGCGGGATCGGTACACTCGGCGCCATCTCCGCCGCCCGGCCTGGAATGCCGCCCGAAGCATGGATCTCGGTATCGATGATCCCTGGCCGCACGCCGTTCACCCGAATACCCTCGCCCGCCACCTCCAGCGCCAGCCCAACCGTAAAACTATCCACGGCCCCCTTGGCGGCCGCATAATCCACGTAATTGCCTGGCGCCCCGAGCTTGGCCGCAGCCGAGGTCACGTTGACGATACCGCCACCTTTGCCGCCATGCTTTGTCGACATCCGCTTCACTGCCCGCCCCGAGCACAGGATCGTGCCCAGTGTGTTGATTGCAAACATCCGCGTCAGCCGTGCCGCGTCAAAGTCCTCCACGCGCGCCGCCAAATCAACCACGCCGGCATTGTTGACCAGCCCAGCTAGTGTCCCCATCCGATCCGCCGCCGCAAAGATGTGGTCGATATCGGCCTCGCTGGACACATCGCCCCGCACCGCCACCGCTACTCCGCCGGTCGCATGAATACGCGCGCACACCGCTTCGGCAGCCGCAACATTGGCCGTGTAGTTCACAACCACGCCATAGCCGCGCTCCGCCGCCAGCATGGCTGTCGCCGCGCCAATCCCGCGCGAACCACCGGTGACGATCACAACCCTGTCGGACATCGCTTCCTCCATTTTTCGGACAGTCTAGAACCAGACCGCCAAAAACAAAAAGGGCGCGGTCGCCCGCGCCCTTTTCAAATCTATATCTGTCGATCCCTAGAGATCGAGCACCAGCCGCTCCGGCGCCTCGAGGCTTTCCTTGACGCGCACGAGGAAGGTCACGGCTTCCTTGCCGTCCACGATGCGGTGATCGTAGCTCAGGGCCAGATACATCATCGGGCGGATCACGATCTGCCCGGCGACCACAACCGGCCGCTCCTGGATCTTGTGCATGCCCAGAATGCCCGACTGCGGGGCATTGAGGATCGGCGTCGACATCAGCGAGCCGTAAACACCACCATTGGAGATGGTGAAGGTACCGCCCTGCATGTCGGCCATCGAGAGCTGGCCGTCACGGGCCTTCTTGCCCATGGCATTGATGCCCTTTTCGATCTCGGCAATCGACATCTGGTCGGCATTGCGGATCACCGGGACGACGAGGCCCTTGTCGGTCCCAACCGCCACGCCGATATGGGCGTACTGCTTGTAGACCAGGTCATCGCCATCGATCTCGGCATTGATCGACGGGATTTCCTTGAGCGCGTGCACCACGGCCTTGGTGAAGAAGCCCATGAAGCCCAGCTTCACGCCATGCTTCTTCTCGAAGAGCTCCTTGTACTGGGTCCGCAGGTCCATCACCGGCTGCATATCCACCTCGTTGAAGGTGGTCAGCATCGCGGCAGTGTTCTGCGCATCCTTGAGACGGCGAGCGATGGTCTGGCGCAGCCGGGTCATCTTGACCCGTTCCTCGCGGCTGGCATCGTCGGCCGAAACCGGCGCGCGTGGCGTAGCAGCAGCCTTCGGCGCTTCGACCTTGGCAGCGGGTGCGGCAGCCGGAGCGGCCTGAGCCACAGCCGGTGCCTCGGCAACAGCCGGAGCGGCGGGAGCGGCGGCCGGCTTGGCCAGCGTCGACAGCACGTCTTCCTTGAGCACCTGGCCGCGCTTGCCAGAACCATCGATATCGGCGCCGTTGAGGCCGTTCTCGTTGATCAGCTTCTGCGCCGACGGCGCTGGCGACATGCTGGTCGGCACAGCCGGCTTCACCGGCTCGGGGCCGGCAGCATTGGCGGCAGGCACTTCGGCCTTGGCCGGGGTTGGTGCAGCTTCGGCCGGCTTGGGCGTTACAACTGCCCCTGCACCACCGATGGCGCCGAGCAGCGCACCCACATCCACGGTCTCGCCCGGCTGGGCGGCAATGGCTTCGAGCACGCCGGCAGCCGGCGCTGGCACTTCGATGGTCACCTTGTCGGTTTCGAGCTCGACAATGGGCTCATCGGCGTTGACGGTATCGCCAACCTTCTTGAACCATTGCCCGATCGTAGCTTCGGTGACGCTTTCGCCCAGCGTCGGCACGCGGATTTCAGTCGACATTTTTTTGTCCTTCTAGCTGCCGAGCGCTTCGTCGAGGAAGGCTTGCAATTGGGCAAGGTGGGTCCGCATCAGACCCGTAGCGGTGGAAGCGGAAGCCGGGCGGCCGGTGTAGCGGACGCGCTGGCCGTTACGACCCATCTGGTCGAATACCCATTCAACATAGGGCTGAATGAAGGCCCAGGCACCCATATTCTTGGGTTCTTCCTGGCACCAGATGATCTCGGCATTCTTGAAGCGGCTCAACTCGTCCAGCAGCGCCTTGGCCGGGAACGGATAAAGCTGCTCGATGCGCAAGAGATAGACATCGTTGATGCCCTTCTTCTCGCGATCTTCGAGCAGGTCATAATAGACCTTGCCCGTGCAGAGCACGACGCGACGGATCTTATCGTCCGCGGCGAGCTTGACCGTGGTCTTGGGCGCGCCGGGCGCCTCGGCATCGTCCCACAGGAGACGATGGAAGCAGGAATCCGGACCCATTTCGACCAGCCCAGAGGTGGCCCGCTTGTGGCGCAGCAACGACTTGGGCGTCATCAGGATCAGCGGCTTGCGGAAGTCGCGGGTCACCTGGCGGCGCAGGGCGTGGAAGTAGTTGGCTGGCGTCGTGCAGTTGGCGACCTGCATATTGTCTTCCGCACACAGCTGCAGGAAGCGCTCGGGACGCGCGGAGGAGTGCTCCGGACCCTGCCCTTCATAGCCATGCGGCAACAGCATCACGAGGCCCGACATGCGGAACCACTTGCGCTCGCCCGAGGAGATGAACTGGTCGATGACGACCTGCGCACCGTTCACGAAGTCGCCGAACTGCGCCTCCCAGATGGTCAGCGCCTTCGGTTCGGCCAGCGAGTAGCCATACTCGAAGCCCAGCACAGCCTCTTCCGAGAGCATCGAGTTGATGACCTCGTAGCGGCTCTGGTCGTCGCTCAGGTTGTTGAGCGGCGTGTAGCTCTTGTTGTCGACAAGCTGGTCATTGAGCACCGAATGGCGCTGGCTGAATGTGCCGCGTTCGACGTCCTGGCCGCTGAGGCGCACTGGATGTCCCTCGGTGACCAGCGTGCCGAATGCCAGCGCTTCCGCCGTTGCCCAGTCGATGCCTTCGCCGGATTCGATCGCTGCCAGGCGGTTGTCCATGAAGCGCTTGACCGTCTTGTGGACGTTGAAGCCTTCCGGCACATAGCTCAGCTGCTGGCCAAGCTTGGCCAGCGTGTCGATGGCCACACCGGTTTCGCCGCGGCGCGGACCTTCCTGGTCGGCGGGGCGGAAATCCTTCCACATGCCATCGAGCCAGTCGGCCTTGTTCGGACGATAGTCCTGCCCGGCCTCGAACTCGGCTTCCAGCTTGGCGCGCCAGTCTGCCTTCATCTTGTCGATTTCGGCTGCGGTCAGGTGACCCTGCTCGATCAGCTTGTCCGAATAGATTTCCAGCGTCGACTTGTGCGCGCGGATCTTGGAATACATCAGCGGCTGGGTGAAGCTGGGCTCGTCGCCTTCGTTGTGCCCGAAGCGGCGATAGCAGAACATGTCGATAACGACAGGCTTGCCGAACTTCTGGCGATACTCGACCGCGACCTTGGACGCGAACACCACAGCTTCCGGGTCATCCCCGTTCACATGCAGCACCGGCGCCTCGATCATCTTGGCGACATCGGTCGGATAGGGAGACGAGCGCGAATACATCGGGCTCGTGGTGAAGCCGATCTGGTTGTTGATCACGAAGTGGATCGAACCACCCGTACGGTGACCCTTGAGACCCGACAGACCCAGACATTCGGCGATCACGCCCTGCCCGGCAAAAGCCGCATCGCCATGGATCAGCAGCGGCAACACCATCGAGCGGTCCGGCTTGCCATCCGTCGCGATGTTGACCAGCTTGCCGTCTGGCGAAATGTGCTGGTCCTGCTTGGCGCGCGCCTTGCCCAGCACCACCGGATCGACGATCTCGAGATGCGATGGGTTCGCCGTCAGCGACAGATGGACCTTGTTGCCATCGAACTCGCGGTCGCTGGAAGCACCCAGATGGTACTTCACGTCGCCCGAGCCCTCGACATCGTCAGGGTAGAACGCGCCGCCCTTGAACTCATGGAACAGGGCGCGATGCGGCTTCTGCATCACCTGCGTCAGCACGTTGAGACGACCGCGATGGGCCATACCCAACACGATGTCCTTGATACCAAGGGCACCGCCGCGCTTGATGATCTGCTCGAGCGCCGGAATGGTCGATTCACCGCCATCGAGACCGAAGCGCTTAGTGCCGGTATACTTGACGTCGATGAACTTCTCGAAGCCCTCGGCCTCGATCAGCTTGCTCAGGATGGCCTTCTTGCCTTCCTTGGTGAAGGTGATTTCCTTGTCCGGACCTTCGATGCGTTCCTGAATCCACTGCTTGGCTTCGGGATCGGAGATATGCATGAACTCGATGCCAACAGTGCCGCAATAGGTGCGCTGCAGGATCGCCAGCATCTCCGGCAGGGTCGCGTATTCGAGTCCCAGATAGTTATCGATGAAGATCTTGCGGCTGTAATCAGCCTCGGTGAAGCCGTAGCTCTTGGGATCGAGCTCCGGCGCCGGCTCGTCGGCCTTCATCTTCAGCGGATCGAGATCGGCGTGAAGGTGCCCGCGCATGCGATAGGCACGGATCATCATGATGGCGCGGATCGAGTCGCGCGTCGCCTGCAGCACATCGGCTACGGAGGACTTGGCGACACCCAGTGCCTCGGCCCTCTTGGCCACGGCCTTTTCAGTCTTGATGGCGATTTCGCCCCAGTTGCCATCAAGGGCACTGACCAGTTCGCCATTGGCGCTCTGCGGCCAGTCCTTGCGACCCCAGCTTGGGCCGTCGGCATTCTGCTGGGCGACACCATCGGTATCGTCCAGCTTGCCGAAATAGCTCTGCCAGGTCTCGTCGACGCTGGAAGGGTCGGTCTTGTAGCGGGAATAGAGTTGTTCGATGTAGTCGGCGTTCCCACCATAGAGGAACGAGGTCAGCAAGAACGTGTCGTTCTTTTCCTGTCGTGTCATCGCTTTTCGTCGCGAGGCCCACGCCCCGCCATCCTTCTCAACAACCGGCTTAGTGCCGGTCCATGCGGTCCCTAAGTTTCGATCGGATACTGACCGCTTATCCTTAGTATCCTGTTAACTGTTGCGGCCCCTGAGCAGGGCCGCGGCTCAAATTCACGTCCACCCGCCGCAGACGCAGTACGGCGTAGCACCGTTCTGTGTCTGAAGCGCGACCGACTTTCGACTATAACTTCAGCCCTTGAGGACTTCCGCCAGCGTCCTGCCGATCCGCGCCGGCGACTTCGACACGCGGATACCCGCAGCCTCCATCGCCGCAATCTTGTCTTCGGCACCGCCCTTACCGCCCGAAATTACGGCGCCAGCATGGCCCATCGTGCGACCGGCCGGAGCCGTCAACCCGGCGATGAAGCCAGCCATCGGCTTCTTGCGGCCGCGCTTGGCTTCGTCGATCAGGAACTGGGCTGCATCTTCCTCGGCCGAACCACCGATTTCGCCGATCATGATGATCGACTTGGTGGCTTCGTCGGCCAGGAACATTTCGAGCATGTCAATGAACTCGGTGCCCTTGACCGGGTCGCCACCGATACCGACGGCAGTGGTCTGGCCGAGGCCTTCATTGGTGGTCTGGAACACTGCCTCATAGGTAAGCGTGCCCGAGCGCGAAACAATGCCCACTGAGCCCTTCGAGAAGATCGAACCCGGCATGATGCCGATCTTGCATTCTTCCGGCGTCAGCACGCCCGGGCAGTTCGGCCCGATCAACCGCGACTTCGACTTGTCGAGCTTGGCTTTGACCCTGACCATGTCCAGCACCGGCACACCTTCGGTGATGCAGACGATCAGCGGAATTTCCGCATCGATCGCTTCCTCGATGGCAGCAGCTGCACCCGGAGGCGGCACATAGATCACCGATGCATTGGCGCCGGTGCGCTCCTTGCCTTCGGCGACCGTGGCGAATACCGGCAGCGATGCCGAGCCGTCGACACCCGACGTCCAGGTTTCGCCGGCCTTCTTGGGGTTCACGCCGCCCACCATCTTGGTGCCGTAATAGGCTAGCGCCTGTTCGGTGTGGAACGTACCGGTCTTGCCGGTCAGGCCCTGTACGAGAACCTTGGTGTCTTTGTTGACAAGGATCGACATCTATTTCTCTTTCGTCGTTGGGCGCTCAGCGCCGTCTTCGCCCGCCGAAGCGGGGCGGCGTTGCAGGTCTACTCGGTCGAAGCAGGCTTCGGCGTGATAATTGTGAGCTGCACCACGAAGCTCTCGGCGCTCCAGTGGGTCAGCAGCATGCGGTTGGTATCGTCGTCGGCGCCGACCAGGCTGGCAAAGCTGCCCTCGCTGATCATCTGCGTCTGGCCTTCGTAACGGTCCAGATTCTGGATGGCCTGGATGACCACACTACCGTCATTGCCCTGCGGCTCCAGCACGTCCATGCGGCAATAGCCGAGCGTGTGCGTCGGATAGTCCTCGAACAGTACGAAGATTTCCGCCGACCCGATTCCGGCCAATTCCTTGCTGGCGCTATAAGTCTGGACATAGGGGCTTTCGCCCGTCCCCTCATACGCGTCCCAGCCCTTGGCGATTGCATCGTCGACCGCCAGAACGTCGCCCTTGGCGAATTCCTCGCAGAGTTCGACGACTTCGACGCCGACATCGAGGGACATGGCAGTGCCCTTGGTCTTGCCCTGCGCCACGACCGGCGTGACGCTGAGGGCAAGCGCGGCGATGACGGCGAGGCCGGCGCGCACCGGACTAGCCCTGGACCGCCTTGACGATCTTCTGGGCGGCGTCGTCGAGATCGTCGGCCGAGATCACGTTGAGGCCCGAGCTTTCGAGGATCGCCTTGCCCTCTTTCACATTGGTGCCTTCGAGACGAACCACCAGCGGCACCTGCAACCCGACTTCCTTGACCGCGGCGATCACGCCTTCGGCGATGACGTCGCAGCGCATGATGCCGCCGAAGATGTTGACCAGGATGCCCTTCACCGCCGGATCGGCCGTGATGATCTTGAACGCCGCCGTCACCTTCTCCTTGGAGGCGCCGCCGCCAACGTCGAGGAAGTTCGCCGGCTCGGCGCCATAGAGCTTGATGATGTCCATGGTCGACATGGCCAAGCCTGCGCCATTGACCATGCAGCCGATATTGCCGTCGAGCGCCACATAGGCGAGGTCGAACTTGGAGGCCTCGATTTCCTTGGCGTCTTCCTCGGAAAGGTCACGCAGCGGCTTCAGCTCTTCGTGGCGGAACGCCGCGTTGTTGTCGAAGCTCACCTTGGCATCGAGCACGCGCAGGTGACCGTCGGTCATCACGATCAGCGGGTTCACTTCCAACAGGCTCATGTCGGTATCGGTGAACGCCTTGTAGAGGATCGGGAACAGCTTGGCCGCATCGGCCTTGGCATCACCCTCAAGCTTCAGTGCCGTCACGATCTCGGCAATGTTGGCCTCGGTCACGCCAGTCATCGGATCGATATCGACAGCGATGATCTTCTCGGGCGTGTCATGCGCCACCGCTTCGATATCCATGCCGCCTTCGGTCGAGA
Organism: Devosia sp. SL43; assembly: GCF_021729885.1. Taxonomy (NCBI): domain Bacteria; kingdom Pseudomonadati; phylum Pseudomonadota; class Alphaproteobacteria; order Hyphomicrobiales; family Devosiaceae; genus Devosia; species Devosia sp. SL43. The sequence goes on from NZ_CP063401.1 coordinate 1,602,986, forward strand.
TCACGAACGACACCCGACCAGTGCCACGATCGACCAGCAGCGAGGTATAGAGCTCGCGGGCGATGTCGGCGCCGTCTTCGATATAGAGGCGATTGACCTGCTTGCCGGCTTCGCCGGTCTGCTTGGTCACCAGCGTATTGCCCAGCATTTCCTTGGAGAATGCAACGACGTCGTCGATGGTCTTGGCCAGGCGCACGCCGCCCTTGGCATCGGGCCCGAGCTCCTTGAACTTGCCCTTGCCACGCCCGCCGGCATGGATCTGGCTCTTGACCACATAGAGCGGCCCCGGCAGCGACTTGGCGGCCGCCTCGGCTTCATCCGCCGAAAAGATCGCCACGCCGGCAGCGACGGGCGCGCCGTAGGACTTCAGCAGCTCTTTGGCCTGGTGTTCATGGATGTTCATTCGTTAGTCCCCTTGCATGGGCAGGACGCCGGCGGATGATCGCAACGCAGCGTCGGACGAGAAACGGCAATCCCCGCCGCAGCGGGGATCGCGAGATGGGATCAGGCCAGCTTGGGCGCGATCTTCTTGCAGGCCTCGATCAGGCCCTCGACGGCGCCGACCGACTTGTCGAACGCCTTCTGCTCGGCCGAGTTCAGCGAGATTTCGACGATCTTCTCGGCGCCACCGGCGCCGATCACGACCGGCACACCGACATAGGTGCCTTTGACGCCGTATTCGCCGTTCAGATAAGCAGCCGACGGCAGCACGCGCTTCTTGTCCTTGAGATAGCTCTCAGCCATCGCGATGGCCGAAGCGGCCGGGGCGTAGAAGGCCGAACCGGTCTTCAGCAGACCGACGATCTCGGCGCCACCGTCACGGGTGCGCTGGATGATGGCGTCGAGCCGATCCTTGCTGAGCCAGCCGGACTTGACCAGGTCGGTCAGCGGAATGCCGGCAACGGTCGAATAGCGCGCCAGCGGCACCATGGTGTCACCATGGCCGCCCAGCACGAAGGCGTTGACGTCTTCGACCGACACGCCCAGCTCTTCGGCGATGAAGTGGATGAAGCGAGAGCTGTCCAGCACGCCGGCCATGCCGATCACCTTGTTGGTGGGCAGGCCGGAGAACTTCTGCAGCGCCCAGACCATGGCATCGAGCGGGTTGGTGATACAGATGACGAAAGCCTTGGGTGCGTACTTGGCAATGCCTGCACCCACCTGCTCCATCACTTTAAGGTTGATTTCGAGCAGGTCGTCACGGCTCATGCCGGGCTTGCGCGGCACACCGGCGGTGACGATCACCACGTCGGCGTCCTTGATGTCCTTGTACTCGCTGGTACCCTTCATCACGGCATCGAAGCCCTGCGATGGAGCGGACTGCGCGATGTCGAGCGCCTTACCGGGGCCTACGCCTTCGACAACGTCGAACAGGACGACATCGCCCAGCTCTTTCTGTGCCGCCAGCAGCGCCAGCGTTCCACCGATCTGACCCGAGCCAATAAGAGCGATCTTCTTGCGCGCCATTCGTCCTCATCCCGCCACTGCGTTGAATTGGCGCACCTCTTAACCCTACCCGCCATGGGGGGCAAGTGAACCCTTCGTCTAAACGGGAAATAGAGCCTTGCCGATGGGCGATGGGGTAATGCCCGATAAGCATGTGTCTTTAGCCGGCAACCTCGCTCGGCGCATCCCTAAGCCCCTTGGCCAGGTACTCCTCCGACTGCATCTCGATCAGCCGTGACACCGTTCGCTGGAACTCGAACGCAGTCCTGTCGTCCTTGCCCAATTGCTCCAGCGGCACAACAAAGCTTGCCCCCAGTTTCACGCCGCGGTCGTAGAGGTTGTCGATCAGCAGGATAAACCGCTTTGCTGCATCGGACTTCTGTCGGTCCATTTGCGGCACATCATCGATGATGACGGAATCGAACTGGTGGGAAATCCGCACGAAGTCGCGCGAACCCAGCGGCTTCTCGCACAGGTCGGGAAAGGCAAACCGCGCCGCGCCCATCGCCATCAGTGGCACAGGAATCTGCCGGCCGATGCTCTCGACGATCCCAGGCAGGCCCGCCACGCCACCGGTGATCCGTAGCCACAGGCGATCCATTTCCGCCCGAACCTCCGGACCGGTCCCAAATGCATAGACATGCTGCCCGGCAAATTTCATCCGCCGATAGTCACGCGCCGCCGGCAGGGACGCGACCGTCACATGCTCTTTGAGCAGGGCAATGAAGGGCAGGAACAGCTGCCTGTTGAGACCGTCCTTGTAGAGTTCGTCAGGCACGACATTGGATGTCGCCACCAGCGTCACGCCATGCGCGAAGAGCTTCTCGAACAGCCGATAGAGCAACATGGCATTGGTGATGTCATGCACGTGGAATTCGTCGAGGCACAGCAGCCGCAGCCCAGACTTGACGATCGGCCGCACCACGGCCTCGACCGGATCGGCATCCTTGCCCTTCACGCTCTTGCGGAACGCGGCCATCCCGGCATGCATCTCGTCCATGAACTCGTGAAAATGCACCCGTCGCTTCTGCTTGATCGGTACACCGGCAAAGAACAGGTCCATCAGCATGGTCTTGCCGCGCCCGACCTCGCCATGCAGGTAAAGCCCTCGCACCGGCTCAGGCTTGTCGAACAGCTTGCTCAGAAAGCCCTTCGGCTGCTCGGCGGAAACGCCGGCCAGCACATCATCGAGCAGCCCCGCAGCCTCAAGCTGCGCCGGGTCAGCGATGAGCACGCCTTGATCCGCCAGCTCCGCATATGCGTTGCTGACGGGGCCGGTATGTGTTGTGAAGGACGTGACGGTATTCATGCGGCTGCCATACCACGAAGTCATTCCCGCGAAAGCGGGAACCTCCGTTACCTGGCCTCAAACAGGGGTTCCCGCTTTCGCGGGAATGACCCGGTGAAACGAAATGCCCCGGTGGGACCGGGGCATTCGATTACCTTGCCATGGAGATGGCCTGTCCGCCACCCATGGTGCCGATATAGCGGCCGCCACTCGGAGCGAGGAACGCAGCGATATTGCCGTTGTCATCATAGAGCTGCAGCTGGCTGCCGACCTGTTGCCAGCCGGTAACGGCGGCGAGGCCAGGCACGGCACAGCCAGGGGCCGAGGCGCGATAGTAGCTGGTGCCCGTCTTGGCAGTCATGGGCAGGTTGAGGCGGCACTGCGATGCGCCGGCAACCACGTTCCACACGCCTTCCGGACCGGTGCCAACAGCGGCCGTCGGCGAGTTCAGCGCAACGATTGAGGGATTGGTACCAGGCGCAACGCCCGCCGTAGTGATGGTCGGCTGCACGCTACCGGCGGGCACGCCGCCGAGAACGGGCTGACCAGAAAGGCCTGGTGCCGGCGTACCGGTCGCGCCGATGGCGGGCAGTGTGCCCTGCTGCACAGTCGAGTTCTGCACGGGCTGCAACTGCGCCGGCTGGCCGATCGTATTGAGGTTGGCCGTATTCGACCCGGTCGACGAACAGGCCGTCACGACCAGCGCGATGGCTGCAATTCCCGCAGCGGACAACGATCCGCGCATCCAAACCGTCATTGGTTCGCTCCTGCCCGAAGGCTTAACAAAGGTTAACAGGTTGGCTGGCTTATAGCCAAAGCCTGCTCTGCGTACAACCGCCCGTGCCGCATGAAAGCCAACACCTATTATTGTGGCGGTTTTACGGGTCGGAGGCCGCCATTTCCTTCAACAGTTCGCGGGCCAGAACGGTTGCATCGCCGGCCTCTTCGTCCGGAACCCGCACCGGCACGCCATCGGGCACGAACAGATTCGGCATGCCCGGCAGTCCGCCATCGCTTTGTTCCAGCGGATGAAACCCATAGGCCCGCAGCGCCACAACCAGCGCCCGCGCCATGGATGGGTTCTCGACATGCGCGATAGTCTGGTAGGTCATGGAAGTCTCCGCTACGGCGCAAACCTGAACGCACCCCTTCGTACCTGCAAGCAAAAACGCCGTGTGACACCCCGCTTGCAAAGACGTCGTCAAAATGTTGCAGTCCGCGCTAGCCTGTTTCACCGCATGGTGATTTGCGGCCAAACGCGGCGGGGCGCTTACCTTGCCGGATAACCTGCCTGCCCGGAGTGCCGATGGGCGCCTATATACTTCGCCGCCTGCTGCTGATGATCCCGACCGTTTTCGGCATCATGGCCATTTCGTTCATCATCACCCAGTTTGCCCCCGGCGGGCCTGTGGAACAGATGATGGCCCAGCTCAGCGGCCAAAACCAGTCGATGGCCGAGCGCATTACCGGCAGCGAAGCCGGAGACTTCGCCGGCCAGCCGGGCCAGGGCAATAAATCCGGGTATCGTGGCAGCCAGGGCCTGTCGCCCGAACTGGTCGCCCGCATCGAGAAGCAGTTCGGCTTCGACAAGCCGCCGCTCGAACGATTCGGCATGATGCTGTGGAACTACCTGCGCTTCGATTTCGGCGACAGCTACTACCGCGACATCTCGGTCATCGACCTGATCAAGGAGAAGATGCCCGTCTCTATCTCGCTGGGCCTGTGGATGACGCTGATCGCCTATGGCATCTCCATCCCCCTGGGCATCCGCAAGGCGGTCACCGACGGCTCCCGCTTCGACGTCTGGACCTCAACCGTGGTCATCGTCGGCTATGCGGTTCCCGGCTTCCTCATTGCTATCGCGCTGATTGTGCTGTTCGCTGGCGGCAGCTTCTGGTCGATCTTCCCACTACGCGGGTTGACCTCGCCCGGCTTCGACAGCTTCCCTTGGTGGCGGCAGATCATCGACTATTTCTGGCATCTGGCATTGCCCATCATCGCCATGGGCCTGGGCGCCTTCGCCACCACGACTTTGCTCACCAAAAACTCGTTCATCGACGAGATCGGCAAGCAGTATGTCACCACCGCCCGCGCCAAGGGGCTGACCGAAAACCAGATCCTCTACCGCCACGTCTTTCGCAACGCCATGATGCTGATCATCGCCAGCTTCCCAGGCGCCTTCGTCGCCGCCTTCTTCGGCGGCTCGCTGCTGATCGAGACCATCTTCTCGCTCGATGGCCTGGGTCTGCTCGGCTTTGAGGCCGTCACCAGCCGCGACTATCCGGTGGTCTTTGCCACGCTCTACATCTTCAGCCTGCTCGGCCTCGTCATCGCGCTGGTATCGGACCTCGCCTATATGTGGGTCGATCCGCGACTCGATTTCGAAAGCCGCGAAGTATGACCGACCTCGCGCAACAGGCCGCCGCCATCGATGCACCCCGACGCCGGCTGCTCAGTCCGCTCAACCGCCGCCGCTGGGACAATTTCCGCAACAACCGCCGCGGTTGGTGGTCGCTGTGGATATTCCTCGCCATCTTCACGCTCACGCTAGGCTCCGAATTCATCGCCAACGACCGCCCCATCGTGGTGTCGTACAAGGGCGAGATCCTGTTCCCGGCCTTCGTCAATTACCCGGAATCCAAGTTCGGCGGCTTCCTCGGCACCACCAACTACCGCGACAGCTTCATCGGCGACGAAATCGCCGCCAATGGCTGGGCCGTCTGGCCGCTGGTCCGCTTCAGCTACAACACCGTCGACGGCTACCAGCCCGGCTCCGGCGCCCTGCCCCCAACCTGGCTGCTCAGCCGCGACGAGGCCTGCGCCCGTTACCCACTGCAGGCCGAAGACCCCAATTGCAACTGGAGCAATTACCACTGGCTCGGCACCGACGGCGAAGCCCATGACGTGCTGTCCCGCCTGCTCTACGGCATGCGCATCTCGGTGCTGTTTGGTTTCACCCTGACCATCCTGTCATCAGTGATCGGCCTCGTCGCCGGCGCCGTGCAGGGCTATTTCGGCGGCTGGGTCGACCTCATCTTCCAGCGCCTCATCGAAATCTGGACCTCGGTGCCCGCCCTCTACCTGCTGCTGATCATCTCGTCGGTGATCGCCCCCAGCTTCTGGGTGCTGCTGGGCATATTGCTGCTCTTCTCCTGGGTCTCGCTGGTCGGCATCGTGCGCGCCGAATTCCTGCGCGGCCGCAATTTCGAGTACATCGCCGCCGCCCGCGCCCTTGGCGTCTCCAACGCCACCATCATGTGGCGGCACCTGCTGCCCAACGCCATGGTGGCCACCCTCACCTTCATGCCCTTCATCCTCTCAGGCTCCGTCGTCACCCTCACCTCGCTCGACCTCCTTGGCCTTGGCCTCGAAGTCGGCACGCCGTCGCTGGGCGACCTGCTGTTCCAGGGCAAGGAAAACCTCCAGGCCCCCTGGCTCGGCCTCACCGGCTTCTTCGCCATCGCCATCATCATGACACTGCTGGTGTTTGTCGGCGAAGGCGTGCGCGACGCCTTCGATCCCCGCAAGGCGATCGCATGACCACCCCGCTCCTCTCCATCCGCCACCTCGCCATTCGCTTCGGCGCCAACCCAGCGACGTCTGGCGTGTCGTTCGATATCGCGCCGGGCGAAACCGTCGCCCTCGTGGGCGAGAGCGGGTCGGGCAAGTCGGTCACGGCTCTCTCCGTGCTCAAGCTCCTGCCACCTGCCGCGCAGCTCTCCGGCCAAATCCTGTTCAAGGGCAAGGACCTCCTTACCGTCCCGCCCGCCGAGTTGCGTGCCACCCGTGGCAACGACATCTCCATGATCTTCCAGGAGCCGATGAGCTCGCTCAATCCGGTCCACACCATTGAGCGCCAGATCGGCGAGGTTCTCGCCATCCATCGCGGCCTGCGCGCTACCGCTGCCCGCAAGCGGACGATCGAATTGCTCGATGCCGTCGGCATTCCTGACCCGGAAAGCCGCCTCAAGTCCTTCCCGCACCAGCTCTCCGGCGGCCAGCGCCAGCGCGTCATGATCGCCATGGCCCTGGCCAACGAGCCCGATTTATTGATCGCCGACGAACCCACCACCGCCCTCGATGTCACCGTCCAGGCGCAAATCCTCACCCTGCTCAAGAGCCTGCAGCAGCGTCTCGGCATGGCCATGCTGTTCATCACCCACGATCTGGGCATCGTCAAAAAGATCGCCGACCGCGTCTGCGTCATGACCAAGGGCGAGATCGTCGAGACCGGCCCCGTCGCCCCGCTCTTCGCCAATCCGCAGCACGCCTATACCAGGCACCTGCTCGCCGCCGAGCCGCGCGGCACGCCACCGGCCTCCGATGGGACGGCACCCAGCATCGTCGATGTCGCCGACCTCAAGGTCTGGTTCCCCATCAAGCGCGGCATCCTGCGCAGCACGGTGGGACACATCAAGGCTGTCGATGGCGTCGATCTCTCGATCCGTCGTGGCGAAACCCTGGGTGTCGTCGGCGAAAGCGGCTCGGGAAAATCCACCCTCGGCTTCGCCTTGCTCCGCCTGATCCCGTCTGATGGCCGCATCGTCGTACTCGGCAACGAGATTCAGAACCGCTCCTGGAAGGCCATGCGGCCTTTGCGCGCCGATATGCAGATCGTGTTCCAGGACCCGTTCGGCTCGCTCAGCCCACGCCTGTCAGTCGATGCCATCATCGGCGAGGGGCTGGCCGTCCACATGCCGCGTCTCAGCGCGGACGAGCGCGATGCCCGCGTCGTCCAGTCTCTGCGCGAAGTTGGCCTGCCGCCCGAAACGCGCTTCCGCTATCCGCACGAATTCTCCGGCGGCCAACGCCAGCGTATCGCCATCGCCCGCGCCATGGTGCTCGAGCCCAAATTCGTGGTGCTCGACGAACCCACATCCTCGCTGGATGTCTCCATCCAGGCCCAGGTGGTCGACCTCCTGCGCGACCTGCAGCAGCGGCATGGTCTCACCTACCTGTTCATCAGTCATGACTTGAAAGTCGTCCGCGCCTTGGCCAACCAGCTCATCGTCATGCGCAACGGCAAGATCGTCGAGCATGGACCTGCCGCCGACATCTTCGCTGCGCCGCAATCGGACTATACTCGAGCGCTCATGGCCGCCGCGTTCGATGTTGCCGTCATCGGCCCGCAAAGTCTTGATCCGGCGCCCCCTGTCGCACCCTGATATTTCCGCCTAGTCTCGTCACAAATCTGTAGTGTGGAGCCGCCCGATGAAGTTCGCCCCCCTCCTGGCCCTCGGCTTGCTGCTTGGCCTCGCCGTCCCGGCTTTGGCCCAGACCCAGACCGGCGTCTGGAGCCACGCCTTCTCGACCAATGGCGACCTGCCCAAATATCCCGCCGACTACACCCACTTCGACTATGTCAACGTCGACGCCCCCAAGACCGGCATCGTTCGCATGGGCGATATGGGCGGCTTTGATACCTTCAACCCCATCCTGCCCAAGGGCGAGGGGGCGGGCGGTCTGGGCCTCGTCTACGAGACGCTGATGATACCCTCGCAGGACGAGGTGAACACCTATTACGGCCTCCTCGCCAAGGAACTGATGATCGCGCCGGACTATGGCGCCGTTACCTTCCGCATCGATCCTGCCGCCAAATGGCACGATGGCGAACCGGTCACGGCAGAGGACGTGGTCTGGTCGTTCGAAAAGAGCATCGAGCTCAATCCGAACATGGCGCAATACTACGCCAATATCACCAAGGCCGAAGTCACCGCGCCCGGTGAGGTGACCTTCACCTTCGACGTCACCGACAACCGCGAACTGCCGCTGATCCTGGGCCAGTTGATGGTGTTGCCCAAGCATTGGTGGGAGGGCACGGACGCCGATGGCAAGCAGCGCAACATCGCCGAATCCACCCTCGAGGCACCTATGGGTTCAGGCCCCTACGAGCTTGAAAGCTTCGAGGCCGGCCAGACTATCACCTACAAGCGCGACCCCGACTACTGGGGCATCAACCAACCGACCCGCGTCGGCACCAACAATTTCGAGGAATACCAGATCGAGTATTTCCTCGACCTGACCGTGATGTTCGAGGCCTTCAAGGGCGATCAGTTCGACTGGTGGACCGAGAACCAAGCTCGTCGCTGGGCCACCGCCTATGATTTCCCAGCCGTCACCCAGGGCCGCGTCATCAAGGAGATGTTCCCGCAGGATTACGCCGACAACGGTCTGATGATGGCCTTTGTCCCTAATCTCCGCCGCGAGAAATTCCAGGACGAGCGCGTCCGCGAGGCCCTCAACTATGCCTTCGACTTTGAAGAGCTGAGCAACACGCTGTTCTTCAACCAGTATGAGCGCATCGACAGCTACTTCTTCGGCCTGCCCTTCCGCTCCACCGGCCTGCCGCAGGGCGAAGAGCTGGAAATCCTCAATTCCGTCAAGGATCTGCTGCCGCCGTCGGTGTTCACCGAGCCCTATACCAATCCGGTCAGTGGCGATCCGGGCAAGCTGCGCGAAAACCTGCGCAAGGCCCTGACCCTTTTCAACGAGGCCGGCTACACCCTCGACGGCACCCGCCTCGTCGATGCCAATGGCAACCAGTTCAGCTTCGAAATCCTGCTCAATGGCCCCACCATAGAGCCCGTGGCGCAGAACCTCGTCACCAACCTCGCCCAGATCGGCGTGGCGGTAACGATACGCTCGGTCGACAGCCCGCAATATATCAACCGAGCCCGCTCGTTCGACTTTGACGTGATCTATAGCGGCTGGGGCCAGTCCTTCTCCCCCGGCAACGAGCAGCGCTACTTCTTTGGCTCATCCACCGCCAACGAAGAGGGCTCGCAGAACTATGCCGGTATCGCCGATCCCGGCGTCGACGCGCTCATCGAAAAGCTGATCAACGCCGACGACCGCGCCACGCAGGAGGCCACCGTCATGGCCCTCGACCGCGTGCTGCTGCACCACCACTACGTGGTCCCCAGCTATACCCTGCGCAATTCCCGCATCGCCCGCTGGGACCGCTTCAGCCACCCCGATCCCCTGCCCGAATTCGGCTCGGCGTTCCCGACGATCTGGTGGTGGGACGAGGCGAAGGCGGCAAAGACAGGCGGCGTGCAGTAACCTTTCGCCACACCGAACGAATAGCTCCCCGGATGCAGCCACGCACCGGGGAGTTTTTTTCATGTCACGCACCGCGACAGTTCTGGCCGGATTTATCCTCGTAGCGTCAACCGGCGGCATCATATCCGCGACGGCGGAACAACGCTCGCCTGTCGTGGTCGAACTCTTCACCAGCCAGGGCTGTTCCTCCTGCCCGCCAGCCAATGCCAATCTCATCACGCTCAGCCAGCGGCCTGACGTGCTGGTGCTGAGCTTCGCAGTGACCTATTGGGATCGCCTGGGCTGGAAGGATACGTTCGGCAAACCGGAATTCACCGAGCGACAAGTCATCTACGAACCGGCCCTTGAGCAGTTCGGACCCTACACCCCACAGATGGTGGTCAACGGCAGCACGACCGCCGTCGGCAACCGTCTCGAAGACGTCGAAGCCCTCATCGCCAGCGCCGCGCCTTTGCCCGGTCCGGCGCTCGACCTGGGAACCGCCATCCTCTCCATCGCAGCCGGCAACGCCCCGGCGTCAGGCGCAGATATCTGGCGCGTCACCTATGACCCCCGCACGGTTGAAGTCCCGATCGGCCGCGGCGAGAATACAGGACGGACTCTGGCCCATACCCACGTCGTACATGCGCTGGAAAATCTGGGAAACTGGACCGGGACCGCGTTGGATCTCCCGGTATTGCCGGTGCCGAACGGGTTCAAGACGGCAATCCTGGTGCAGGAAAGGAACGGCGGCCCGATCCTGGCAGCGGTGACGAACTGAGTGGCAATGGCGAGCAGCGCCCCGCGCCTTTAGTAGTCCCGCTCGTAAAACACGCCCAGGCTTGAATTCCCGTCCTGCCCGGCCGCGCCCGTGACCTTGAGATCGTCAGTCACATCGAGATTGATCGTCACCTTGCTCTGCCCGCCGGCGCCGGCCTGCACGCCCAGATAGACATTGTCCTGGATATAGGTCCCAGCCTGCACCGCGACATTGCCCTGGTCGTCGGTGACGATGTCGAGATCGTCCAGCCCTGCCGCGCCGCGCAGGCTGTCCACCAGCCCGTTACCGCCGCCACCGACCAGCTCGGCGGCAGCACCCGCCAGCTTGGCCAGCTGCAGCGGCGATAGCTCGCCCATCGATTTCTTGAAGATCAGCCGGCTCAGGACCTCGTCCTGCGGCAGCATTGGCGCCGACGTGAAACTCACGTCGATATCCGACGCCCGGCCCGACACCGTCACAAACACCGTGATGCCCTCGCCCTCGGTGCGCGCCACGAAGTTCAGGAACGGGTCGAGATCGCCCACTAGCGTCACGGTGCCGCTTTCAAAGGTCACTCGCTGCCCCAGGATCGCCAGCCGCCCGCGATTGAGCGAGAAGCCGCCCACCGGCTGGATATTGCCGATCGGCCCGGTTAGCCGCACTGACCCGCCAACCTCTGCATCGAGCCCGCGGCCACGGATGAATATCTGGTTCGGCGCGTTCACATTGATATCGAGCAGCAACCCGGCGGACCGCGTCTGCGGCACCGGCGCCCCGGATTCGTCGATCCGCGCCCGCGCCAGCGTCTGCTCCACTGCGGGGGGCGTCCTAATATGCTCGACGTCGATCAACTCCGCCCCGCCGCCAAAATTCTCCGGCACGGTGATATTGGCTTCCTCGACCAGCACATTGCCGCTGAGCAGCGGCGAGCCAGTCAGATTGCCGGTCAGCGCCAGATTACCCGACACCGTCGCGACGAATAGGTTGCCATCGGCATAGCGCGCCGAGTTGAGCGCCACCTGCACATTGGCCGGAATGCCGCCACTGAGGCCCACGGTGCCCGAAGCCGAAACCGAGCCACCAGTAGCCAGGTTGGCTGAAAGGCTGTCGATGACCAGATTGCTGCCATTGAGACTCGCCGAACCAGTGATCGCCTGAAGCCGCAGATTGAGTTCCGGATCGATATAGCCTGCGCCGCTGGTCGACACGCGTCCGCCAAACTGCGGACTACTGATGCTACCGCTGACGCGGGCATCAAGGTTCACCGTGCCGCTCAGCTGGCCGCCGCGATCGCTGACAAACCGGTTACCCAGCGCCAGCGGCGCCGATCCTGTCACCGCCACATTGAGACCGCTACCGGCAAGTGGTACCGTGCCCGACCCACGCAGCGTCAGCCCGCCCGACCCGTTGGCCGTCATCTCCGCCAGCGTCACCGTGCCATTGCGATAGCTGCCGCTGGCATTGACACCCAGCGGCGCAATCCCGAGTTCGTCGATCGCCCGCGCATTGATGCCCTGCGCCTGCGCCGTAAACGTTACCTGCGGATCGCTGCCCGTACCCGATATCGTCGCCTGCCCGCTCAAAGTCCCCGCCAGGCCCAGCTCTGGCGCCACGGCATTGGCGATCGACAGCGGCAAGGCATTGATATCGAGCGCGATGTTGAGCGCCTCGCCCGCTGACCCGCCAGCCGTTATCGAGCCCGAGCCCACATCGAAGCGCACGGCATCCAGGGCCACGTTCGAACCCGCCACCTGCAACACCGTCGGCTGCGCCAACCGCGCCGACAACTGGCCCTGCACCAGTTGCGCACGATCGAGTGCCAGGCGGTAGCCGTCATCCACCGGCGTCAGCGAGCCGGCCACATCCACATCAGTTCCAGTCGCCAGGGCGGCCTGGGCATCGAACACCGTCGTGGTGCCGCTCTGGGTTGCCCGCGCCGACAGCGTCCGGATGTCCACGCCCGCTGCAGCCACATTGGTCGCGTTCACCGACCCGTCGACAACAGGCACACCGAACAGATCGCTGATCGTGGCGCTGATGTCGGCTGCGCCAACCCTGATATCGTTCACCGCCAGCCCGCTGACGTCGCCACGCACACTGGCGCTCTGCGTCGCGCCATCCGGCGCCAGCGTCACCTCGGCATTAACAGCACCTTCGGCCTCCAGTAATGTCAGGGCCGCCGGCACCGACACATCTGGCGAGACCACCGTGAGATTGCCGTTGATCAGGCCAGTCAGCAACGTCCGCGTTAGCCCGCCCGTCACCCGCGTCCCGGCCGCCTGGAAGTCGATATCGACCAGAGCCTGTTCGCTCGGCGTGACGCTCACATCCACCGCCAGCGTCGTCCGGAACCCGTCCAGCGCCGCCGCACCGCTGATATTACCGTCGAGCCGATCGACATCGTACCGGCCATCGAAGCTGATCATCGCCTCGCGCAGTGAACGGCCAGCCAGCTCACCGACCGGCACCGTCGCATCGAGATCAAGGTCGACCACATTGTCGGCGCCCTTGGCCGTCCCGACCACCTTGAGCGCACCGCTGGCCTCGTCGGACAGCAGCGCCAGATCGCTCAGGTCGAGGTTGAAGGTGAAATCGGCCAGCGCATTGGAGTAGGTGCCATCGGCCAGCACCTGCAGCTGTTGGTTCTCGATGCGGAAATCGTCCGCCGTTAGCCCATTGGCGTCGCGTGCCACACGACCGTTGAGCGCCACGGTGCCCGCCAGCAGCCCGTCGGCCACCTCATCATCGATGCTGAGATTGGTCCCGGTCCCGTCCAGCGTCAGGTCGAACCCGCCCGTCAGCGGCATGATCGAGCCCGTCGCGCTGAGCGTCAGCCTGCCATCGAGGTCGCGCCCGGCAACGCCAGAGAATGGCGAAATGCTCGAGGTCTCAAGCCCGATATTGCCGTTGAAATCGAGGCCGTCCAACTGCCCGGACAGCGCTGCGGTCAGTGCCTGCCCCACCACGCGCAGTTCGGCCAGTTGTACTGGCTTGCCGGCCTCGTAAAGCCCGGCAATACCGATGCCGATTTCATCACCCAGCGCCGCTTTCACCTCTTCCGCAGCGGTAATGCCGCTGATGGCGCCATCGCCATTGAAGGTCAGCATGCGCGCCGCGGGATCGTCGAGCGCAGTAGCGACGCCACCCAGCGTCAGGGCGATCGTCTCGGCCGCCAGTCCGGGCTGTTCGAAGCCGACGACATCGACATTTGCCGACCATGCCTTGCCCGTATTGGGTTCGGTTGCCGCGACCGGGCCGCCAAAGTCGACCGTCACCTGCGCCGAACCCACCTTGGTGGCGCTACCGGCCACCGGCAGGATCACCTGCCCACCTGCGGGATCGTTGACTACGGCGTTGAGATTGAGCTGGCTGAGGAAATTGTCTGCCGTCGTCTCGGCCGAAGCCTCGAGCGACAGTTGGCCACCGCTGAGCCTGAGCCCGCTGATCGACAGCCCGCCTGCTGATCGCACCAGCGCATTGGCCGTCAGCGACGTTTCCGCGCCGAAGAACGGCCGATAGGGTTCGGCGATCAGCGTCGACAATGGCCCGCGCAGATCGGCGGCGACCGCGAAGCCCTCCGCCTGCTGCTGGATCGTCGCGACACCGCTCAGTGCCGTCTGTTGATTGGCCTGCAGCACCAGCTCGGTCCGCAGGTCGGCCACCGGCCCCTGCCCGGTCAGGCTCAGCGTCACCGCCGGGCGGTTCTCGATATTGAGCAGGTTGGCGATCACGCCATTCTCGGGCTCCACCAGCGACAGGCCGAGATCGACGGCGTTGTCGGCCTTGGTATAGGCGACGTCGAGATCGAGCGTACCACCCGGCCCATCAAGCCTGATGATGTCGAGATTAGTGGTGAGGTTGCCACCTTCGAGCTGGAAGGCGCCGGCCAACGAAATCTCCGAACCCAGCCCAAACACATTCTCGCCGAATGTCACCTTGGGGACGGCAAGCTCCTGCAGCACGATGGCCACCGGAAACTCGGGGATCGCCAAGCCACCGGCTTCAGGCGCCGGCAGATCGACCGCAGCCTCGGCAGGCACCGCATTGCGGATATAGTCGATCGAATCGGCCTTGATCGACCTGACGTCCAGCTTGCCGAGGAACAGGGCCGCCTGGTTCCAGCTGAGCTGCGCATTGTTGACGCGCAGCCACACGCCTTCGGTGTCCGAAATGGTAATCTCGCGCACCGACACATCCGAGCCGAGCACACCGTCAATGTTGCTGAGCCGGATCTGCCGTTCCGGCGTCGATAGCCGGTCCTGCACGAAGTTGGTCAGCCAGTCCTTCTGCTCTTCATTGCTCATTGTGAGCACGTCCTGCGCCACGATCGCGGCGGGAACGGCGAGGCCACCAGCAACAAGGGCGATGACAAGGAAACGCCGCATCAGAATGCCTGCCCGATGCCAACATAGATGGCGTAGTCCGGATCGCCTGCCTTCTTGTTGAGCGGCAGCGCCACGTCCAGCCGCAACGGCCCCAACCCGGTATAGTAGCGCAAGCCCACACCGGCGCCGATGCGCAGGTCGTCGAGCCCGGGGAAGGTATCTGCGGCTACGTAGCCGCCGTCGACAAAGCCAACCACGCCAATGCTCTCGGTCACCTTGACCCGCGCTTCGAGCGAGGCTTCGAGCAGATAGCGCCCACCGGTTACATTGCCCATGCCGTCATCGACACCAATGGACTTATAGGCATAGCCGCGCACCGAGCCGCCACCGCCGGCAAAGAACAGCTTGTCCGGCGGAATCTCCGCCAGGCTCGGGCCGATCAGTGCCCCGGCCTTGACCCTCGCGGCCAGCACGAACGGATCGTCCTCGCCAAAGCCGAAATAGGTGCGGCCCTCGACGGTGATCCGTCCGCCGGCATTGCCATAGCTGAACTCGTAGAACGGCTCGATATCGCCCTGCAGGTACCAGCCCGATGTCGCGTCGACCTTGTCGTCGCGGAAATCCAGCGTCGCCCCGGCATAGAGCCCGGCCGTGGCAAAGTCGCGCGTCCCGAACGTATCGTCGAACCGGTTGCGCTCGAATGTGGCGCCACCTTCAAACGTGATCTGGTCGGAGAAGAAATGGGTCAGCCCCAGCTTTCCGGCGGCCGAAGTCTCGGTATAGTTCGGATAGACCGTCCGCTCGGCCGATATCGCGGCGACCAGGTCGGTATCGGGGGTAAACACGCCCGGCTTGGTAAAGGTGCCGCCGAAGAAATAGTCGAACTGCGCCGTGTCGAGCGGCCAGGCAATGCTGGCCACGCGCGCATCGAGCCGCAATCGCTCGGCCTGACCGAACAGATTGCGCCAGAGGTGATAGGCCTCAAGCCCCAGGCCATCCACCGTCGAATAGGTGGCGCCAAAGCCGAAGCGCGCGCCGGGCAGCTCCTGCACGATCAGATCATAGGGCAGGAGCCCGTCCGTGCCGATGAATTCGGCCGCTTCCAGCCGCGCCGCGCGGAACACTTCGAGCCGATCGAGCCGCTTCTGCGCCAGCGCCAGCTCATCGGGATCATATTCTTCACCCGGAGTCAGTCCGGTCTGTCGCCGCACAAATTCGGGGTCCATGCGTTCGGTGCCAGTGACGGTGACGTCGCCAAACGCCGCCTTCACGCCCGGATTGACCGTGAGGGTCACATCCACCGTATTGGTCGCGTGATCGGCCACCACATCGCGACCCACGATCGCAGCCTTGGCATAGCCAAGCTGTCGCCAGGCCTCCAGCGACAGCGTTTCAGCGGCCAGAATCACGCTGGATTTGGCAATCTCGCCGGAGCCGAAGCCGCGCAGAGCCGGCGGCTCGACATAGTCGAACGGGTCATTGGTCAGCGGCGCCTGGTTGACGATGGTGACTGAGCTGAAGCGGAACAGCGGACCCGGATCGACCACGATGGCCACATCCACCGGATCGGGCAGGTTGACGTCAGGCGCCAGGTTGGCCGCCTCCACCCCGCCAACACGAATGCTCACCGTCCCGCCATAATAGCCTTCGTTGTAGAGGGCCGCGACGATGCGCCGGTAGTCGCCGCGCGCCTTGGCGAGCAGCCCCGCCGCGCCCGAGGCCGGCTCGGCCTCATCGGCCACCAGCGACGATGCATTGCGCACCACGCTATCCAGCGCGCCGGTCGCATTGACCACGACCGTCATGACGTAGGGCTGCGGATCGGCGATGACGGCGTCGGCATCCGCCGCGCTCTGATCCTCGAACAGCTTGAGGCCAAAAATTTCAAACGCGGAAACGGGCGCGGCGACCATGCTGGCCGCAACGCACAAGGCGCAAATACTCGATACCAGACGCGCTGTATGCAGTGGACCAATCCCGCCCGTTACGCTTCAACCACTTAGGCAGAAGCATAGTTTGCCCCTACGGCGCGAAGATTCCGTTAATCATCCCGCCGGACTGCGCTGACGCTGCACGCCTGCCCAACAGGCGTTCACTTCATGGCGAGTTTAGGGCTACCAGGAGGCAGTGAACACCCTTGGGACGAATTTGCTCCAAATTGCAGGGAAGATCGTGGCCGATGGGGCACAGGTTGCCACGCCCTCGTGGTTCGAGGCTCGCGAAGAGCTCGCACCTCACCATGAGGGCTACTACTAGATCGATGCAAGAACAGCCCTCATGGTGAGGTGCGCTTCTTCGGCGCCTCGAACCACGAGGGCGTGGCACAGGTGACTCTACTCCCGCGCCAGTGCGTCCACCGGATCCAGCCTTGCTGCCGACCGCGCCGGCATGAACCCGAACACCACCCCGATCAAACTCGCCGAGGCAATCGCAAGCACGATCGATTCCGCCGAATACGAAACCTTCGCCCCTGCCACCAAGGCTGTCAGCAGACTCCCCAGCCCAAAGCTCAGCGCTACCCCAGCCGCCCCGCCGACGAAGCACACCAGCACCGCTTCGATCAGAAACTGCCGCAGGATATCCCCACGCCTGGCTCCCACCGCCATGCGGATGCCGATCTCCTTGGTTCGCTCCGACACACTCACCAGCATGATATTCATCACCCCGATGCCGCCCACCACCAGCGAGATGACAGCGATCGTCGAAATCAGCAGCGTCAGCGTTGCGGCCGTCGATTCGATCGTATCGCGAATGGTCGCGGTGTTCTGCAGGAAGAAGTCCGTCTTGCCGCCATGCAGCCGGGTGATGAGATCGGTGATCTCGGCTTCCGCCTGATCCATGTCGTAATCGTCGGCAACCCGCACTGCGATCGAACTAAGATACGATTGACCCAATATCCGGCTCATGGCCGTCGTGTAGGGCACATAGACATTGGCCGAAGTACCGCCGGGACCGAAGCCGGTGACATTGTCGACCACGCCGATCACCCGCACCGGTACCTTGTCGAGCAGGATGACCTGCCCTATCGGATCCTCGCCATTGACGAAGAAGGCATCCCGCGCCGTGACGTCGATGACCGCTTCCTGCGTTCGCTCGCTGACGCTGGTCGCATTGAAGCCCAACCCGGCATTGAACGTCCGTCCATTGACCTGGAAGTAGCCCTCGCCAACCCCGGTCACCGTCGCGTTGGACGAGGTACTGCGGAACCGCACGGTCTCGTTGCTCGATACCTGCGGCGAAACGCTGTCGGCATAGGCCTGCAGGCCCACCGCATCGGCATCGCTTGGCAACAAGGTCTCGATCCGCGCCGAGCGCCGGTCGCCAAACCCGGTTCCCGGATAGACATTGATCGTGTTGGTGCCGATCGAGGCGATATTGGCCAGCACCGTCTCCTGGCTACCTTGACCCAGCGCCACCACGCTCACCACCGACGCGATACCGATGATGATGCCGAGCATGGTGAGAAACGTCCGCAGCTTGTGCGCGACCATGGCCCGCAGTGCCATGCGCAGGGCCTCGAGCCCGCGATCAAAGCCTTCTCGCCAGCGCGCGATCTTGCGGATCGTCTCCTTGACCCGATCGACCCGCGTATCCTCGCCCGTTCGGCGATCGGCGATGATCACACCGTCCGAAATCTCAATCACCCGCTCGGTCTGCGCCGCAATCAGCGGATCATGCGTCACGATGATGATCGTATGCCCATCCCGATGCAGTTCGCCCAGCAGCGCCATCAACTCCTTGCCGCTGCGCGAATCCAGCGCGCCGGTCGGTTCGTCCGCCAGGATCACCTCGCCGCCATTCATTAGCGCCCGCGCCACACTGACGCGCTGTTGCTGGCCACCCGAAAGCGCATTGGGCCGATGCGTCAGCCGCTCGCCCAGCCCCAGCCGCGTCAGCAGGTCGATCGCCCGCTTGCGCCGCGCCGCGCCGTCCACCCCGGCGTAGATCGCCGGCATCTCCACATTTTCGACCGCGTCAAGATCGGGCAGCAGCTGATAGCGCTGGAAGATGAAGCCGAAATGCTCGCGCCGCAGCTCGGCCAGCGCATCCGGCGCCAGCTTGCCCACGTCCTTGCCGGCAAACTCATAGGTGCCGCCGCTTGGACGGTCGAGGCAGCCAAGGATATTCATCAGCGTCGACTTGCCGGAACCGGACTGGCCAATTATGGCCACCAGCTCACCCCGGTGGATGTCGAGGTCGACATCCTTCAGCACGGTCACGGCCTCCGCACCGGTCTGAAACTGCCGCGTCAGCCCGCGGAGCGAAATAATCGGATCGGTCATGGTCAGCCGCCACCGCCGCGCGGTCCGCCCATCATCATCATGCCGCCACCCGGGCCGCCGATGCCGGGCGTCTGCCCGGTCCGGACGACCGTGGACGTGCCCGAAACCACCTGCTCACCCTCATCGAGCCCGCTCTTGATTTCAGCCATGACATTGTTGTTGAGGCCCACTTCGATCCGACGCGGCGCAACCTGCTCGGTCTGTGGGTCGAAGACCGGCACCATCACATTGCCCTGGGGGTCCTTTCGCGTCACCAGCCCCGAGGGCAGCGTCAGCGCATTCTCGACCTCAGCAAGCACGATCGTCACTTGCGCCGTCATCGAGATGCGCAGCTTGTGTTCCGGATTGGGTACGTCGAACAGCCCGTTGTAATAGACCGCGCTGTCGGTGCTTGCCGTATCCGAACTGATCGAGGTCGGGGCCGGCTCCACCTCACGCAGCGTCGCGTCGATCTGCACGTCAGGCTCACCCAGAATGGTGAAATAGACCCGCTGTCCCGCCTGCACCCGCACGACATCGGCTTCCGAGATTTCGGCCTTGATCACCATCGTATCGAGGTCCGCGATCTTGACGATGGTCGGGATGGTCTGGCTGGCGCTGACCGTCTGTCCAACCTCGACCAGCAGCGCCACGATCGTTCCATCGCTTGGCGCCACGATCTTCGTGCGCGCTAGGTTCAGCTCTGCCGATTCTACGCTGAGTTCCGATTGCGCGATCTGCGCGTCGAGCTGGTCGATCTGCGCCGCCGCAGAATCCACCGCGGCCTGCGCCGTTTCGAGATCGGTCTGCGACACCAGGCTATTGGCACTGAGCTGCTGGTTGCGATCCAGCGCCGCCTGCGCCTTGACCAGCGTCGCCGCCTGGCTGCGCTTCTGCGCCTCAATCCCGGCAAGCACCGCCTGCGCCGTCTTGAGGGCATTCTCCTGGTCGAGGCTGTCCAGCTCGGCGATCAGGTCGCCCTTCTTGACATCCTGCCCCAGCGCCACATGCACCGCCTCGATGCGCCCGCTGACTTCAGCGCCTACGCTCACCAGCGAATTGGCCTCCAGCACGCCGGAGGCTAGCACGGTCTGTTCGATGCTGCCACGCCCCACTGCGACCGTCGTCGGCACGGTGGCCGCCTGTGAGGTCGCGATGAAAAACCACCAGGCGGCGAACCCGCCGCCCGCCAGCACCACCACAACCGCCAGCCATTTCGCCAAGCTTTTCACCCAGGTTGACCCCACACTACATTCGCAAGCCCAATCGTACCTTTTTCGGGCCACAGCTTCACGTTAGGAGTTGTTAAGCCACCTTACGCTTTGGAAAGGTCGCGGGGACCAACCGACCTTGGAGTGCCGCATGGCCAAGCTGACCGCAATGGACGTCCTCGAAATCGCCTTCTGCGTGCTTGGCGGCATTATCGGAGCCGGCTTTGCCGGCACCCTAGGCTACTTCATTTTCGCCGTTCCCGGCGCCATCGTGCTCGGCCTGATCGGGCTCATTCTCGGCTTCATCTGCACCCGAGCAGGCGCAGACTGGATGTCCCTGTTTCCATAGACCGTTGACGCTCCTGCCGCCGTCAGTCCACTTTGCAACCCTCCCGACCATCAGGACCACCCGCATGTACCAGCTGCTCGATCCCAGCCGCTTCGTTGTCTTCATCACCGGCGCCACCTCCGGATTCGGCGCCGCTGCGGCACGCCGCTATGTCGCCGCCGGCGGCAAGGTGATCGCAACCGGCCGCCGCTGGGATCGCCTGGTCGAGCTGCAGGCCGAACTCGGCGCCGAAAACTGCCACATCATTGAGCTCGATGTGCGCGACCGCGCCGCACTGGAGCGCGCCATATCAGCCATTCCCGTGCCCTTCGACGCCATCAACATCGTCCTCGCCAATGCCGGCCTGGCCCTCGGCCTCCAGCCCGCCGCCGAGACAGATCTCGACGACTGGCAGACCATGATCGACACCAATGTGTCAGGCCTGACCTACACCGTCCGTCTGCTGCTGCCCGGCCTCATCGCCCGCGGTGGCGGCCATATCGTCACCCTGGGCTCGGTGGCCGGCGAATATGCCTATCCCGGCGGCTCGGTCTATGCCGCCACCAAGGCCTATGTGAAGCATTTCGCCCTGGCCATCCGCTCTGACCTGCAGGGCAAGAATGTCCGCGTCACCAATATCGAACCGGGCCTCACTGAAACCGAATTCTCGCTCGTCCGCTTCAAGGGCGACGACGCCAAGGCCGCCAAGCCCTACGAGGGCGTCAAGGCCATGAATGCCGACGACATTGCCGAGTCCATCTTCTGGGCCACGACTTTGCCGGCGCATGTCAACGTCAACAAGATCGAGTTGATGGCCAGCAACCAGGCCATCGGCCCATTCGATATCCACCGCGGTTAGTAAGACTAAAATAACTATAGTATTGCGGCGCAGGATTTTTGCCCATTCTATGCCTTCATGAAGTACAGCCCCGCCACGCCCAACCTGCTGCTCGTCGCCGTCACCCTGCTCTGCGTGCTGGTGTTTGTCGTGGTGGCGGGTTTCGCGAGCACGATGCCCCGCTTGGGCATCAAGCTGACGGCTGGCCCCGAGAATGCCGGCGTCTTCGTGACCGCCATCGATCCGGCATCTGCCTTCGAACCGGGCATTGAGCTCTACTCCGAACTCCTGGCCATCGGCAACGCACCACCACCTGGCCCTCGCCCCGAAAACTGGTTCGAGCCCCTCAGGCTAGAGGCGGGAGATCTCATTCCCGAGCCAGACAGCCTTGAGACCTATCCTGGTCTCCTGACTTTCTTTGACCGCCAGAACGGGCTCTCCCGCATGCTGAGCCATGACAGCGTCGAGCTGCACCTGCGCAGCTCGACGACGTTGCAAACCTATACCGCCATTGGCCATCCCGATGGCCTGCCGCTCTGGCGCCTGCCCGATGGCTTCTGGGTCCAGTTGCTGACCGGTATCGCCGGTATGCTGATCGCCGGCTGGGTCTGGGCCCTTCGTCCGCGCAGCGCCGGTCCCATTCTCTTCGCGCTGACGGCCATCGGCCTCCTCGCGGCAACATCGACCTCCGCCATCTATGCCAACCGCGAACTCGCCATCGACGCCACGGCATTCGCTAGCATGATCGGCATCAACCACGCCGGCGTCCTGCTGTTCGGGCTTGCCATGGTCGGCCTGCTGCTCAGCTATCCCCGCCCACTGGTCCGCTCGGCCTGGTTCTGGCTTATCCCCGTTCTCGTGGCGGTCTATCTTGCCATAGACATCGCCCATATCGGCCTGGGTCCGTCCCAGCTCTACATCTTCGTCGCCGCAGCCATGCTCGGCATCATTGCCGCCGTCATCATGCAATGGTGGGCAACACGCCGCAGCCCCTCCGATCGCGCTGCCCTTGGCTGGCTCGGCCTGTCGGTCATCGCCGGTTGCGGCGCCTTCACGGTGCTTGGCGCCGCGCCAGTACTGTTCGGCACGCCATCAGGCATTCCCCAGAGCCACGTCACCGGCGTGCTGGTCATCATCTATGCTGGCCTCGCCCTCGGCGTCAGCCGCTATCGCCTGTTCGAGCTTGGCGACTGGTCCTATCGCATCCTGTTCTACACCGTTGGCGCCATCCTCCTGCTGATCATCGACGCCACGCTGATCTACGTCCTCAACCTTGAGGCGGCACCCGCGCTGGGCGTCTCGCTGATCTTCGTCAGCTTCGCCTACCTGCCGGCGCGCGACTGGATCTGGCGCCGCCTCACCGCCCGCCGCAGGGTGGAGCAGGACGAGTTGTTCTCGGCGGCGCTGGACATCGCCTTCGCCCCGTCGCCGTCAGCCAGCGCCCAGCTCTGGCGCGCCCTGATGCAGCGCCTGTTCGACCCCCTCGAAATTGAGGAGACCACCGACGCCACAAAGCTGCCATCCGCCACCGAAGACGGCCTCTCCATGCAACTGCCCGCCGTTGCCGGCGCCCCACCTTTGCGCCTCACCTACCTCTTTGCCGGCCGCGGCCTGTTCTCGCCGACCCATCTCAAGCTCGCCACCAATCTCGTCTCGCTCACCGAGCGTGCCGACGAGGGCCGGGCCGCCTATATGCGCGGCGTGGGCGAGGAGCGCCGGCGCATGGCGCGGGACCTGCACGACGATGTCGGCGCCCGCCTGCTCACCGGCCTCCACACCGCCGACGAGCATACCCGCCCTACGCTCCAGGCCGCCCTGTCCGATATCCGCGCCATCGTCAGTGGTCTTTCCGGCGACGAAGCCAGCCTCGACCGCGTCCTTGCCGAAACCCGCCACGAAGCCGCCCGCCGCCTGGAGGCTGCCGATATCGTTCTCGACTGGCCGCTGCTCGAAACCGAGGCCGAAGCCATCCAGCTCGATTACCGCCTGCACAAGGCACTGACCTCCTCGGTCCGCGAAATCGTCTCCAATGCCATCCGCCACTCCGGCGCCAGCCGCCTGGCCGTCACGCCCACACTGTCGCCGGGCCATCTCGCCCTTGGCTTTACCGACAATGGCAAGGGCCTGCCGTCCGCCGCTCTCGCCGGCGAAACGGCCGGTTTCGGCCTGCGCAACCTGCGCCACCGAATCGAGGATATCGGCGGGCACCTGACCCTGAGCAGCACCTCCGCAGGCACCACCATCACCCTCGATATTCCGCTGGTCCTGGCGCCCCACACCCCGGAACCGGGGGTGTTAACATCAGCCGATGCGCTTAACTCAACCGCATGAGCGTCGAACCCGCCACCCGCCTATGCCTGTTGATCGAAGACCAGCCTCGCACCCGCGACTGGATGCTCGGCGTTCTCGCCGCGGCCTTTCCCGGCCTCCGCATCGAGACGGCAAACACGGTCAAGTCTGCCCAGGCCTGGCTCGACCGGCATGGTACGGAGCTGTGGCTGGCCATAGTCGATATCGGCCTGCCCGATGGCTCGGGCATCGACATCATCAGCCGCCTGCAGCGCGACCTGCCCGAAGTCCTGCCTGTTGTGGCGACCATCTACGACGACGATGCCCATCTGTTCGAAGCCATCGCGGCCGGCGCCCGCGGCTACATCCTCAAGGACGAAGAGGCCGACCTCCTCGTCAACTATCTCCGCCGCATCGAGCGCGGCGAGCCGCCGTTGTCGCCCTCGATCGCCCATCGAATGCTGAGCCATTTCCGTGCCCCGGCCGTGGTCCACGACGACGCCGGCCTTAGCCCGCGCGAGACCGAAGTGCTGACCCTCCTCGCTCGCGGCATGACCGTCTCCGAGGCCGCGTCGCGCCTGGCTCTCCAGCCGCAGACGGTGGCGTCCTACGTCAAGGTCATCTACCAAAAGCTCTGCGTCACCAGCCGCGCCGAGGCCACCCGCGAGGCGGTCCGCCGCGGCCTTGCCTGAAGGACAAGCTTATGAAGCGATCCGCCTTGCTTCTCGCCGCGACCCTGCCGCTGTTCGCTGTCGCTACCCACGCCGCTGAGTCTGTCGATCTTGGCGATATCGCCACCACCTGCCTTGAGAGCCCGCTGGACAATTGCACGGTGCATACAGCCGGCTTCCTCAATGTCGCTGATTTCGGCGAAGTCGACGGCTCGCCTTTCATAGCCTGGCAGACGCAGTTCGGTTCGACCGATCTCGATGGCGTCATCGGCGGCTTCGTCCTGTTCGAGCATACGCCGGAGGGCTGGTCTGTGCTCAGCAAGGGCTTCGACGGCTTCTTCGAGCCGCCCAGCCTCAACGACGACAACCTGCTGCATATTGCCGGCTATGGGCAGGGCACTGGTGCCTTCAATACTGACCGGCTTTTCCAGCGCGGCGATGCTGGCTGGCAAGCCATCGAAATGGATCAGTGGTTCACTGACGTGGTTCCCATGCTGCCCGCCGGCCTCGGCATCTGGAAGGGCGTCGACTACGACTTCAGCAATCCCTATGCCGGCTATGTCGCCAATACCGGGCTCTGGCGCGACGACGACGCCAATTGCTGCGCGACTGGCGGCAGCGCCGTCATCACCCTCTCCATCCGCGACAACGCCCTCGCCGTCGAAGGCGTGCGCTACACGCCGCCGGCCAAGTCCAAATAATGCCTGCTGCCGCCGAGATTCTGCTGCGTCTCGTCGGCATCCTCTACCTGCTCGCCGGCGCCGCCCTTATGCGGCATCTGGTGATGGACCACATTCTCGATCAGGCTCTGTCAGGCCTTACCCTCAAGCCGATCCCCATCAGGGATCGAATCCGCCGCTGGCTATTGGGATCAACGAGCATCGCCCTCGGCATGGGCGGTGCGGCGCTGATGGTCCTCAACATCTGGGCCGTCCCACTTTTCCTCTTCGTCGCCGCCGATCAGACCATCTTCTTCCTCTGGGCCCGCAAAGCGTTCCCACCCGAAGCAGCAGCGACTGGCAGCCGAAAAGGCCTCAATGCCAGCCTGTTCTATGGTGGCGTCACCGTTCTGGTTTGCTGGCTTGGCTGGGCCGGCCACCTCCATCCGTGGCTCGACCCGCTGGCACTGTTTGTTCCCCTGGCCGCCATTGCCATCCTCTTCGGCATCGGACGCCACTTCTTCTGGCGGGCCCGCCGCGTCGATGCTTGGGATGTGCCCGAACCACCGCCACCCGACCCGCTTGCTCGGCCCCGCGCCGTGGCGCTCGCTCCCGCCTGGGGCGGTCGCCTGCTGGTCGATGCGGACCGCGACGACTGGCTGGACTACGACCTTTTCGTGCCGCCCGAACTGAGCGCCCGCATCTATCTCTGGGGCGAGGTCTTCCACGCCGGCGACGACGAAGACTCCAGGGAATTCTGGGCCCAGTTCTCTGACAAGGACCACGAAGCGGCCCATCGAATGGAGGGCAAAGCCATCGTCGCCGAACTCAAGCTGATCTTCGGGGAAGACGAGACGTTCGGGCCGAATTATCCCGACGATGTCAGGTACCACCGGGAAACTCACTAAACGCAGCCCGGGCACCGGCCCGGCCTCCCTTTCCCTTGTGGGGAAGGGGACGACTGGAAGTCTCGGAACTACAGCCCCAGAAACCACTCCGTATGCGGGTCAACAGGCACACCCTCGGCCTGACGCCGTGCCACCTCTTCCCACTCCCGATCCCCCGGCGCCATCACCCGCTCCGCTCCCGGCCGCACCGCCGCGCCGCGTAGACTGGCCAGGTAGCGCGTTATCATCATCCCGAACATCTCGCGCCCGACAAACTTGTCCGGATCGATCACCAGCACGAAATGCCCCATATTGCGCGGCGTCGAGATATCGCCATCGGCCCCGCCATACATCGGGATGAAGTCGCCATCGAGTGTCGTCCCGGTCAGCAGCGCCGAGAACAGCGTCGCCACACCCGCCAGAGCCGCACCCTTGTAGCCATAATCCGCCCCGCCCAACGGCAACAGCATCTCGACCGTTGTGGGATCGGTCACCGGCTGCCCATCCTTGTCCGCCGCGACCCCAGGCGGCAATTCCATCCCAAGAGACCGATGCAGTAGCACCCGGTTCATCGGGATCGATGACGTCGCCATATCCAGCAGCCAAGGCCGGCTGCCCGGCACCGGCGCGGAAAACGCCAGCGGATTGGTGCCATGAAACTTCGACGCCCCATCGAACAGGGCGACCATAGAATCGGTATTGGTCGTGGCGAATGTCACGAAACCCTGCTCCGCCCCTGCAAGCGCGTAGGCTCCCGCCGCCCCCAGATGCGACGAGTGTGCAATCCCCACCGCCCCCACACCGGCCGTCCGCGCCAGTTCGATCCCCACCTCGACCGCCTTATAGGCAGCGTAGTGTCCCAGCCCATCGTCCCCATCGACCATCGCCGACCCGGCGGCACGGACATCCACCTTGAGTTCGGGATTTTTGTTGAGCCGACCTCCAGCCAGCATGGTGCAATAGTGCTCGGTCAGCCGCACCCCGTGGCTGTCCACCCCCACCAGTGACGCATGCATCATCGCCCGCGTCGCGGCACCCAGCGAAGCCTCACTGGCCCCCGCATCGCGCAATGCGGCCGCCACCTTCTGCTCCAATACTCCCGCCGGAAACCGCTTCGCCGAACTATCCAACGCACATCCCCTCAAGCCGTTCTGTACACCAGGTCAGTGCCGGACCTTAGCATCATGCCGCCACAGCATAACGCCTCCACCAACTTTCCTCTTTCCCCGATGATTTAGCGGACTATGCTCACCCCAACAGTTGAGAACATCATGTCCGCCATCGACCCCATCACCCGCGACCTCTGGCAGGTCATCGCTGCCACCGATGAAATCCCCGTCGGCGTCGTCGAAACCACCCTCCTGCTTGATACCAGGCTCGCCCTGACCCGCGACGCCGATGGCCTCCCCGTCGTATGGCTCCGCACCGACGAGGAACAGGGCGACGAGATCGACCCCGACACAATCCTCGACCGCCTGCCGGTCAAGACTGGCTACGGCTACATCTGGACCAGCCTCGGCAATCCGCCGGCCGATCTCTTCCCCATCCCCGAATATGCCGAAGCCGACCGCGTCAACATGAGCTGCGGCTCCATCGGCATTCACGTCTCGGCCCCTCGCGCCGTCGAGAACTTCCTCGACATGGGCCACTTCCCCTATGTCCACACCGATATCCTGGGTGCCGAGCCGCATACCGAGGTCAAGGAATACGACGTCGAGGTCTCCGAGGAGCGCGACGAAGTCCTCGCCACACGCTGCAAATTCTTCCAGCCGCGTGCTGCGCTTTCGGCCACCGAGGGCATGGAAGTCGAATATGTCTACCGCGTCCCCCATCCCTTCTGCTCGGTGCTCTACAAATCCTCGCCCGAGGCACCCGACCGCCGCGACGTCATCGCCATCTTCCTCCAGCCCATGACCGAGGAACGCTGCCGCGCCCATCTGCTGCAGTCGATGATCGACAGTACCTCCACCATCACCGACCTGCGCCGTTTCCAGCAGACCATTTTTGGCCAGGACAAGCCCATCCTCGAAAACCAGTTCCCCAAGCGCCTGCCTCTCGACCCGCGCTCGGAAACCCCGATTCGCGCCGACAAATCCGCCATCGCCTACCGGAGATGGCTGAGCCAGAAGGGCATCACCTACGGGGTCATTCCCGTCGCGAGCTGAACCAATGCCGCGGACCTCGTACGCCAAGGCCCGCTGATACCGACCTCATCCGATCGTGGCGCGATCCAATACTCCTCGGATGACTGCATGACGCTCTCGCTTTCAGACCCCACCTGGTACCCCATCGCCAGCTCGGAAGATCTTCCCTTCCGCCACGTCTACCAGGGCCAGTTGCTCGGTCGCGAACTCGCCGTCTGGCGGGCCGACGACGGCAACGTCAATGTCTGGGAAAACCGGTGCCTTCATCGCGGCGTGCGCCTTTCCATCGGCATCAACGAAGGCGGCGAGCTCAAGTGCCAGTATCACGGCTGGCGCTATGCCAACCGCTCCGCCGGCTGCACCTATATCCCGGCCCACCCCGCTGATGCCCCGGCCCGCCGCATCGAAAACCGCACCTACCCCGTGCGCGAGGCCTACGGTCTGATCTGGTCCGCCGCCAATGACGACCAGCCCTTCCGCCCCTTCGCCGGCGCCGAGGGCTACGACTGGTTCCCGCTCCGCCCCATGCCCGTCAACGCCGCCCCCGAGGATGTCCTCGCCGCCATCGCCCGCCTCGCTCCAGACGATCAGCCGGCCGACATCCTGCCCGGCCTCGCCATCCGCTTTGGCGGCACCTACTATTTCGTCCAGCCCGTCGATGCCAGCCGCGCCGTCATCCGTGGCCTGCTGTCGACCCAGCCCGACCTGGCCACGCTGCGCAGCAACAACGAAACCCTAAGCAAACTCCGCGACCGCCTCGAACGATTAGCCGCCAGGAAGCCAGCCCCCACCCCGCTCCAGCCCGCCTTCGACAAGGTCTCGGCCGATCTCGCCACCATGCCCGATATCGCCATTCCGCGCGGCAACACCATCACCGTGGTGGTCAAGCGCAAATGGACCAGCGCCGATGGCGTCATCGGCTTCGAACTGGCCGCCAGGGATGGCCACCTGCCCACTTTCCAGCCCGGCGCCCATATCGACGTGCACCTGCCCAATGGCATGACGCGCCAGTATTCGCTCACCAACGGCCCGGGCGAGCTGATGAGCTACATCATCGGCGTCAAGCAGGAGAGCGCCTCCAAGGGCGGCTCAAAGGTCCTGGTCGAAACCGTGCGCGAGGGCGACCTGCTCTCCATCTCCGAGCCCCGCAACAACTTTCCGCTCAGGCGTGACGCTGTCAGGTCAGTGCTCATCGCCGGCGGCATCGGCATCACGCCGCTTCTGTCGATGGCCCGCTTCCTCGACAAATCCAGCCTCCCGTACGAGCTGCACTATTTCACCCGTGCCGGTGAACAGGTCGCCTTCCGCGGCGACCTCGAAGCCCTGCACGGCAAGGTCATCCTCCATACCGGCCTGCCCCGCGCCCAGATCGGCACCACCATCGCCACGACGCTCGGCCAATGGTCCTTCGCCCAGCACGTCTATGTCTGCGGCCCCGCGGCCATGCTCGAAACCGTGCGCGACACCGCCGCCGCCCAGGGCTGGCCGGAAGAGTCGATCCACTACGAGTATTTCAAGAACGACAAGGTCATCGACGACAGCTCGGCCTTCGACGTCGAACTCGCCCGCTCTGCCATGACGCTCCATATCCCTTCGGGCAAGACCATCCTTGAAGTCATGCGCGAAGCCGGCCTGACCGTCCCCAGTTCCTGCGAACAGGGCGCCTGCGGCACCTGCCTCACCAGGGTGATGGAAGGCGAGGTCGACCACCAGGACGTCTATCTCAACAAGTCCGAGAAAGTGTCGAACAGCTGCATGATGACGTGTGTGAGCCGGGCGAAGTCGGCCAGACTGGTGCTGGATATATGATGATGAGCGCTTTCACGAACGGATCAGTCGACACCCTCCCCTTCTGTGGAGAGGGTCAGGGAGGGGGGTGGCACCGATATCGGGGCTCCCTTCACCCCCTCCCAACCTCCCCCATCGAGGGGGAGGTGCCGTGCGGTGGACGTAACCAAATCGAGGATGAGACCACCCCATGATCACCCTCTACGACTTCGAGCTGTCGGGTAACTGCTACAAGCTCCGCCTGCTGATGAGCATCCTCAAGCTCCGCTGCGACATCATCCCGGTCGATTTCTATCCGGGCCGCCAGCACAAGGCCGACTGGTTCCTGCGCCTCAATCCCTTCGGCCAGCTCCCCGTGCTCAAGGACGACGAGCTGATCCTATCGGATTCCGGCGCCATCCTCGCCTATCTAGCGAAGACATACGACGAGACCGGCCTCTGGTTCCCCGACGATCCGGCCGTGACATCAGAAGTCCTGCGCTGGCACGCCGTCGCCGATGACATCACCTCAACAGCTTCCGCCGCGCGCCTGGCTCTCGGCTTCTTCTACGATTTCGATATCGAGAAGGCCCAGAAGGGCGCCCACCGCATCTTCCGTCTGATGGACGAGCACCTGTGGTTCGGCGAGAAGATGGGCCGTGACTGGCTGTGCTCGCCCGCGCACCCGACGACGGCGGACATCGCCTGTTTCCCCTATGTCATGCTGAGCGAGGAAGGCGGCATTGGGCGCCAGGACTACCCCGCCCTCCGCCGCTGGACCGACCGCGTCCGCCGCATCCCAGGATTCGTCGTGATGTCGGGTATATTCCCGGCGGGTCGGGCGCTGGAGCAGGCTTAGCGCCTGTACATCCCTCGTTCATCTGGCGAGCCCTAATCTTCTCCCATTACAGGAGGAGGCCCGTGGGCAGTCTCTTCGCCGCCGAAAAATACATCCAGCTCTACGCCACCGGCCCGCGCGCCGTCGTGTCATTCATGCTCTGCGCGCTCATTGCCCTCGTCATCCTGCTCCCCACGATCGGCGAACCCAACCACCTCGGCGGCTTCATCGCGGGGCTCTTCTATGCGGCCTGGATTGGCCTCCTGTCCCAGTTGCCCAAGCTGATCGACCGCCACATCGTCAAGCGCATCTACTGCATCGGCGATACCCTGCATGTCGATCTGCGCAGCTTTCCGGGCTTTCCGCGCGGCTTCACATGCCCGCTTCGCGATGCGTACGCATGGCAGCGCATTCAGAAATGGCGCGGCGCGCTGCTCGTCTTCCACTACCAGGGCAAACGCTACGTCGCGCCCCTGACTGCTGACGACAATGTCGACGCCTATGCCCTGTCAGAAGCCTATGCCGAACTCGCCTTGACCTTCGGCATCAAACGCCCCGCGATAGCCTGACACCTTAGGACTTGATCTTGCTCGGCTGCACCGTCTTCCAGCTCATATAGTCGCTCGCCGTACAGCCATAGGGCGCATTGCTGTCGCCGAAGCGCGCCTCGAGCTGAGTGCACCCCCACAGGTTGATCGCCTCGGGCATGATGTTGTTGATCTCCATACCCACCGAGTCGAACGCGTCAGGCCCGCTGGTGACGTAGTAGAGCCAATACCCCACCGCGCCGATCAGCATCAGCAGCAGAACGCCCAAGCCACCCAGGACACCGCGCCAGATATTGGGGCCGCCCTTGCCCTTGCTTTCGACCACCTCGGGCGCTCTCTGCTGCGCATCGAGCGTGGCATAGACAGCGTCGCGCTCCCGCTCCGTCAGGTCGATCCGTTCCAGGGCGCGATCGAGCAGCACCGGGACATTGCAATGTTCCGACACCACCGCGACGCCGACCGTCCTGCCATCCGAGCTCACCGCCATCAGCGGTTCCTGCCCGCGGCCAAGCCGTGTCCGCGTCGTCCGGCGCGACTTGGGTCCCTTGTTGTGGTCGACATAGCTGACATAGCCGTTGCGCTGCTCGATCACCTCCACCGGCACCACTGTGAGCCGACCAGGCGTGGCGACCGCACGATTGGCCGCCATTGCTTTGAGCCCCGCCACGATCATGCCGATCGTACCGCCGCCAAACAGCAGCATTAACAGTGCGAAGACAATCAGCCGGTTCCACAGCATGTCGAGCCCCAGGCTGATCGTGGCCAGCTCAGGTTTGTCGCGCGACACCACCACCTCGACCTCATAGTCACCGCTGGAAAAATCGACAAAGGCCAATGACACGTCAGCCTCATAGGCTTGCCCGTTATAGTCGTAGACCAGGTGGGCCTCGCAGTCGGTCAGTCCGCGACGCGTCGAGCATTCGCCATCCAGCACCTGCCCATTGGGCAGATGCTGCGGGTTCTGGCTGATCTGCCAATCCCGCCACAGCCCCGGCCCTTGCCACCATGCACAGAAGCCGAACAGGGCGGACATGACCACCACCGTGAACAAAAACGCGGCCGGCAACGAGAATGGCTTGGGTGCAAGCTGGAGCGATCGATTGGGCAAAGTAAGATCAAGGGAAGACATCAGAACAGCTCTATCGAAAACAGGATAAGGGCAATCACAGGCATGTGACCGCCTTATCTAACGCTAGCCCAGCCCTGTCAAAATCAGATGTCGTGCTTGGGCGGATATGAGTGTTCACCACCCTGCCAGTCGCGCACGGTAAAGCACCCGTCGCCACCAACAATCGACGCCGCCCCGATATCGGCCTTGCCATGCCCACCAGGAATGTCCAGCACATAGGTCGGCTGCGCCAGGCCAGAAATACGTCCGCGCAGTGCCGTCACCAGTGCCTGCCCTTCCGCGATACCAACGCGGAAATGGCTGGTTCCCGGCGCCAGGTCGAGATGATGCAGGTAGTAGGGCTTCACCCGATTCTCGACGAAAGCCTTCATCAGCGCTGCCAGCGTTTCGACATCGTCATTGACGCCCCGGAGCAGCACTGATTGGCTGATCAGGGCAATCCCACCATCCACCAGTCGCCCGATCGCTGCGCGTGCATCCTGCGAGAATTCGCGCGGATGGTTGGCATGAACTGCCAGATAGGTCGTCTTGCCGCTGGCCTTCAGTGCCGCAATCATCGCCGCGTCGATCCGCTCCGGCTCCACCACAGGCACGCGGGTGTGAAACCGAACGATCTTGACGTGTTCGATGGCGGCCAGCCGCTCCATGAGCTCACGCAACCGCCTTGGCGACAGCACCAGCGGATCACCGCCTGTCAGGATAACTTCCCAGATTTTCGGATGCTCGGCGACATAGCCCACCGCCGCATCCAGTTCCGGTCCCGTCAGCGTCCCCAGCCCCTGCGGCCCCACCATTTCGCGGCGGAAGCAGAACCGGCAGTAGACCGGACACACATGCACCGCCTTGAGCAGCACCCGGTCCGGATAGCGATGGACGATCCCCTCCACCGGCGAATGCGTCAGGTCGCCGATCGGGTCGGCACGCTCGTCCGGGGTGGTGATCAGTTCGCGCGTGCTGGGCACAAATTGTCGGGCGATGGGGTCGGTCGGATCGTCGGCATCGATGAGCGCAGCCACGGCCGGCGTAATGCCGATGGCATATTTCGCGGCCACGGCATCAAGTCCCGTCGCATCCGCGACCAGACCAGCGTCTACTAAGTCCCTGGCGGTCTTTATGAGCACTAAGTCCCCCACCCACCGATCGTCACCCTCGGGCTTGACCCGAGGGCACTGCACTTAACAATCGTCAGGCAAGTATAGTGCCCTCGGGTCAAGCCCGAGGGTGACGGCTGATGGTGCGGTGACGAAAGAAGACTCATTCCGCCACCGGCGCCCATAGCACCGCCTCGATCCGCGGCGCCGCCGTCGCCAGCATCACCAGCCGGTCAAACCCCAGTGCCACCCCGCTCGCCTCCGGCATCAATGCCAGCGCCGCCAAAAAGTCCTCATCAACAGGATAGCGCTCGCCATAGAGGCGCTCCTTCTCCGCCATTTCCGCGGCAAACCGCCGCCGCTGCTCGCCGGCATCGGTCAGCTCGCCAAACCCGTTGGCCAGCTCCACGCCACAGGCATAGAGCTCGAAGCGCTCCGAAACCCGTCGATCATCCTCCGCGCGCCGCGCCAGCGCCGCCTCGGCCGCCGGATAGCGATCGAGCACTGTCACCCGGCCAATGCCGAGTTTGGGTTCCACCTTGTCGGTCAGGATCAGGCTGAACAGGTAACTCCAGCTCAGATCCTCCGGCACATGCATGCCAAGCGAAGCCATCTGCTCCGCCAGTGCCTCGCCGTCGGTTGCGCCTTCAGTATCCATCGTGGCCAGCAAGTCGATCCCGGCATAGCGCTGGAATGCCTCCACCACGCTCAGCCGCTCTGCCTCGGCAAATGGGTCACATTCCCTATCGCGGAACCGCAGCAGCTTGCTCCGCGCCGCCTCGGCCGCCAGCTTCAGCATGGCGAGGCAATCGCGAATGACTGCCTCGAACGGCTCGCCCGCCCGATACCATTCGAGCATGGTGAACTCAGGATGATGCAGCGCGCTACGCTCCCTGTTGCGCCAAACATGCTGCAGGCTGGCGATCCGTCGTTCGCCGGCCGCCAGCAGCTTCTTCATGGTGAATTCGGGCGAGGTATGCAGGTACATCGCCTGCCCTACCCCGTCATTGCCGATCATTTTCGTGCCGAATGCATGCAGGTGGGTCTCGTTGCCCGGTGAGCGCTGCAATCCGGGCGGATCGACCATCAGGAAGTCCCGCGCCGCGAGATATTCCCGTAATGCCGCCTCGATCCTTCCGCGTGCCAATAGGATCGGCCGCCGGTCGGCATGAACCGATGGGGTCCACCAGAGAGAGGCAGCATGCTGGAGGTCTTGCTTGCTCATGTGACCTTTATGATCTGGCGCATCGAGCGGGCTGGCGATTTTTGCTCAGATAGGGTAGTTGGCGCACCGAATAGCTATTTCGGCGCGCACGACGGCCCTGCCTCTACGACGCGCCCCTCGTTTGAACAAGGAAGAATAATGGTCAAGGTCATCGCCTCCTCGCTGCGAAAGGGCAATGTCGTCGAGCAGGACGGCAACCTCCACATCATCCTCACGGCTGAAAACGTCCATCCCGGCAAGGGCAACTCGATCACCAACGTCAACATGCGCCGCATGTCCGATGGGGTGAAGGTTGTCGGCCGCTGGCGCACCGTCGAGATGGTCGAGAAGGCCGATGTCGACGAGCGCGAGTATGACTATCTCTATTCCGATGGCGAGGGGCACCATTTCATGGAACCCGTCAGCTTCGAGCAGATCACCGTCTCCGAAGACGTCATCGGCGAGCAGAAGGCCTATCTCGTGGATGGCATGAAGGTCTACCTCAAGACCTTCGAAGGCAGTGCCGTCGCCATGGAATTGCCGCAGCGCCTCAGCTTCGAGATCGTCGAGACCGAGCCGGTCGTGAAGGGCCAAACGGCCTCCTCGTCCTACAAGCCGGCCGTGCTCAACAACGGCCTCAAGGTCATGGTCCCGCCCCATATCGGCGTCGGCACCCGCATCGTGATCCTGACCGAAGACAATTCCTACGTCGAACGCGCCAAGGACTGATCCGGCGCATTCAGCACAAACCAACGGGCCCATCTGGGCCCGTTTTCATTTCCCCTCGATTTCTCCCGCCGCGTCGCGCCAGTGCTCCTCGGCCCGATCCACCGGCGTGCCGTCGGCCAGCCATTTGTCATAGGCCATCTGCCGCAGCAACATGTCCTTGGCGCGCAGCCAATAATCGAACGACCGCCCGTCCGGCTGGCCATCCTGTTCCCACAGGAAATAGGCCGTTCGCCTGATGCTCTCGGCCACGTCAGAATTCTTCCGCATCCTGCCACCCGAAAATGGGCGCGAGCCGGAACTCGCGCCCGCGGCGGTCTTACGCCGCCTTCTGGTTTACGTTGGCCGTCGCCACCTGGCTCAGCTTTTTGTCGGTCGCCACTTCTTCCTGCAGCGTCGCATCGAGCAGCGCGGCAATGTCCTTGTGACCAAGCTGAGTCGCCCAAGTCTTGAGCGTACCGTAGCGGGCGATTTCGTAGTGCTCAACGGCCTGCGCTGCCGACACCAGCCCGGCATCGAGCGCCACAGTGCCCTTGAATTCCTCGATGATCGATTTGCCTTCCTCGATGATCCCGAGGATGGCGTCGCAAGTCTTTCCGCGAGCCGGCTTGCCCAGCAGCTCGAAAATCTGCTCCAGGCGCTCGACATGGCCCTCGGTTTCCTCGAGGTGCTGCTCGAAGCCCGCCTTCAGTTCCGGCGAGGTCGCCGCCTTGGCCATCTTCGGCAGGGTCTTCACGATCTGCCGCTCGGCATAGTAGATGTCCTTGAGCGTATCGAGAAACAGGTCGTCCAAGGTCTTTTCGGTAGCCATTTGTCATCTCCGGTGATTGGGTTCGACGCTGCCCCAAGAACGACTTCCCTCGTCCAAGGTTCCGCCGATATGACCGCCCCGCTCTACCCCACCGATTTCTACCAGAACCGCCGCGCCCACACCGCCCACGCCGCCCGTCGCATCCTCGGCACACTGCCATCTGGCCTGCCCCGCGCCAGCGTCGCCGATATCGGCTGCGGCACCGGCACCTGGCTCGCTGCAGCACTCGAACTGGGTGCTAGGACCGCCTTCGGAATCGAGGGAGATTGGGTGAAGCCTGGTATGCTCGACGATGCCAGGATCGTCTTCGCCCCGCAGGATCTCGAAGAGCGCTTCACCGGCCCCCGCGTCGACCTCGCCATCTCGCTGGAAGTCGGCGAGCATCTATCCTCGGCCCGCGCCGAGAGTTTCGTTGCCGACCTGGTCGCCCTGGCGCCAGCCATCCTGTTCAGCGCCGCCATCCCCGGCCAGGGCGGCGTCGCCCATATCAATGAGCAATGGCACTCCTGGTGGGCACGGCTCTTCGCCGTCCACGGTTACTCCGCACATGATGTGATCCGCCCCGCCATCTGGACTGACGAGGCGATCCCCGCCTGGTACCGGCAGAATGCGGTGATGTATCTTGATGAAGCGACGCGCACCGGGCTGGGGCTGACGCCGTCCGATCCGGCGCTGTTGGACAAGGTTCATCCCAGCTTCTGGGCGAGGGCCAATCGCGAGCTGGCGTATGCGAATGCACTGCCGGAGTCGGAGGTGCTGCGGCGTCAGGCGGAGGCGGCGCAGCAGCAGTAAGTAAGGAAGGATACCCCCACACCTAACCTCCCCCTGAAAATGGGGAGGGACCGGCCGGTGGATGGGGTTCGATCTCGGCAAGCCCCGATATGTCCCTCCCCCTTTTTCAGGGGGAGGTTAGGTGGGGGTACCTCTTCGCAAAGACTCTACCGCGCCGCCCAAACCAGCCCGCGCCGCAATATCTCCCGCACCGGCCCGCCCGCTAGCTCATCCGCCGTATGCCCCAGCGACGAGTAAAACACCCGCCCCTGGTCATGCATGGTCGTGAACACCACCGGCATCACCACATCCTTGCGCCAGGGATGAAACTCACCGGAAAACCGCGTCGTCGCCAGCACCTCAACCGCCGGATCGTAGTTGAGGTAGTACTGCTCGCTCGTATGCTCGAAGCTCTCGATACCCTCAAGCAGCGGGTTGTCGCCCACGTCCACCCGGTAGGTGATGATGTTTCCCGGATGCTGCACCCAGTAAACACCGGCCATATACCGGAAGGGCACGCTGGCGCGGAAGGTCGTCGCCAGCCCCATGTGATAACCCGCCAGCCCCGTCCCCGCCCGTACGGCCGCAACGAGGTTGTTCATCTTCTCCGGCGCCAGCGTGCCATCGGTGATCACAGGCACGACCAGATCATTGCTGCCGACATCTTCGGCGCCCAGTGCGTCATAGTCCGGCGTCACGGTGACGGCGAAGCCTTCCGCCTCCAGCAGCTCGCGCACCACATGGGCGCCCCGCTCCGGCGTATGCAGCTCCATCCCGCCCCAGACAACGAGGGCTTTCTTCATAGTCCCAGCCCCACTGCCTTGGTCCGATGCACACCCTTGGGCACGAACACGAATTCGTCCGCAATCCCCAGCAGCTCCGCCGCCAGATGCACCACCGATAACCACATCTCGGTCCCCTGCAGGCTCGCATCCTGCCCATCGGCAAAGGCAAAGCCCTGTCCGCCCACCCATCGCTCCTCGGCCCGCACAATCACCGCCCGCGCAATGGCTTCCGCCTCCGCACGGCGATAGTCGGTCTGCCGCAGGCACAGCAGCAGTGGATGGATAGTGTCGAGCAGGTTGCAGGCCGTGTAGGTCCGCCCAGAGAACCCGCCATAATTGCGATAGTTCAGCAGCACCGAGTCGATCGCCCGCTCGGCATTGGGTACCGGCAGGCCGAACTGGGCATAGGTCCCGCGCGTCAGCCGGTAGAAGCCGTTGACCGGCTGCAGCAGCCCCTCGTCGGCTGTTGTCGAGCCCCACAAACCGGTCGCCCGGTCCTGCTTCAGCGCCAGCCAGCCGAATAGGGTCTCGCGCGTCCGTCCGGTCGAGAAATACCGCGCATTGTAGTAGAGCGCCGTGCCGATCGCATCGACCGCCGCGCCCGCGCCCCAGGCCCGCTCGCGCCACGTGAGCTCCTCGAGCCATGCACACAGCGCCGGCGCGTCGAGCTCGACCGCCGATACCGGGTACAGCGGCTTGCCGCCCAGCACCTCGATGGCATAGCCCACCGAGAGCACGTTGTAGAGCGCCAGCCCCTCGTCCCGCATCGCCTGGCCCGCTGCCGGTGGTCGGTGCGGATCGGGGAATAGGCCCGTGACCGGGTCCTGCATGGCCTGCAACTCCGCCAGCGTCGCCGCGACATCGAGCCCCTCGGGCACGCCGCCGAAACCCGCCGCGATCTCGATGGCATCATTGCGATGCCGCGCACTGGGCCGCGCTGTGCCGTCAGCCTCGCGCGATACATACTCGCCGTCCTCGCGATAGCGCGCCAGCACCTCGGGCCACTGCGCCGCCGCCGCACCGCCCAGCCGACCCAGCGCGCCAACCGCATCGCGCTTGCCCGATTGCCCGCGATAGCGCACCACCTTGGCCGGCACGCCACCGACAATGGCCAACGGCGGCACGTCCCTGCTGACGACAGCACCGGCCGCAACCACTGCGCCCCTGCCCACCGTCACGCCATCAAGCACCACGGCATTGGCGCCGATCCACACATCGTCCTCGATGGTGATGCCCAGCGTCTCATGCTTCTGTTTGTGGATCGGCTGTGTGGGATCGTCGAAGCCATGGTTGAACCCGACGATCGACACATGGCTGGCAATCCGCACGCCATCGCCACAACGCACCTTGCCCGAAATCATCGCATAGGGATTGACCGTGGTATGCGCGCCAAACTCCACGTCGCCCCGCACCAGCGCATGACCCGCGATCCAGCTGTGTTCACCCAGAACCAGATGCGTCGTGAAGATCGCCGCCTCCGCCGCGACAAAGGCCGTCGGCGCGAAACTGGCTCCCGCCACGCCCGCCAGATGCGCCTGCCGCGCCCGGTGGTCAGGGGAGTCGATGTCTGCTTGCGTACGATCCCAAGTCAAGAACTGCAGGCGGGCTTCGTGGTCGATCTGTTCTGGAGTGCGATAGCTGTCCATTAAACTCTCTCCAGGCAAATGGCTTTGGACGGCACGATATCTCAGTCGTCACCCTCCCCCTCTGTGGGGAGGGATCAAGGGTGGGGGGTGGCTCCAATATCAGGGCTCTCGCACCCCCTCCCACCCTCCCCCATCAAGGGGGAGGTGCCGCGTTGTGGTTGGGCACCATCGTGCCAAATACCAAACAGGCTAAGCCAGCCGCTCCAGCAGCGCCGGTTCCACCGCAAATTCCAGCGGCACGCCCTTCACGAAGCGCTCTACCTCATCCACCGCCATCTGCCCCAGCCGCAACCGCTCCATCCCCACGGCCCCCGCCACATGCGGCGTCAGGAACACATTGGGCAAACTATAGAGCGGCGAATCTGCCGCCGGAATCTCGGGGTCCGTCACATCGATCACCGCATGGATGCGGCCGGTCTGCAATTCGGCAATCAGCGCCGTCTCGTCCACCACTGCGCCGCGCGCGGTGTTGATGAAGGCCGCCCCGTCCTGCATCAGCTTGAGCTGCCGCGAGCCGATCATCGCCTTGGTCGACGGCAGCGACGGTGCATGGATCGACACCACGTCCGACCGCGCCATCAGCGTATCGAGCTCCACCAGTTCTGCCCCTTCGAGCACCGCATCGCCCGGTCGAACGAAGGGATCGCTGAGCAGAACCTTGAAGTCGAAGGCGGCCAGCATCCTGGCCACCTTTCGCCCGATGCGCGAGGCGCCGACCAGGCCCACCGTCCGTTGGTAATTCCCTATTGGCTCGTCCATCAGCGCGTAGCTGCTGCGGCGCGCCGGATCGGCCCGATAGCGGTCGCGCAGCTCGAACACGCGCTTGTTGGCGAAAATGATCGCCGCCAGCGTGAACTCGGCCACCGGCACAGCATTGGCATCGGCCGCATGCGTCACCACGATCCCGGCGGCATAAACCGCCGGATCGAGCGTATATTTTACCGTCCCCGCCGCATGGGCGATGAGCTTGAGATTAGGCGCCGCGCGCACCACCTCCGCCGTCACCATGGGGCAACCCCAGCCGGTGACGAGAATATCGATCTGCCCCAGCACGGCCCGCGCGGCCGGACTGGTGAATTCCCCCAGCGGCTCGGTCTGCACGATGTCGCAAATGTCAGCCAGCCGCGCCAGCGCTTCGGCGTCAAAGACATATTTCGTGCGATCCGCCGCAAGGGCGAAGGCGAGTTTGGGACGCATCAAAACCGCTCCGGCACCAGGATGGCGCTGACATCAATGCCCTCGCGGGCGAACAGGGCTTCCAGAGCCGCAATATCGGGGGCGTGCGGCGGATTGGCCAGGGCAGCCTCAGCCTCCGCACCTGCTGGCAAAGCCATTGCGGCCGTCACCAGCACACTCGTGCCGGCAGGCACATCGCCCCGCAATTGCGGCACGATGGTCTTGGAGACAATGAGGTTGGAATTAGGATAGGCGCGGAACGCCCGCCCCTCGCGCTTGCCACCAAGATCGATGATCGCGCTTATATCGGTCGGGCTCTTGGCCACGCCGCGGCCCGGCTCGTCGATATAGGCGTCGGCGTTAAGGTCGGCGCGCGCGATGGCAAACCCACCCTCGGTCGCATGCAGCGCGCGCGGCGTGGTGATCCGATGCACCCGGATATGCCAGAGATTGGCCGGGATCAACCAGGTCTCGGCCTCGACATCGCTCCACGGTTTCCACCTGGCGAACAGCGTGTTCTCGGCAATCTGCGCGACCTCGTTGGTTTCGCGCACACGATAGTGCCGCCCATCATCCGAGAAGGCCAGTGCACCGTCGAAAGTGCCGCCATTGTAGTTGCGCTCGTCCACTTCCACCGAAAAACCGTAACGGCTGGAATAGACGAATTTGGCGTATTTCTCGGTGCCGTGCCGCATCTGCCAGTTCTGTTGGCCGCTCGACAATGCCACCACATTGCCTGGCGTATGCTGCATCACCATGCCGGGCTGCTTCAGCGGAATGGGCTTCTTGCTGGTGACGGCCGGCGTCTCTTCCGCCGTCCAGAATGGGTGATCGGCCGGCAGCGCCAGCGGCAGGAAGGCCTTGAGCGCCCAATAGGGCGAGCCGGCCGAGTTGTAGCTCTCGGACATGAACAGGTTCGGATAGCCGTAGCCGATCGACAAAATCCCATCGCGATTGGCGATCGGCTTGTCGGCCCACCAGCGGAGGTGGCGCATGAACTGGCCCTTGATTTCGCCCCAGGGCAAAGCCTCAAGGTCGGCGAAGGCCAGTGCGCCCCAAAAGCCGCCACAGGCGAACCGATAGGTGAGGCTCCGCCCGAAGGCGAGCGTGCCGCCATCTTCGTCGAACCAATGGCGGATATCCTTGGCGAACAGCGTCGCCCGCTCTTTGTAGGCGGCCACGCGCTTGTCATCGCCACGCGCCAGCTTGGCGTAGATCAGGCCGTAGAAGTGCATGGCGAAAGGAATGTAGTGGTCGATCCGTCGGACATTGCCGTCGCGATACCAGCCATCGCCGAGATAGAAGCCGTCGAGTTCCTCGAGATATTTCTCGGTCAATGACCGGTCGAACTCGACGCCGCACTCCCCCAGCCCCAGATCGACCAGGATGCGGAAGAACTTCCAGTTGTTGTCGGCATAGTCGAACTTGCGAGCATGCTTGAGATAGGCGGCAAGATTGTCCTTGGCCCGCTGCGGCAGCGGCTCCCAGACATGCTGTGGCACCATCCGCATGGTGAAGCCGATGGCCGCCAGTTCCACCATGCGCTGGTCGGTCGAATTGACCGTGCCCCAATATTCCGGATGCTCCGGATCGGTGCCATTGGCCAGCCCGCGGCGATACAGCTCCCAGTGGTCGAACGCGCCGCCACCCGCCGCCAGCGGCGTCAGGCCCCACAACGGCCGGGCAAAGCCCTCGAGGTCAGCCGCCGCTCGGTCAAAATGGGCCCCGGCTGCGTCGAGCCGCACCCGCGCCCCACCTTCCGAGAAGAATGGCAGCACCGGATTGAACAGGTCATGCAGCGCCTTCTCCACGTCGACGCGGGTCTTGAGCGGATTGCCATGCAGCGGATTGGCGGTGACGGGATCGTAAGTCATGCAAATTCCTTCGTCGGCGCATCGTCGTAGGCGCCCTTCAGATCCAGTTTCTCGGCAAAGTGGCAGGCGGCCATCTGGGCCGTGCCGTTGATGGCCCGCAGCTCGGGCCTGTCGGTGCGGCACTTGTCTTCGGCATATTTGCAGCGCGTATGAAACGGGCAGCCGACCGGGCGATTGCCGAGATAGGGGATTTCGCCCCGCACTTCCTTCTTCCGCCCCTTGCGACGCAGCGGATCGGCGATTGGCAGGGCTTCGAGCAGCAGTTCGGTGTAGGGATGGCGCGGCCGCTCGAACAGCATTTCGGTGGGCGCATTTTCCACCACATGGCCAAGATACATAACCACCACACGGTCAGCGATGTAGTTTACCACGCCCAGGTCATGGCTGATGAAGATATAGGTCAGCCCGAACTCGGCCTTGAGGTCTTCGAGCAGGTTCAGCACCTGAGCCTGAATGGACACGTCCAGCGCCGATACCGCCTCGTCGGCAATCACCAGCTTGGGGTCCAGCACCAGCGCCCGGGCAATGCCGATGCGCTGCCGCTGCCCACCCGAAAACGCATGCGGATACCGCCCCACCGCTTCAGCCGGTATGCCGACCTTTTCCAGCGTCGAAATCACCCGCTCTTCCAGTTCCTTGCCCTTGCATATCCGGTGGATACGCAGTGGCTCGGCGACGATGTCGAAGACCCGCATATTGGGGTTCAGCGAACTCATCGGATCCTGGAAGATCA
The DNA here is from genome assembly GCF_021729885.1 of Devosia sp. SL43. Lineage (NCBI taxonomy): Bacteria > Pseudomonadati > Pseudomonadota > Alphaproteobacteria > Hyphomicrobiales > Devosiaceae > Devosia > Devosia sp. SL43. The sequence goes on from NZ_CP063401.1 coordinate 1,646,234, forward strand.
TGCGGATATCCTGCCGCCACGGCTTGATCTCGCGCTTGCTGAGTGCCGTCAGTTCCACGTCGCCGCCGGCCTTGGGATGATAGGTCACCCTGCCCTCGCTGACCGGCTGCGCCTGGATGATGCAGCGCCCCAAAGTGGTCTTGCCGCAGCCGCTTTCACCCACGATAGCCAGCGTCTCGCCGGCTTCCACCGTCAGGTTGATGTCGGTCAGCGCATCGAGCCGCCGCTCGGCTCCGAACCAGCCGCCAGACAGAACGTAATGCTTGGAGAGGTGCTCCACACTCAGCAGCGTGCTCATGCCACCGCCTCCACTGGCTGGCGCGTCAGCAGGTGACAGCGCGCATAATGCCCATTGCCGACATCGGTCCGCTCCGGCCGCACCGTTGCGCAGGGCTCGAAAGCATGGGGACAACGGCTGGTGAAGGCGCAGCCCACCGGCCTGTCCTTCGGTGCCGGCACGGTGCCCTTGATCGGCGACAGCCGCACCCGGTCGGCCTTGCGCGCCATCTTCGGGATCGAGCTCATCAGCGCCTGCGTATAGGGGTGGCTGGGCCGGGCGAACACGTCGAACACACTGCCCTGCTCCACCACATCGCCCAGATACATCACCGCCACCTCGTCGGCGATTTCGGCCACCACGCCCAGGTCATGGGTGATGAACAGCATGGCCATGCCAAAATCTGCCTGCAATTGCCGCAGCAGATCGAGAATCTGCGCCTGCGTCGTCACATCCAGCGCCGTGGTCGGTTCATCGGCAATCAGCAATTGCGGCGTGCAGGCCAAAGCCATGGCGATCATCGCGCGCTGCCGCAACCCGCCCGAAAGCTGGAACGGATAGGCATCCGCCCGCTCCCGCGCGCCCGGTATTCCGACCTGGTCGAGCAGCGCCACCGTCCGCTCGCGGGCCTGCTTAGGCTTCAGTCCCTCATGCAAAATCATCATCTCGTCGATCTGGTCGCCGATCGTATGCACCGGCGACAGCGAGCTCATCGGCTCCTGGAAGATCATCGAGATCTGGTTGCCCCTGATAGCCCGCAGCGGCAGGCTGTCCTGCCTGAGCTTGGCAATATCGGTCGGCCGCTCGTCTTCGGGCGAAAACACGATCGACCCTGTCCGGATGTCCGCATTCTTGTCGAGCAACCGCAGCACGGCGCGCGCCGTCACCGATTTGCCGCAGCCGCTCTCGCCGACCAGCGCCAGGGTGTTGCCCGGCGTCAGCGTCAGGTCGACCTGCCGCACCGCCTCGATATCGGCCTCGTCTGGCGACGAGAACACGATGGACATGTCGGAAATGGTCAGGATGGGTTTGGTCATGCGGCAACTCCTGCGCCGTTGGAAGCACCGCGCCCCCCCTTCCGAGCGCCGCTAGGCGCTGCGCGCCAAGCTTTGCTTGCCCTCCCCACGAGGGGGAGGGTGAACCTTGTGGACGTGGCAGGATATTGCGAGCGAGTGGAGATCACCTCCCCCCTTGTGGGGGAGGCAAGCAAAGCTTGGCGCACAGCGCCTAGCGGCGCTCGGAGGGGGGTATTCTTCGGCAAGCCAGGTACGAGTGAAAACATCGAACTACCGCCCATGAGGATCAGCCGCATCGCGCAACCCGTCCCCAAAAAAGTTCATCGACAAAATAATGACGATCACGCAGATGCCCGGCGTCAGCAGCCACGGGGCACTCGCCAGCGTGCGGATATTCTGCGCGTCCTGCAGCAGCGTGCCCCAGCTGACGATCGGGGCCTGCAAGCCCAGCCCGAGGAACGACAGAGCCGTTTCCGCCAGGATCATCCCCGGTATCGCCAGCGTCGCCGCCGCGATGATGTGGCTCATGAAGCTGGGCACCATGTGCCGCGTGATGATGCGCCAGTCGCTCGCCCCATCGAGCTGCGCCGCCGTGACGAAGTCCTCGGTCCTGAGGCTCAGGAACCGCCCGCGCACCACGCGTGCCAGCTCGGTCCAGCCGATCAGGCTGAGGATCAGCGTGATGGCGAAATAGGTCTGTAGCGCCGACCAGTCCTTCGGCATCGCCGCCGCCAGACCCAGCCACAGCGGAATGGTTGGCATTGAGCGGATGAACTCGACCACCCGCATCACCGCAGAGTCGAACCAGCCGCCATAATAGCCCGCGAACCCGCCGATGATGATGCCGAAGAACAGGCTCAGCGTGACGCCCGCGAGGCCGATGCTGAGCGAAATGCGCGTGCCGTGGATCAGCCGGCTCAACAGGTCGCGACCCAGTCGGTCGGCGCCGAGGATGTAGAATGGGTCGCGCGGGTTCTCGACGCCCATCAGCTTGATCGACATCGGGATGATGCCGGCCAGCTTGTAGGGCTCGCTCTCGGCAAAGAAGGTCACCGGCAGCCGCACTGTCTCGTCGATCACGAAGGTACGCCGCAAAGCCACCGGATCGATCTCGGTCTTATAGCCGTAGACGAACGGCCCCACATGCCATGAACCATCTTCCTCTTGGGCGAAGAAATGCAGGCCCTGCGGCGGCGCGTAAGTATAGCGGGCGCTGTAATGGGATGGATCGACCGGCGCGATGAATTCAGCCAGCAGCGCCACCAGATAGAACAGCCCGACGATCCACAGGCTGACCAGCGCCAGCCGATGCCGCTTGAAGCGGCGCCACATCAGGCCAAACTGGCTCTCGCGCGAGCGCTTGGCGGGCATGGTGGACAGGGGAACATGCATGGTCTCGGTCGCCATCACTTGCTCCCGTAGCGGATGCGCGGATCGATCAGCGCGAGGAGAATGTCCGAGATCAGTGTGCCGATGACCGTCAACACGCTCAGCAGCAGGATGATCGCGCCGGCCAGATACATGTCCTGCGTGGTCAGCGAGCGCAGCAGCATCGGTCCGGCCGTCGGCAGGTTCATCACCACCGAGACGATGACCGAACCCGAGACCAGCGCCGGCAGCAGCCAGCCGATGGTCGAAACCAGCGGATTGAGCGCCAGCCGCACGGGATACTTCAGCACGACCTTCCATTCCGGCAGGCCCTTGGCCCGGGCAGTAGTGACATAGGGCTTCTTGAGCTCATCGAGCAGGTTGGCACGCAGGATGCGGATCAGCTCCGCCGTGCCCGCCATCGACAGCACCAGGATCGGGGCCCAGGCATGGGTCAGGAAATCCCAGACGCGCGGCAGGCTCCAGCGCGCATTTTCGAATTCGGGCGAGAACAGCCCGCCCAGCGTGGTGCCGAACCAGGTGAAGGCAAGATACATCAGGATCAGCGCGAAGAAGAAATTTGGTACGGCCAGGCCGATAAAGCCGCCGATGGTAGCCAGATAGTCGCCCAGCGAATATTTGCGGACCGCCGCATAGATGCCGATGGGCAGCGCGACGAACCACATCACGATGACCGCCAGGCCCTCGAGCAGGATCGAATAGCCCAGCCGGCCCCAGATCAGCTCCCAGACCGGGCGCTTCCATTCAAAGCTATGGCCGAAATTGCCCTGCACGATGCCCGATATCCACTTGAAGTATTGCACATAGAAGGGCTCGCCCAAGCCATATTGGATGCGCAGGTTTTCGATGACGCGTGGGTCGACCTGATCACCCGTGGCAGACAGGGCCGCGATATAGCTCGTCAGGTAGTCGCCCGGCGGCAGCTGGATGATGGCGAAGGCCACGATGGACACAGCCACCAGCGTCAGCAGCATGGCGATGAAGCGTTGAATGATGAAGCCGACCATAGAGCCTGTCCCTGATGTTAGGGGTCTCTCCGCGGCGGCAAGCACCGCGGAGAGAGGGAGCGGGGTGGGAGGAAATCCCGCTTATTCGAAGTACCAGACCGTGGGGTCCATCGACGCCGGGGTCGGGAACAGCCAGGCGTTGAACATCGATTCCGGCGCGTTCTTGAGATTGTTCCGGATGATCGAATAGGAGTTCGGCATCAGGCTCACCCCGATGACCGGGAACTGCTCCTTGGTGATGGCCAGGATCTGGTTGAACAGCTCGGCACGCGCCTCGGGGGTGCTTGCCGCACGGACCTGGTTGTAGAGGTCCATCTGCTCCTTGGCCCAGTCAACCGGCTCTTCGGCGATTTCAGGACGTGTCCCGTTGAACCACTGTGCCCAGCGATAGGCCCAGACCGATTCATCGCTGAAGGGGAAGTAGTAGCGCGGCTCCTGCAGGGCCTCGATACCACCGTCGCCAGCCCAGACCTGGGCGTCGAACTCACCGGCCGGGCGCTTTTCGTAGAACAGCGTGCGGTCGATATTGTTCAGCTCGATCTCGACACCGGCAGCAGCAAGCTGCAGCTGCATGATTTCGAGCATGTCGATCCATTCCGGACGCAGCGCCGAAATCACGTCGACGGTGATCTTGACCGGATTGCCGTCGCTCGCCAGGTAGATGCCGTCGCCGTTTCGCTCGGTCAGGCCGGCAGCTTCGAAATGCTGCGCAGCAAGATCGGGGTCGAACTCGGTATACTGCTTGGCCAGCTCTTCATCATAGAAGGTGGACTCGGGGCGCGGCGCGACCTGGAAGGGTTCGCCCTGGCCGGTAAACACCACGTCGATGATTTCCTGCCGGTCGATGGCGTGGGAAATACCGATGCGGAAATCCTTGTTCTGGTAGAGCTCGCGCTTGACCGGATCGAGGTGGTTGAGGTTGAGCTGCAGCACCAGCGTATTGGATGCCGACGGGATCACTTCACCCAGGTGATAGTCGCCCGCTTCCTGTCCGTCGAAAAATAGTGGCTTGTTGGTGGTCGTGGCGATGTGGCGTTCCTGGAAGTCGATCTCGCCGTTGAGTGCGGCCAGCGTCAGCTCTTCGACACCACCCTGGCTCACCCGCATATCGAGATTGTCGATATAGGGCAGCTGGTTCCCCTCAACGTCGGTCTTCCAGTAATAGGGATTGCGCGTCCAGGTGACGCGCTGCGCATTAGCCGTCAGCGGCGTCTCGATCACCCAGGCATTAAGCGATGGCAGGTCGGGGTTGGCGTAGCGGATAGTTTCCCAGCCCCAGGCGCAACGGTCCTGCAGATAAAGTGCCCAGCTGGAGAAGCCAGCAGCCTCCGCCTCGGCAGCGGCGTTTTCGTTGTAGGTCGGGTGGAATTGGCTGCAATAGGCCTTCTGCAGCGAGGTGATGTGGATGCCATCGACGCCAGCCAGCGTCTCGATGAACATGCCGTTCGGCTTGCCGAACTTGAAGATGAAATTGTAGTCGTCGATGACCTCGAGCGTCACCGGATTGTTCTTGTTGTCGATCCAGCTGCCGGCGGCATAGTCCGGGTCTTGATACATCTCGACCGCGAAGGCCAGGTCGGCAGTGGTGAACGGCGTACCGTCGGACCACTTCACGCCTTCGCGCAGCTTGAAGGTGAACTCGGTGGCATCGGCGTTGACCTCCCAGCTCTCGGCAAGGTTCGGGACCGCTGTCTTCCACTCATGATCGAAGCGGATCAGGCTGTCATAGGCCACCGTCTTGACGATCAGGCCGTTGTCGCCACCACCATTCAGGCCCATGCGCCAGGTGCCGCCATACTTGCCGACGCTGTCGCCTTCCACCACCATCGGATTGACCGGCAGGCGTTCCGCGACCGGCGGCAGCGCGCCGCTGGTGACCAGTTCGTCGAGCGTCGGCGATTGCTGCTGCGCAAGCGCCGGCCCGGCCGCAGCCATCATGGCCGCCACGGCCACTGCTGCGCTCAAACCGAAGAAATTGTCTTTCCTCATTGTAGTCCTCCCTGTGCCGAAGCGGTTGCCCCGGCGGTTACATCTGGCGTCCGGCTGTTCCTCATTGCCGGTGCCGCGATAGTCCTGCTCAGCGAGCAGCACCCGCGCTCATGCGAGCGGCGAGATTGCGAGCGCGAGGCGTCCTTCCCGGCTGCTTTGCCGGGGGGTGAACACCACGCGAGTTAGGTCGACGGCAGGCTGGTATTGCTTTTCCATCTGCCGGTGCTGGTCGAGCGACACCTCGAGGGTCGCGCCATCGAAGTCGACGCGCACGCCGCCATCGGCGTCGCCGATGACGACGGCATTGGTTTCGGTCGCGACCGCCAGCGGCGTTACCAGCACGGATTGAAACTGCCCGTCGGCTGCCGCAAAGGCGAAGCGATCCTCGACCAACACCCGGCCCGACCCGGCACGATCGAGGGTCACACTCCGTTGCAGCGTCGAAAGGCCTGCCTCTGCTGGGTAGGCGCTGGCCATGTCCAGCTCCAGCAGATCCTGCGATCCATCGTGTGAATGACGCAGCACGCTGGCGGCATGATCGGCGCCTTCCGTCTGCTCGAAGCCGTTGACCACGGGCACCGAATGGCCGCGCGACGAGGCGAAGATGTTGGAATAGCGCTCGGGTCCGAAATAGGCCTTGGAATAGCGGCCGCGACCGGGATCGGTCAGCACCACCTTGCCCTTGCTGACAACGATCAGCGAGCCGACGTCGTTCTGATTGTGCATCTCGTCATTGTGCCCGCCCTTGACCGCCAGCCGCAGCGACTTCGGATCATCAGGGTCGAGACGCGAGATCATCCAGGCCATGTCGGCGAACCAGTCATGCGCTGTGCCGCCGAAGGCCACATTGCGCTCCGGCAGTGGCCACGCGAACTGCCGCAGCGGCCAGACGAACTGGTTGAAGTGATCGACGTTGAAGTCGTTGCGCATCCCGAGTTCGGTCAGCGCGGGCAGGTCCAGCCGCTCGGCCAGATGGGTCAGCAGACCCGGGTGGAAGCTGGGATTGCTGTCGGAATCCGAAAAGCTCGTCCAGACGCCCTGTGTCAGCACGGTGCGCACCGGAAACTGGGCGATATCGCGGATTTGCGCGCCATCAAGCAGGTCGATCTGGCCGCCGGTCCGGGCATGCAGCAGTTGCGCCAGCACTACATAGTTGCCAAAGCCATAGGACCAATAGTCGGGCCCTTCCGACGAGCCACCCTGGCTGTCGAAGGTTTCGAGATAGTCGGCAAGGCTATGCAGCCCGCGCGTGATGATATTGGCCAACCGATCAAGATCGGTTTCGAGATAGCAAGCCGCCCCGACCACGCCGGCGATGCAGACCGCCGTCCAGTTGTTGACCTGCTTGGCCGGCGTCGTATGCAGCCACCAATGGTCGTTGCGCTCGAGGAACGGCAAGATGGTGCGGCGGTCGACCTCACTGCGCAGTCGCGCCCGCAGCGACAGCGATAGCGCATCGCCGATCAGGTAATCCATTTCCGCCAGATCGAGCGCCGTCATCGCCGCCGCCAGGTCGACTGTCGGATGATTGGGCAGGTCGAGCGTTCGGGCATGCGCAGGCCAGGCCCAGTTGGTCTCTTCCAGACGGGCAAAGGCTAGGGTCTCGATGGCATCGACGAATTCGCCCTTGCGCTCCAACCATTCGGCCAGCGTCAGGCGATAGAGCATGTTGCGGCGGGCGCGCTGGGCGTCTTCGTAGCCCTCGCGGCGACCGGTTCGCAGGAATTCGAGATAGAGGCTGGCCGGCAGCGCCGGGATGGGCGCCAGCATATCGGTGCGCGCCCGGCGCAGCAGATCGTCGATGGCCGACTGACCAACCTTGGTCCGGATGGCTTGCGTGCCGGAACCCTCGCCGCGTGGAAACGGCACAAAGTCAGGTGCGCTTTCGAGCACCTGCCTGACGTGCCGAACATTCCATCGCCGAAGTTCCAAAACAGTCCTCCCACGCCAGTCGATCCTGCCGCGTGAAGCGGTCTCTTGATCTTCGCCAGTTCCGGAAAGCTAGTTCACATTTTGCACCAGCGCAAGTATTTCGCGCAAATCACGCAATTTACGCAAATTTGTTCATATTGCATTGGAATGCCAAAGGCGTAGGGGTCGGAAAAGTGCAACTGGTGACGCTCACGCCAGCGGCCCGCTATCACTTTTGACGAAATGGGGCTGTGGATCGAATGATCGCCCACGGAGCGCGATGTCAGCGGGTCGCCATCGTCTGGACGGTGAAAACCGTTTCGCCCGGCACCATGCTCACGCCCACTTCCAGCTGCTGTATCGCGGCCTCGCCATCCATGTGCTGCGCCAGTAGCCGCACCGCACCACGGCCGATCGCCTCGCGATCCACCCTGATCGTGCTGAGCCGCGGCGTCGCCATGCTGGCGATCGGCAGATCGTCGAAGCCGATCATCGAAAAGCTCGGCTGCAGCGGGCTTTCCGGGCCATAGAGCCCCTCCAGCATCTCCACCGCCGCGATATCGTTCCAGCTGAACATCGCCGTCACGTCATGCTTGCCGGCAAGGATATCGGCCAGCAATTCGCCGGTCTTGCGCTCGGCGGTATTGACGATCACCCCCACAGCGCCCGGCGTTGCCGCAATCGCCGCCTCAAAGCCGCGTTGCCGCTGCAAAATCGTCGGCCGATAGCGATGCGTATAGTGCAAAATCCGCCGATGCCCGGCGTCGAGTAGCCGCTGTGTCGCCCGATAGGCGCCATAGAAATTGGCCGGCGAAACCGAGCTGATCCGCATCTGCGGATCGCTGCCATTGACCAGCACCGCCGGGATTTCCTCGGCCGCACACCAGTCCGCCAGCTCATCCCAGGCATCGATACCGGCCAGCAGCACGCCACCCGCATCGGCCTGCGCGATCTGCTTGCGGATCATGTCGAGCGTCACCACTGACTCGTTGACCAGCCGCACATCGAGCACCATGCCGGCCTCCGCCGCCTGTTGCCTGATACCCTCGACAATGCCGAAGTAGAAACCTGACAGCCCGCTGGTCGCACTCCCCAGCGGCACGAGGGCCACCGCGCGCTTATCCCCGCTCACCGCCGCCGTGGTATGCTTGGATTTGTAGCCCAGCGTGCGCGCCATGCGTTGCACGTCACGCCGGACCGCATCGCTGATGCCAATCTCGTTGGCCAGCGCGCGCGACACCGTGCTCACAGATACGCCGAGGCGTTCCGCGATATCAGCCTGGTTCGAACGTCTCTGGATTGCCACGGTTGAGCCCTAGGGTTGCCTATTACGCAATATTTGCGTTTTTTGAGCAAAGCAAGCCCCGTCGTAGTTTATCCTACGGCTGAAAGCGCCTGTCGAGCCACGCCATCTGCTCCAGATCCTGGAACGGCCCACCGCCCTCGTGGTTGTTGAACTCGTATTCAACGATGCTCTTTTCACCGGCATAGGCGTTGTAGGCGCCATAGACGGTCGAAGGCGGGCAGATATCGTCCATCACAGCCACCGAGAAAAGCGCCGCTGCTTTCGACTGCCGGGCGAAGTTCACCCCGTCGAAATAGTTCAGCGTTTCGAACACCTTGGCCTTCTTGTCGCGATGCTGCGCCAGGAAACGCACGATCTCGCCATAGGGATCGCGCTGCGCCTTCTGCACCGCGCGAGGATAGTCGCAGAGAAACGGCACATCCGGCATCGCCGCCTTGACGCGCTGATCGATACCCGCCACCGCCAGCGCAATCCCGCCGCCCTGACTGCCGCCGCACACCGCGATCCTGTCGGCATCGACAAAATCCTGCGCCACCAGCGCATCGATCGCCCGCACCCCATCGGTGAACAGCCGCCGATAGTAATAATCGTGTCTGTCGAGGATACCCTTGGTCATCACACCCGGCAGCGATGCCGTGCTGCCGACCGGGTCAGCCGTTGCCCCCATGCTCCAGCCACTGCCCTGCCCGCGTGTATCCATGCGGAAATAGGCGTAGCCCGAGGCCGCCCAATGCAGTTGCTCATGCGGAAAGCTGCGACCACCGCCATAGCCCAGATACTGCACCACCAGCGGCAAGCGCCCACTGCGCAGCGTAGGCAACACCAGCCAGCCCTTGATCGGATGCCCGCCAAAGCCCGGAAACGTCACGTCGAACGCTTCCACAGCCTTCAGTGTCGTCTCTGCCCGTACAATGCTGACTTCGCCCCCGATCGCCCGCGCCTCCGCGATCGTCGCCGCCCAGAAATCAGAGAAGTCCCCGGGTGTCTGAACGCTGCTGACATAAGCGCCGAGTTCAGGTTGAATCAGATCGGGAAACGGCATTGCAGGACCTCGTTTGCATCGGCGGCGACCATGCACCGACACGTTCCTGCGCGCCATATTTTTGTGGTGAGTATAGCGAGGCACCGCCCTGCCGGTTCGGCAGGGCGGCTGAAAAGTCTGGCTCAGTAGCCGTTGCCGGCAGGCTTGTGATAGTTGCCAGCAGGAGCGCTGTAGCTGGCGCAGTAACCGGAGTCGGTGGTCACATAGCGCTGGGCGATCCAGCCCCAACGGCCATTCCAGTTGACGCGGTACCAGCCGTTGCTGACGTAGTCGAGCTCGATGCTGGCGCAGCGCGGAATGCTGCCGATCTTGGCGTAGTAGGTGCCGGCGCCGTCGCGGAAATTGACGCCGCCCGTGGTCCAGCCGGTGCCGGCCGCCATGCTGGCGGTGGTGGTTGCGACGATGACGGCGGCGGCGAACAGAACTCGTTTGAACATGGTGCAGTCCCTTCTTCGGTTGCGGGTCGCCCTCTGCGATCCGATGACCCGACAATGGACCGCGCTCGGATTGCCCGCAGTTCCCTGGGGAACAGGCTTGCAGAGCACTGCGTAATCGGACAGTTTTGCGCCTCGCGGGGGCAAAGGCAGGTTTGACATGGCGCCAGCAAGGACGGGCGTGGCGTTCTGGCGATCGTTCGCGATCTTCGAGGGTTTCGAAGCTGACGCCATTGCCACGCTCGACACGATCGCGATGGCGCGCCACTGGACCGCCAGCGAGAGCATTTTTCAGCGCGGCGACGATGGCGACTATCTTGTTGTTGTCACCGAAGGGCGCATCAAACTGTCTCTGCTCACCGCCGCAGGTCGAGAGCTCACCCTGCGCTACGCCGAGGCCGGCGATATCATGGGCGAGTTGTCTTTGCTGGATGGCGCACCACGCTCGGCAGACGCAACCGCCGCGACAGACACCACGGGCTTGATCCTCATGCGCGGCGACTTCGAGCGCTTGCAGGCGCGGTTTCCGCAGACCGCGACGTCGCTGATCCGCTACCTGTCGCAGCGCTTGCGCGACACGACCGATCAACTGGAATCCATCGCACTGTTCGAAATCGAAGCCAGGCTGGCGCGGTTCCTGCTGCTGAGCATCCGCCAGTATTTCGGCGACGACGCCCCCTCTATGCCGCAATTGCGGCTGGACCTGAGCCAGACCGAGCTGGCGGGCGTCCTGGGCGCCAGTCGGCCCAAGGTCAACCGGGCCATCGTGGCATTGGAGGATTTGGGCGCCATTACCCGCTCCGGACATGTGCTCACCTGCGATCCTGAACAGCTCGCGCTCATCGCCGAACCTGGGGCGACGTGATGCTCGACTGGCGGCGAGGCCTGCCCATGCTGGCAGCGACCATGGTCGCGGCGCTAGGCGCGGCTCTCGTGCTGACGCTGCCCGCTAGCCTTGCCGAGTGGCGCGAGACAGGCCTCGATCGCCTCGTCAGCCTGATGCCGGTGCCAGGTTCGGAGGACATCTTCGTCGTCGATATCGGAACGATCTCCGATAGCGGTGAAGCCTGGAGCCGCGTCGACACGGCTCGCCTGCTGACCGCCATTGCCGATGCCGCACCAAAGGCAGTGGCGCTCGATATCGTGCTCAGCGCCAATTGTGCGGCAAACCCGGCCAATGAAGCCCTGGCAGCGGCGATCGCCAAAGTCCCGACGACGCTTGGATTTCTCTTGGGGCCGAGCGGCGGCCAGCCCCGCCCCGCACCTAACATCGCGGCTAGCGAGGGTCTTGCACTGCCTTCGATCTGGCAGTCATCCGGCGCCGAGCGTGCTTGCCCCGCCTTCGAAGCAGCCGCTACCGGGGCTGGCGCCGCCTCGCTTGCCGGCGGCATGGACGCCATGATCCGCGAGGCCCCGGCGCTCGCCGTCGTCGGCGGCACCGCCTATCTCGGCCTGGCACCCGATGCCATACGGCTCGCAAAGGGCTCCGCGTCGACGCTGATCGGCGGTGACCCGGCCTGGCTGCGCATCTTCGGTGCGCCGGTCGAGATCGGACCGTCGGCGACGCTGCGCTTCCACCCCGGATTGCCCGCCCAATGGCACAGCCGCACCATCGACGCAGCGGCCCTGCTGGCCGACAATGCCGTGGCGCAGCGCCTGACCGACAAGATCGTCTTTGTGGGCAGCAGCGTTCCTGGCGCAGGCGCTTTGCGCGCCACCTCCAGCAGCCCGGTGCATCCATCCGTGCAGATCCATGCCGACCTAGCCGCTGGTCTGCTCTCAGGCCGATTGCCGCATCGCCCCGTGACCGCCAACGCCACCGAGGCATCGGCCTCGCTCATCGGGGGCATTGCCGCTGGATGGTTGGGCGTAGCACTGGCGCCGCTCTTTGCCGGACTGTTGATCGTCGGTCTGGCCATCATATGGATATCAGGAACGGTCGTCCTCGCCCTGCAGGGCGGCAGCCTCCTCGATCCGATTGCGCCACCCATCATCATCGCACTGGCCGGTCTTGCGGCAGTCCTGACCCAGGCCGCCCGCACACGCCGTGCCGAGACGGCGCTGCGTCGCCGCATCGGGCAATTGCTGCCGCCCGGCGTTGTCGCCCGTTTCGTGCGGGAGCCAAACCTGCTGCGGCTGGAGGGCGAAGAACGTCAGGTGACGGCGCTCTTCACTGATATCGAGGGATTCACCCAATCCCTGCAGGGGGTCGAGCCGCGACGCTTCGTCGGCATCCTCGACGCCTACTTTACCGGCATGACGCGGATCGTGCTGGCACATGGCGGCATGATCGACAAACTGGTGGGCGACGCCGTCCACGCGCTGTTCAACGCGCCGGCCGACCTGGAGGGCCATGTCGACAAGGCCATTGCCTGTGCGGTGGAAATGCAGGCCTTTGGCGAGAGCTTTCGGCTGCAACCGGAAATGCAGGCGTTGGGCTTCGGTCGCACCCGCATCGGCGTTGAAACCGGCATGGTCATTCTGGGCGACGTGGGCCCGGCCGACAAGATCGACTACACGGCGCATGGCGTCGCCATTAACATGGCGGCACGGCTGGAGCAGGCCAACAAGGCGCTGGGCACCAGCATATGTGTTGGCCCCAGCGCAGCCGCGCTGGCCACGACCAGCCTGAGCCCGCTCGGCATGATCGAGGTCCGCGGTTTCGGCCAGGTGGCCGTTTACAGCCCAACCGCTAGCGTCCGACCCTGACGCTGGCATAGGCCTCTTCGACACGGGCCTGGCCCCACTTGACGACAGGTCCGGGCGGCGCGCCCTCTCCTTCAAACTCCACGCCTTCCCCCGCCACCAGGATCCGCTCCTCGCCGCCTCCAGTGACAGAGACCGAGCCGTGATCGACAAAGACAGAGAACTTGCCCTTGGTCGGGCCGGCGAAGAAGGTGGTGCCGCGCACGCCGATCTGGCCGAACGCAGTCAGGATGGTGATATCGGTTGGCGGCAGGTCGGCTGGGCGATCGAACAGCATGGCGCCGCCCATCGAGATGGTGCCGCCCTGATCCACGATGAACTGATCGATAGTCAATTCGCTGCTGGCACCCAGGTTGATCTTCGTGCGGTCGTCGAGCAGCAACAGCGCGAAGCCATCCTCGCGCGTCATCACACGGTCGGCGATCATCAACGGATCGTCAGGCGAGAGGTTGAGACTGGCGGTATCGCGCTCGAGCTCCACCAATCCGTCGATCGAAACGACTTTGCCGATCGGGCCATTGCCCAAAGCCGGAAATACGATGACCCCGGCACCACCCAGACCCATCAGGGCCAGCAGACGGCGTCGACCAATGGTCCGGCGACGTCCATACCGCGCAGTAGTCATTCAGACCTCCCTTTGTATCGTCTCCATCAATGCAGTTTGCGATCGTATCGGGCATCGGACACCTGTCCGATGCTGTCCAATTCTGGTCGTCTAAAGGACCGCACTTGCTGTCGGCAGTACGACGATAGCATCAAACTCCGCAGTGCGGTCTGGCCGCTTCACGCGGTCACAACGGCGTCGGTGGCAGTGGGAGCAATATAGCGGGGCAGCAGGTAGGCATGTCCCCGAGTTACCACCCAATCCTTGCACACCACGCCATGCTCATCGGCATCGGCGCAATCGGCGATCAAGACGGCGGGCTGCGGTGTCAGGTGGGTGACATTTGGCTGGTTGGCATGGGCTGCCGAGGCAAAAGCGAGAACGAAGATGGTGGTGAGTGCGGTGCGGATCATTTGGAGCTCCTGAGTTGCTCGGTTTTCGATGATCCTGTTGTAGAGCGCCTCATTGGCTGTGGCTGTTCCGCACGAAACAGCTGCACAGACCGGTCGGCTATGATCAAACGACGACCGCCCTCAAGCCAGCTACAACCCGGCCATGGTAGAGAAATTGCCCACGGGGCATGGCCCGAACGGATCCAGCGGCGCCGTGCGCGGATCGTTGCGGTTGAAGACGTAGCGGCGTTCGCACACATCCCAACTCGGCGGGCGCTTGGTGGCATCGAAGATATCGGTGCCGGCCTTGAGGTCGCGCCAGAAGGCGGCATGCGGGCTCGAGGCGTTCATGGTCAAGTTCGCCTCGGTCATCCGGAACGGTAGCAACTGCAGCTGGAACGAGGCATTGCCGCCCTTGAAGGTTTCGCGGGCCAGCGCGTAGATTTCCTTGATGCCGGCATCGGTCATGGCAAAGCACCCCACCGACTTGCAGTCGCCATGCACCATCAGATAGCTGCCAGTACGGGCCAGGGCCTGGTCGAATTTGTTGGGAAAGCCGACATTGAAGGCGAGGTAATATGATGACTTGGGGTTCAGCATGCCCGGCGTCACGTCGTAGAAGCCTTCCGGCGACTGGTAATCGCCCTCGCGCACCTTGGGCCCGAGTTCACCCGACCATTTGCAGATCGGGTACGTCTTGAGCAGCACGTAGTCGCCGCTGCCGGTGCGCTTCCACACCTCCAGCTCGGACGACTGCTTGTAGACGCGGATCATCATCGGCTCCGATGGTGACGAGCCGATCTCCGCCATGCGATCGACCAAGGCCTTGGGCAGCGGCACATTGTGGCGGTTGTCGCCGACGAACTGGCTGCAAGCGGCAAGGGTCGTTGCAATCAGAAGCAGGCCGGCAGCGCGGAGCGCGAGCTGAAACATGGTTCGATCCCGTTGAGGTTCAGGAAACCATAGGAGGCAGGAGTTACCAGTCGGTGACCGGCCGGCCCCGTGCTGTTGCAAACCCAAAGGTTTCGGTCGCCATGACAGGGCAAAGCCTGACCTTCCCTTTCGATAACTTTCGTTTTGATCTAGCATTGCAAAGAGCGAAACCAGGGTTGTATCGATGGAAACCCACGAACGGCATGCGCAGATCGTCGAGATTGCCAAGCTCCGTGGCCGTGTCTCGGTGAACGACCTTGTGCTTGAGTTCGGCGTTTCTCCGCAGACAATCCGCAAGGATCTCAATGACATCTGCAACCGGGGCTTGCTCAAGCGCAGCCATGGCGGAGCCGTGTTCCCATCCAGCATCGAGAATATGGAATACGAGGCGCGCCGGCAGATTGCGGCGCGTGAAAAAGATGCGATCGGCCGGGCTGCTGCCCGACTGATCCCCAACAACTCGTCGCTGTTCATCAATATCGGCACAACCACCGAGGCCGTCGGCCAGGCCCTGCTCGATCACGCAGGTATGATGGTGATCACCAATAACATCAATGTTGCCAACAAGATGCGGGTCTACCCGCAGTTCGAGGTGGTCATATCGGGCGGCATCGTCCGCGCCTCGGATGGCGGCATCGTCGGAGAAGCTGCCGTCGATTTCATCAAGCAGTTCAAGGTGGACTATGCCGTGATCGGCGCGTCCGCTATTGACGCCGATGGCGCCCTGCTCGATTTCGATTACCGCGAAGTGAAAGTCGCGCAAGCGATCATTGCCAATGCCCGCAACGTCATTCTGGTCTCGGACTCAACGAAATTCGAACGCACCGCACCGGTCCGGATTGCCCATCTCTCGCAGGTCAACACCTTCATCACCAACCTCTGCCCCCTGCCCTCGATCAAGACCATCTGTCGCGAGGCCGGGGTGAACCTGATCGAGACGAATCCGGTATCACTCCGTTTCACTTAAGCCTGTCACAAAGCCAACAAGGGGAGCATTTCTGAAAGCGCGGCAGCCAAACGATCGGCGCAGAAACAGCCCGCAAGGTTCCCACCAGCCCCAGAAACAAAAAACCCCCGGTTTCCCGGGGGTTTTTATTGGTAGCGAAGCCCAGATTTGAACTGGGGACACACGGATTATGATTCCGCTGCTCTAACCAACTGAGCTACTCCGCTTCAAGGAGCGCGCGGGTTTCCCCGGCGACGCACTTACTAGTTTTAGCACGTTCGCCTGTCAAGCCGCTACCCCGGCCCGATCAATGCTTTGAGCGCAAGCCCGCAATGGCGTCGCGCACCAGCGCCAGGTCAGCCTCGAATTTGGCCTGCTCGCGCGCCTTACCCTCGGCATCGGGAATGCGCAGCAGGTAGGAGGGGTGGTTGGTCACGAACAGCAAAGTGCCGTCGTCCAAGGTCATTGGCCTGCCGCGCAGCTTGCTGATAGTGTCGGTCTTGCCAAGCAGGCTTTGCGCTGCCGTAGCGCCCAGCGCGACGATCACCCTGGGTTTGACGAAACCAATCTCCAGATCGAGCCAGAATTTGCAGGCTTGCACCTCGCCACCATCGGGGCGCTGGTGAATGCGGCGCTTGCCGCGCGGCTCGAACTTGAAGTGTTTGACGGCGTTGGTGACATAGACACGGGAGCGATCGATGCCCACTTTCTGTACAGCCGCATCCAGCACTTTGCCGGCCGGTCCTACAAACGGCTTACCAGCCAGATCCTCCTGATCGCCCGGCTGCTCGCCGACGAACATGACGTCAGCCTGCTCCGGCCCTTCGCCGAATACGGCCTGCGTGGCGTGCTCGTAGAGCGGGCAACGCTGGCAACCCAGCACGGCAGCACGGGCGTCGCGCAAACTGGAAATTTCGCTAGTCTGTTCAACCGCTTCAGCATCACGGACCTGCTGCCGCAGATGGCGGGAAGGTGGTTGTGTGGCCACCCGTTCGATCATTTCGGCCTCCATCTCTCGTGCCCCGCGGATCAGGGGAGCAATGAGTTCGGCCTCGGGCAGGTTGCGCCAGTATTTCATCGGCATTTCCGACTTCATCATCGCGACCTTGAGCCGGGCCGGATTGAAGATCGAACCGAAATAGGTCTTCCAGTCGGCCTCAACCGCATCGTCCTGCGGCACGTCGGATTTGTATCCGCCTGGCCCGAAGGCGAGACTCTCGCCATCCCAATAGGCGCTGCGATAGGGCGTGACGATGGCCCAGATCATGCCATCGAAGCGCCGCGCGAAGAATGGCGCCGTCGCCTCCAGCGTATAGTGTTCGGGCTCGAACCAGGCGGCGTAGCGCTCGAGGCCACTGTCATCCACGATCGCCTTGAAGCGCACGAAGGCCTTCATCTTGTGGCTGTCGCGGCGGACGGCGCTGGCCATGCGGGTCAGTCGCACCAGATCAGAATCGGAAGCCGTTTCGATCAGCCCGCGATCACCCAGTAATCGCCAGAGGAAGCGGTAGAGCAGTCCGAACCGCTCAGGCTCGGAATGATTGATCGCCTGCTGCGCCAGTTCGATGAAGGCGGGCGGCACGGCACCGACCGGACGATCTCCCTGCACCAGGGCCACATCGCCAAACAAGCCGCCTGCGGCTCCGGGCTCCAGCCAGTCCACCTGGTCGGGCGGCACACCCGCCGCCAACAACTGTCGTGCTATGTTCCGCCACTCGGCGAAGTCGTTGAGCGCCTGCAGGCGGACCGTATGCACTAGAACAGGCTCAGTTGCTCGGGCTGGGGCGTCAGCCTGGCCCGCAACCGCTGGTCATCTGTCAACCCGCCCGGCGTCCAGTCCACGGCTTCGATGAAGGGGCGAACCTTGTCGATCGAGCCGGCAATCCGGGCCACATCGTCCAGCCCCAGGCTGTGGTGCCGGCGCGTCGCGATAATGCGATCGATGCTTCGCGTCCCCAGCCCCGGCACGCGCAGCAGCATCTCCCGATCGGCCCGATTGACGTTCACCGGAAACCGCGCCCGGTTCTTCAGCGCCCAGGCCAGTTTTGGGTCGATGCCGAGATCGAGCAGCCCGCCTTCCCCGCCCGACATGACTTCGGGCACGTCGAAGCCATAGAAACGGATGAGCCAGTCGGCTTGATAGAGCCGATGCTCCCGCATCAGCGGCGGCGGCTTGAGCGGCAGGCGGGAACTGCTGTCGGGAATGGGCGAGAAGGCCGAATAATACACCCGCCGCAGTTTGTAGCCCGAGTAGAGCCCTGCCGCCCGGTGGAGAACAGCGCCATCGTCGGCCGCATCGGCCCCGATGATCATCTGCGTCGATTGCCCCGCCGGTGCAAACTTGGCCGGCTTGGCCTTGGCCTTCTTGTCGGGCCCCGCTTCGTCGAGCTTGCCGCGCACCCGCGCCATGGCGGTACGGATTTCGCTCGGCTTCTTTTCCGGCGCCAGCGTTTCGAGGCCAATATCGGTCGGCATTTCGATATTGGTCGAGAGCCGGTCGGCCCAGCGCCCTGCTTCCGCCAGCAATTCGGGCGCAGCGTTGGGGATCACTTTGAGGTGGATATAGCCGGCAAAGAGGTGATCTTCGCGCAGGCTGCGCGCCACGCGAACCAGTTCCTCCATCGTATAGTCTGGCGAGCGGATGATGCCCGACGACAGAAACAGGCCCTCGATATAATTGCGCTTGTAGAAATCGAGGGTGAGCTTGACCACTTCCTCCACGCTGAACCGTGCCCGCACCACGTTGGACGACGACCGGTTGACGCAATAGATGCAGTCATAGACGCAGAAATTGGTCAGCAGGATTTTGAGCAGGCTGATGCACCGTCCATCCGGCGCATAGGAGTGGCAAATGCCGCTGCCCTCGGTCGAGCCGATGCCGCCGGTACCGGCGCTATTACGTTTCTCCGAGCCACTGGACGCGCAGGATGCATCATATTTAGCCGCATCCGACAGAATGGCGAGCTTGCGGCGTAGGGTGAGCGCGGCCATTGTTGTTCCCTTTATGTTCATGAAAGGGATAGCGCAAAACCTGGAGTCGGCGCATATCAAAATGACAGGTGTCGTGGTTTTGTGATCGATATAGCGGGAGGAGTTTTACCGATGGACATTCTGAACGATCTGCCGGGCGAGGGCCCAATATCCTTGATCGCCGAATTTACCGCCCGTCCACTACAGGGCGAGGCAGTGGCCGAACTTCTCGCCGGCCTCGCAACCAAAGTGCGACAGGAGCCCGGCAACATCGCCTTCGATTGCTTCCGGAGGCTGGACGACAGCGCCAAGTTCGTCGTCTACGAAATCTATCGCGACAAGTCCGCCTTCAAAGCCCACATCTCTGCCGACTATGGCGCCGTCTTCAATGCCCGGTTGCGCGAGCTGATCGTCGAACCGAACTCGGTCCTGACATTCCTGACGCCGCTCGCCGTTCGATAATCGACATCAGTCCGTCGCGATTGGCCTGCTCCTCAAACGTGATGGCGTTGTCTACATCTTGCTCAACACGGTGCGTAACAACCCGCGCCGCTACAGGAGACATAAAATGACGCTCGAACTCGGAGGCATCCATCACCTCACGGCAGTGACCGCAGAAGCCAAGAAGAACCTCGCCTTCTACACCCAGACCCTGGGCATGCGGCTGATCAAGAAGACGGTCAACCAGGACGACACCACCGCCTATCACCTGTTCTACGGGGACGGCGTAGCCTCGCCGGGCGCTGACCTGACCTTCTTCGACTTCGACGCACCGCGCGAAACGCGTGGCAATCACACGGTGGGTCGCACCGGTCTGCGTGTCGATAGCGAGGACAGCCTCAACTGGTGGAAGACCCATCTGCAGAGCCACAATGTCGGCACGTCGGCCATCAAGGAACGCAACGGCCACCTCTCGCTCGATTTCGAGGACTTTGAGGGTCAGCGCTTTCGCATGGTGATCGATGCCGCCAACACGGTCGTGCCCTGGGCCAAATCGCCCGTGCCCTCAGAACGGCAGATCATCGGGCTGGGCCCGATCACTCTGTCGGTGCCGCGGCTCGATCGCACCGAGGCCGTGCTGACGCAGGTGATGAACATGCGCAAGGTTCGCCAATATGCCATGACCAGCCACACGCCCGAGACCCATGTCTTCGAAATGGGCCCAGGCGGCCCGGCAGCCGAACTGCATGTGGCGGTCGATCCGAACCTGCCCCCGGCGCGTCCGGGTGCAGGCGGCGTCCACCACGTCGCCTTCCGCACGCCCGATCAGGATACCCTGCGTCAGTGGATCGAACGGGTGACCAAGGCCGGCATCCGCTCGAGCGGCGAAGTGGAGCGCTTCTATTTCACCTCGCTCTACTTCCGCGAGCCCAATGGCATCCTGTTCGAACTCGCCACCGACGTCCCCGGCTTCGCAGCCGACGAGCCGATGGAAACGCTTGGGGAAAGCCTGGCTTTGCCCCCTTTCCTCGAAGGGCGCCGCGCCAGCATCGAAGCGGGCTTGAAGCCGCTGGTTTGAACGCAATGCAGGGCGCTCATAGTCGAGCGCCCTGCCATATCTGTGTAGTCGATCCGTTATTTTTACCAACTTCGTCGCATGACTGCGAATGAGTTAATTTAGTGTTGATACAAAGTCTTGGATGTGATTGTTTGTAACTGCGGCAGGTAGAAGTCCCATTGGGAACTTCGTGTAGGAGTTTGTGTGATGAGTACGCAAGTACCCGCCGCGCGCAGGCGTCGCTTTGGCACAATGGCGAAAGCCGTCAGCATCACCTCAGCAGCCGTTTTGATTGCCGCCGTTATTGTTGTTCCGGCAACGGCAATTGAAAATGTCCGCCGCGAAGTTCGCCATTTCTTCGAGTGCCTTGAGCTGATGATTTCGGATCCCGAAACGCACGCGGTCGAGTGCCTTCCGAACAACATCCCTACTGGCCTGGAGTCGCTTTCAGGCACTGGCGGAGGTAGCCCGTCTAGGGACATCCCGGCCACGACGGCAACACCAACGACCACGACGACCCCGACCAGTACGGTTGCACCGACATCCACGGTCACGCCGACGTCTACCGTAACACCCACATCGACGGTCACGCCTACAACTACCGTCGTTCCTACCACCACGGCCGTGCCAACCACGACTGCGGTACCAACCACGACTGCCGTACCAACCACGACAGCATTACCCACAACTACGGCCGTACCGACCACGACCTCGCCACCGACCTGAGGCGACGCGGTTCGTGGACTATGCGGTTCTGACCCGAGCGACATCGCGCCGCCTAATCGGCGCGGGTGCCGTCGTTCTCCTGGCCCTCGCTGGCCTGGCTCTCCGCTACGCAGTGTTTGCCAATACAGCCGGGCATTCCGGCCTCATCGCCTATGCCGATGCCCTCTGCGTGTGGGACTGCGCGTGGTACAAGCACATCATCGAGCATGGCTACGATCTGGAGCCGAGCGGCGCCTTTCGCCCCGGCGCCGCCAACTGGGCCTTCTTTCCGCTCTATCCGCTCGCAGCCGGCGCCACGCACTATCTTACGGGCTTGCCCATTTCTCTCGCCGGCATGCTGGTTTCCACGACTTTCATCATTGCCGCAATCCTCCTCGGCCGGCCCTTGTTCCCCAACGACCGCAGCTACTGGATGTTTGCGTTCCTGCTGACCAACGGGCCTTTCTCGGTCATATTCTCGACACTCTACACCGAGAGCCTCTTCATCCTGCTCACTGTGGTAACGTTAGCTCGCCTGCAGCGTGGCGACGTTCTTTACGCAGGGCTGGCCGCCGGCCTCCTGTCCGCGACCCGCACGACCGGCATTCTCATGGGTCCCGCCATCCTGCTGGAGGTGGTCCGCCAGCATTTTGCGGCGGGCGGTCGCCTGCTCGGCCTACCAAAGGCTGTCATCACCAATTCCCGCACAGTGCTCGGGCTGGCGCTCGCACCCGTGGGTGCCCTTTGCTACATGGTCTACCTTCATGTCCATATGGGGGACGCCCTGGCTTTCGCCCATATCCAGCGCGCCTGGGGTCGGGATATTGGCGATCCGTTGCGCGCGCTTTGGTCCGCCATAACCCCGACAAATGTGCTGCACCCCGACGCGATGATCATCGCTGTCTGGGGTGGCGCCGCCATCTTCGGGCTGGCGATCAGCCTGTTCCTCGCATGGCGGCGACTGTGGGGCGCCGCACTGTTTTCCGTACTGGTTATCCTGCTTTCGCTTGGCAACGGCGTCGGCTCGATGGTCCGGTTCATTGCCGGGCTCGCGCCGATCAGCGTGGGGCTGGCGCGGTTGCTCGCGGCCAACCGGATCATCGCCGTATTGGTGCTGCCGCCACTGCTGTGGCTAAACTGGCTGGTCACCACAGGCTGGATACGCTCTTCGTTCTTCTTGATGTAAGCCATGGCAGCACCCTCAAACAATCACGCCGACCTGGTTCGCTACGCATTGGCCGCGATTATTGGTCTGCTTGCGGTAACCGTGTTGGCGCTCGTGAAGAACCCGCACGTTAATGACCAGTACCGCGCCTATTTTATTGATCGGACAACCGATTGCTGGCCGCTTCCGATCGACGGAGCCATCGCCTGGGGCGAGCAACTGTCCTTTGTCGGCGCTGCGGCCGTTTCCCCGACCTATCCCTTGCGGCGCTGCGGTTGGATGGAACCGCAAGATACCGGCACCTGGTCGATGGGCCCGGAGGCCGTGCTGCGCCTCAACCCTGGTCCGCGCGCCCGTGATCTGCTGCTTGACCTCGAAATGCTGCCTTTCGTAACAACCGAGAGCCCGGTGCAGACGGTGCGCCTGACATTGGCAGGGACCGACCTGGCGACGCTTACGTTGGACGCTGCCTCGTCACCGCAGCATCGCTTCATATTGCCGGCGGCACTGGCCAGCTCCAGCGGGCCAATCGATGTTGGCTTTCACTTTCCGACCGCCCATTCGCCCTCCGCCGCCGGCATGAACGACGACAGGAGGCGGTTGGCTATCCGCCTCCTGTCGGTTCGCATCACTGAGGCGGATGGGACCGCCCACTGATTATTGCTGCGGCGCGCATTCCCCGGTAATGCCCATGATGCAGCCTTGGTCGGGCGCGCTCGTATCACCCTCCGGGACGACCACCGCATCCGGCTTCAGCAGGCTCGTCGTCTTGATCAGCTGGATAAATTCGGCGCGATAGCCGCTTTCGTCCTCACCCTTGCCGGACCGTGCCAGGTCGGCAACCTCAGCCCAGGTCATGGCATTGCCATAGTCGGACCCCTTGAGCTTCTGCCCGAAGGCGGCCACGGCTGCCGCAAACCGCATGTCATCGCTGACTGCGCCGATATCGGCATAAACAATGCTCGGCGTTACCGGCTGTTCCATCAGCTGGCTGACATCGCTGTCCGGCAGCTTGTAGCGCATCTTGAGGAAGGCGATTTCACCAGGCGCATCCGTCGTCGCAACCGCCGCCGGGTCTGCCCCTTCGGCGCCATAGCGCAGCGGATCGACCAGTTCGGCGCCCGAACCGGCAGGGGTGATCTCGTAGATCGCCGTCACTGTATGCCCGGCACCGATATCGCCGGCATCGACCGCGTCATTGTTGAAATCCTCGCGGTTGAGCGCACGGGTCTCGTAGCCGATCAGCCGATACTCCGACACCACCGCCGGGTTGAATTCGACCTGGATTTTCACGTCCTTGGCGATCATTTCGAGCGTCGAGCCGCCCTCTTCCACCAGCACCTTCTGCGCTTCGCGGAAGTTGGAAATGTAGGCGGCGTTACCATTGCCGTTCTGCGCCAGCGCCTGCATCGTCGCGTCATCGAGATTGCCGCGACCGAAGCCCAGCACCGACAGGGTCACACCGCTATCGCGTTTGGCCTTGATGAAGGTCTCGAGGTCTTCGGGGTTGTCGATGCCGACATTGAAGTCGCCGTCGGTGGCGAGGATCACGCGATTTGTTCCCCCGGTGACCCGACCCTGCTCGGCCAGCCGATAGGCCAGCTCGATGCCTTCGGCGCCGGCCGTGCTGCCACCGGCAGACAGCATGTCAAGCGCGCCCAGGATCTTGGCCTTCTCGGTCGCTGCCGTGGGCTCCAGCACCACACCGGCCGAACCGGCATAGACCACGATGGACACCGTATCGTTAGCCGACAGCTGGTCGACCAGCAGCGCGAAGGCGCGCTTGAGCAGCGGCAGCTTGTCGGGCTCGTCCATCGATCCGGAGGTGTCGATCAGGAACACCAGGTTGCTCGCCTTGTCCTCGGTGACCGCGGGCACATAGCCCTTGATGCCTATATGCAGCAGCTGCGTCTTGGCGTTCCACGGCGTCGGATAGACCGCCATGGTCGGCTTGAACGGTACGGCGGCGCTGTCGGCCGGCGCATAGTCGTAGGGGAAGTAATTGAGCATTTCCTCGATGCGCACGGCATCGGGCTCGGGCAGATAGCCGTCCTCGATCATGCGGCGCACATAGGAATAGCTGGCCGTATCGACATCAATCGAGAAGGTCGAGACCGGCTCGTCGACAACGACCTTGAGCCGCTGCTCGTCGAAACTGGTGAATTCGTCGCCGCTCGGTTCGGTCGGCAGCGCCACGACCGACGTCGGCATCGGGGCCGGCGCCGCCAGATACATGTCGCTCTCGGCCGTTGCACCGGCAGGAGCCATCGTCGTCATCGGCGCGGCGACAGTGCCGCCCACCATGGGCGCAGCTTCCTGGCGCGCCACTTCCATGTCCGCCAACCCATCGTCGAGGTCCGCAGCGATCTCACCGGCGACCATGGGCTCTGGCGCCGCGACGGTCTGGTCACGACCAACCTGCGGGACGGCAACCGTCTTGGGCGCCGTGCTGGGGATGGTGTTGGCCACCGGCTGATCGGCTGCGGCCATCCGTGTATCGGAAGGCTCTTCTTCTACGGGCGCCACCTCGGTCGTCACCGCCACCGGATCATTCGCCACCGGCGTCTGGTCGATCACCACCGGCCGCGTGACTGGCACATCGGCGGGCGTCATCGAGGTCGACGTATAGAGCTGGTAGCCGAGCGGCAGGATCAGCAGGGCAACGGCGGCAGTGCCGATGGGGAGACGCATGTCCATGATCGATTTCCCTTTCAAGGAAGTGATGATGGACGTGAGACGCTGGCCCCAATTGTTTCCTTGGGTGGTGGGCGAAGATTTTTTGGCTTCGATATTTTTGGCGGCTTCGAACGCCGCCATGCCAGCCGCCATTGCCCGCTTGCGGGCCTCGGCGCGCGGGTCCGGCGCTTGGGCGCCTTTGAGCTGGTCGAATGGATCGGGCATGTTGTCGTCGCTCATAGCAGCCCCCTCAGGGTCTTGCGTGCCTCATGGACATGGAACGACACCGTCGCTTCTTTGATGCCCATGATTTCGGCCGCCGCCGCGTGGCTCAATTCCTCCGCATAGACCAGCAGCACCGCGTCGCGCTGCTTTTCCGGCAAGGTGCGGACCGCAGCCCAGAGCTGGCGGCTGGTCGCCGCTTCTTCCTGGCTTGGCGGCTCATCCTCCGGCGTAACCTGGGCATAGGCGTCGACATGCTGGCCGCGCCGCTTACCCGCTCGCTGCATGTCGCGCACCGCATTGAGCGTGATCCGATAGACCCAGCTCGAAAACGCAGAGCGCCCGTCAAACTGGGCGATGACACTGCCGAGCTTCACGCAGACATCCTGCGCGATATCTTCGGCATCAACGCGGTTGCCACACCATTTCCAGGCCGTGCGATAGATCAAGTCGTAGTGATCCGCGAGAAGGTCGCCAAAGGCCTCGGCATCGCCATTGCGCGCACGAACGACCAGCGCCAGCGTTACCGCTTTCGCTGCATCGATCGGTACTGCGGCAGTCAGTCCCATCACCGGCGCATGCACTCGTGCCTTACCTCTGGCATCATTGTAGTGGTAAGACGCCGCCGGAAACCCGATCCTTGGGTCGTATGCAAAGATTTATTTGAGGCCACCATGGAAGAACCCAAGCAGAGCCCGTTTGCATTGAACAAGGGACGCGTGCTCATCCTGGCACTGGGCGCCCTGATCGTGGTGATTGCACTCTCCACCTGGTTCGGCGGCATCAACGCGTACCAGTCCCTGCGCGAGGCCAATGCGGAAGCGACGACTGCCACGCAGGAGCAGACCGCTCAATAGCGCCACACCCTCGTGGTTCGAGGCGCTGAAGAAGCGCACCTCACCATGAGGACTGTTTGAAGCACCGAGTCTACAGCAACCCTCATGGTGAGGTGCGAGCTCTTGCGAGCCTCGAACCACGAGGGCGTGGCACGATTAAGCCGCAAACACCTGTGGCACGGCCTCTGCGATAAACCCACCGCCCCAGACTTCCGACGTCGCCGTATCATCCGCATAGAAAACGCAGGCCTGCCCCGGCGAAATGCCGTACTCGCCCGACACCAGCGTCACGAACACATCGCTTCCCTGCATCTGGATCACCGCTGGCTGCGGCCCGCGCGTCGAACGCACCTTGACCTCGACAGGCGCGCCATTGCCTGCCGAGAGTTCGGCCAGCGGCGTCGCGCCGAGCCAGTTCACATCCCTCAGCCGCACCGTATGCGTCTTGAGCGCCTCGCGCGGCCCGACGATGACCCGTCCGGTCTTGTGCTCGAGCTTGATCACATAGAGCGGTTCGGCAGCCGCCACGCCCAGGCCCTTGCGCTGGCCGATCGTGTAATTGACGATGCCCTCATGCGTGCCGAGCACGCGGCCATCGAGATGCACGATCTCGCCGGTTGCCACGGCCTCCGGATGCATCTTGCGGATGATGTCGGCATACTTGCCCTGCGGCACGAAGCAGATGTCCTGGCTGTCATGCTTTTCGGCAATCTCCAGCCCCATCTCGCGCGCCAGTTCGCGCACTTCGGCCTTGCCCATGCCGCCTAGCGGAAAGCGCAGGAAATCGAGTTGGCTCTGCGTCGTCGCAAACAGGAAATAGGTCTGATCGCGTTCGGCATCGACAGGGCGGAACAGTTGGCGGCGGCCGTCGTCGCCCAACCGCGACTGCACATAGTGGCCGGTCGCCAGCACATCGGCGCCCAGGTCGCGCGCCACTTCCATCAGGTCAACGAACTTCACCGACTGGTTGCAGGCAATGCACGGCACCGGCGTCTCGCCCTGCTGGTAGGCATTGGCAAACGGCGCGATCACCGAGCGCTTGAAGCGTTCTTCATAGTCGAGCACGTAGTGCGGAATGTTGAGCGTCGCCGCCACCCGGCGCGCATCATGGATATCCTGCCCGGCGCAACAGGCGCCCTTGCGATGGGTGGCCTCGCCATGATCGTAAAGCTGGAGGGTGACACCGACGACGTCATAGCCCTGGCGGGCCAGCAGGCCGGCGACGACCGAAGAATCCACGCCCCCTGACATCGCAACGACAACGCGCGTGTCTTCGGGACGCTTGGCAATATCAAGCGAGTTCAGCATCTTTCCAGTATCCGGTTGGGTTCAAGGGCCAGCGGACGAATTTGAGGGACGCTCATTACCCCTTTCGCGACGAGCCCGCAACATTTGCCCGGCAGCTTTTGCCGCATGGCACGGGTGCGAGCCGGCGCTGCCGCTGCGGCTGGGCAACTAACATACTGAGATTAAATACAATCTTCCCGGCGAAGGGACTTGGCACCGCCCTTGCATTGTTCAGACCGGATTAGTCTCAACTCTGCGAGGCCGCGATCGTGGCATCTCATCTGACCATTACGCCCTCTGCCGGTGTCAACGTGACCAAGGGGGGGCTCAACGCCCAGGCCGGCGTCGGCGCCGATACCTCCGCCGAGGGCGGCATCATGGGCGTCTTTGCAGCCCTGCTGGGCGCTGCGAACCAGAACGCGACTGCAACGACATCGGCCGAAACCACCACCGATCTCAGTCTGGGCAATCTGGTCAACCTGTCATTCGGCGCCGGTTTCGGTAGCGAAGACGGCGAGCAGACCGAGGACCCCGAGGCTATCGCTGCTGCGATCGACGTCGCATTACCCATCCAGACCACCGTCGATGCCGGGCCTGTGCTGGCCGACCTGGTCGACAGCCTGACCGAACTCAAGCAGAGCCTGGAAGCCGGCGAAGCGGTCAACCCCGAGCTGCTCAAGCGCATCGATGCAGCGCTCGATGACCTCGCCGCCCAATTCGATATCGATCTCTCTGCCCTGCCCTCGCTCGACGATCTTACCGCCATGGTGACCGGCGTCCTGCCCGACGACACCAGCGTTGAAGCTCAACTGACCATCGCGCTGGCGCCACTGGCCGAAGAACTGCTGTCCGGCTCCTCGGACACCGACGTATCGGTCGATGTCGAGCTTTCCACGCTGATCAAGTCGATCGGCGAAAAGCTGGGCGCGCTGCTGCAGTCGATCAATAGTGACGAAATCTCACCGGAGAAGCTCGCGGCGCTCGGCCTCGATGCCGAAGGCTCGATCGATACCGATCTCGAAGCCGCCATCGCCCGGCTGCTCAATCCCCCGGTCAAGGTCGATGCCAGCGCCAACGCGCAGGTCATCGCTACGCCGCAGCTCAAGCTCACCGAACCGGTGCTCACAGGCAAGGCGACCACGGAGACTGCGCCAATCGCCGACAAGGCTGAGGCGACCGCCGACGTAGCGCCGCAGGTTGCGACATCAGTCGACGGACGGGCCACGACCGATACCGACAGCGGCGCCAGCAATACGCCCGACGACGACAGGAAGCCTGTCGAAGCCAAGACAGCGCCAGCGACTGCCGTGGCCGCTCCGGTGGAAACCGCCACCACCGATCCACAGGTCGCTGCCCAGCCCACCCATGTTGCCTCGCGCATCGATGCGGCCGCGGCCCGTCCGGTCGTCCAGGCCGGCTACCAGACCAGTCAGCAGCAGCTCAACCTGCCGCAGCTCGCCTTCGAGCTGGTGCGCCAGGTCAATGATGGCAACACCCGGTTCCAGATGCGGCTCGATCCGCCCGAACTGGGCAAGATCGACGTCAGGCTCGACATCGATGCCGCCGGCCAGGTCAGTGCCAAGCTGATCGTCGAGCGCGCCGAAACGCTTGACCTGATGCAGCGCGACCAGCGCGGGCTGGAACGAGCCCTCCAGCAGGCTGGTCTCGACAGCGCCAAGACCAACCTGGAATTCTCTCTCAAGCAAAGCCCGTTCAGCGGCGGCAACCAGCAGGGCCAGGACGGCAACGGCCGCCAGCCCCAGTTCGGCGGCAATGGCTCGGCCGAGGCCGAGGACGTGCCCCCGCCCACCGTCAATCTCTACCGCGGCAGCCTGACTGCCAGCGGCGTCAACATCATCGCGTAAGGAGTAGGCGTCATGGCCGTCAGCAGCGTTTCCGGAACGAGCACCACCAGCCAGATGGCGACCTCGCGCGCAACCATCGCGGAGAATTTCGACACGTTCCTCAATGTGCTGACCACCCAGCTCAAGAACCAGAACCCGCTGGATCCGCTGGATACGAACGCGTTCACCCAGCAGCTGGTACAATTCACTGGTGTCGAGCAGCAGCTCAAGACCAATGAATTCCTCGAAACCCTGATGCTGGCCGGCCAGAACACCGCCAAGTCAGACGCCGTCTCCTATATCGGCAAGGAAGTGACATCTTCCGGCGAAAGCGGCGAACTCACCGACGACAATCCGGTCTTCTGGGCCTACAGCGCCGACGCCAATGCCGCCAACTCCACCGTCACCATCAAGGACGCCAATGGGCAGGTCGTCTACACCCAGACCGGCCCACTCTCCGCCGGTGCCGGCACCTTCCGCTGGGATGGCGTTGGCAGCGACGGCAACGTCAAGCCCAATGGCATGTATACCATCGACATCAAGGGCGCGGATGCCAACGGTCAGAACGTCAAGGTCAGCACCGCCTCGATCGGCGTGGTCACGGCAGTGGACTTCACCGGCGACGTGCCGATCCTCACCATCGGCACACGCCAGGTCGCCATCACCGACGTCACCGACGTCCGCATTCCCGATGTGACGGCCACCGAAGACGACGACGCCTGATCGTCAGCTTAGCCTCCGCCCGCCAAACGCCCCCAACTTGGGGGCGTCTTGCGTTCAACGAAGACTTGAATCCAATCCCTTGAATTCCCAGACCATTCTTAACCTGTTGTAAGTTTCCCCTTAGTCGAATTTTAAGGCCGTTACCCTACTCTCTGGTCATATGGTCAGGTTGAGTAGAGAGTAAAATGACCGTACAAATGCGTCCTCGCGTTAAGTACGTTATCGGTCCGGACGGAAGTCCGCTCACGATTGCAGATCTACCCCCCGCTAATACGCGGAGGTGGGTCATTCGCCGCAAAGCCGAAGTCGTCGCTGCCGTACGCGGCGGGCTGCTCAGCCTCGAAGAGGCCTGCGACCGCTACACCCTGAGCGTCGATGAATTCCTCAACTGGCAGGCCGCCATCGACAAGCATGGCCTGGCCGGGTTGCGGACCACCTGGATCCAGCACTACCGCGAAGGTTAGTCTGGCGTTCAGTGCAAGTTTCAAAGCCCGCCGGCGCAAGCCGGCGGGCTTTGTGTTAGGCCTTGACCACCAGCACCGGCAACTTGGACCGTGCCAGCACCTCGGCCGCCTGGCTGCCGAGCAGCAGCCGGCTTAGCCCGCGACGGCCATGCGAACCCATGACAATCAAACTGGCCCCTGCCGCTTCGGCGGCCTCCAGAATGCCGTCGGCAATCTGCCGGCTGGCCAGATGAATCGCCCCGATTGCCACGTTCCCGGCCGCCTTGCGCGTGTGGTCGAGGATCTGCGCTGCCGTCTCGGCCTTGGCCTTTTCCAGGTCTTCGAACAGGCTTGCCGTATCCACCGCGACCAGATCAAGTGCGGGAACGGCCATGCTCGAGGGCTCCGTTACCGTCACCGCCGTTACCTGGCCGCCGGATAACCGGGCAAGCTCCAGCGCATGACGCAGGGCAGCGTCACTGTGTTCCGAACCATCAACGGCGACCAATATCTTGTCATACATGCTGCGTACCTCCATTGGCTGTCCGCAGCAGCTTGCACCTAACCGGCAGGTGTCGCCTTGATCCAGGTCATGGCGTGCCCGGCCCCATCCAGGCAAGGCCGGCCGGCCGCTCCAGCAGCCGCTGGTAGTATGCGCCTATGGCGGGGAGCGCCTTCTTTTCCGTCGGTATCATCATCCAGCGGTGGATCGACAGGCCGAGGGCGATATCGGCGATGCTGAAGCTGTCACCAGCAACGAAAGAATCCCGCCGCGCCAGTTGCGCCTCGAGGATGTCCATCTTGGCGCCCCACCTCGCCATCGAATTCGCGATTCTGGCCGGATCGTCATAGCCCGGCGTCTTGCGGATCAGCGCGTTGAGCGCATAACCCCATGGCGGATTGAGCTCAGTCGCCTGCCAGATCAGCCATTGCAGCGCCAGCGCCCGCTCCCCCAACTGATCAGGCAGCAACCGACCCTCCTGCTCGGCCAGGTGGATCAGGATGGCATTGCTCTCCCAGAGTACAAATTCGTCGTCAACAAGCACCGGCACCTGGCCGTTGGGATTGAGCGCCAGGAACTCGGGCACCTTGGGATCGCGCAGCGGCAAACCCCAATCCTCCCGGTCGTAGACCAGCGCCAGTTCGTCGAGCGCCCACAGCACCTTGCGGACATTGATCGACGTCACCCGCCCCAGAACCTTCAGCATTGCGCAACCTTTCCTTCATCATGCCCGGCATTTTGTGCCGGAATTTGCAAACTGCAACCGAGAGTTAAGACAATGTTTACCATCCACTAGGTAACTTTTGCCTAGCGGTCGTCTCACGCGTTTGCGTCGCAGGACCTTTTTGAATCGAGTGCCGGCGTGGACAACTTTACCCAGCTGATCAATCGCATAGGCCTGCCGCGGCTCGCTGCCATGGCGACTGTGGCTGTGCTCATGCTCGGCTTCTTCGGGTTCCTGATCATGCGGGCCCAGACGCCGAGCCTTGCCCCGCTCTATACCGGCCTCAGCCTCGAAGACTCTTCCGCAATTGTGACCGAACTGCAGACGCAGAATATTCCGTTCGAGCTGCGCGGCGACGGCGACACCATCCTGATCCCGCGCGACCAGATCACCACCGTGCGCATGAGCCTGGCCGGTTCGGGTCTGCCGCAGCGTGGCCAGGTCGGCTACGAAATCTTCGACGAGCAGTCGACGCTGGGCGCCACCAGCTTCGTGCAGAACCTCAACAATGTCCGAGCGCTCGAAGGCGAGCTGGCGCGCACCATCGGCTCGCTCGCCCGCATCAAGTCGGCCCGCGTCCACCTCGTGCTGCCCGAGCGCGAGCTGTTCCGCCGCGAGACCAAGCAGCCATCGGCGTCCATCGTGCTGTCGGTCCGGGGTGAACTGGGTTCCGGTGAAATCCGCGCCATCCAGCATCTGGTGGCGTCGGCCATCGAGGGACTGACCCCCACCCGCGTGTCCATCGTCGACGATCAGGGCAACCTGCTCGCCTCGGGCACCGGCGACGACACCGAGGGCGCCATGTCCGGCGAAGCCGCCGAGCGCACGCTGGGCTTCGAGAACCGCCTGCGCACCCGCGTCGAGGACATGCTGGCCAATGTCGTTGGCGCCGGCCGCGCTCGCGTCGAGGTCTCGGCCGAGATCGACTACAACCGCTCCACCACCACCCAGGAAACCTTCGACCCGGAAAGCCAGGTCGTCCGCTCCAGCCAGGTGCGTGAAACCGAGAATATCACCGCTGGCGCCAACGGCCAGGTGACGGTGGCCAACGAACTGCCAGGCGCCAGCCAGAATGCCGGCGCCACCGGCGCGACCGACCAGGGCACCTCGACCGAGGAAGTCACCAACTACGAGATTTCCAAGACCACCCAGACGGCCGTCACCGAAGCCGGCGCCGTCAAGCGCCTCTCGGTTGCCGTCGTGGTCGATGGCGTCTATGCCGACGATGGCGCAGGCAACCAGACCTATACGCCGCGCACCGCCGACGAAATCGCCCAGATCCTGACCCTGGTCCGCTCTGCCGTCGGTTACTCGGAAACCCGCGGCGACAGCGTCGAAGTGGTCAACATGCAGTTCGCCGAACGTCCCGAACTCTCCGTCCCCGGCACGGATGGCGAAGGTGGCCTGCTCGACTTTACCCGCGACGACATCATGAACGGCGCCGAGATGGCCGTGACCCTGCTGATCGCCCTGGCCCTGGTCTTCTTCGTCATGCGCCCGCTGCTCAAGAAGGTGCTGACGCCCGAAACCAAGCCGCTGGCTCTGTCGTCCGGTGCCGAACTCGGCCATCATGGCGTCATCGCCGCCAACGGCCTCGTCATCGCGGACACATCAGAAGAGCCCAAGGACAAGACACCTGCCTGGGTCGCCAACGCCAAGTCGATGGGCGAAACCCAGCTCCAGACCCTCAAGACCGTCGGCACCCTCGTCGAAGAAAATCCCAAGCAAGCCGCGCTTATCGTGCGCGACTGGCTGGGTAGTGCAGCGTAACCGCCATGGCCCTTGTTTCCCAATCCGGCGATGCCGCCCAGATGACAGTCAACCCCAGCCAGCTGGTGGTGGGCGATGCGAGCAATCATCGCGTCCTCAAGGGCGACGAGAAGGCCGCCGCCTTGCTGCTCGCCCTCGGCCCCGACTATGGCAAGCCCATCTTCGATGAACTCGACGAACTCGAGGTCAAGCAGCTCAGCCGCGCCATGGTGCGACTTGGCCCGATCACCCAGGATATGCTGGACGACCTGATGATCGAGTTCGTCACCACCATCTCGTCCAACGGCTCGCTTTCCGGCAACACCGACTCCACCGAACGCCTGCTGCTCAGCTTCCTGTCGCCCGACAAGGTCGATGCCATCATGGAAGAAATCCGCGGACCGGCCGGTCGCAACATGTGGGAGAAGCTCTCCAACGTGCAGGCCGACGTGCTCGCCGCCTATCTCAAGAACGAATATCCCCAGACGATCGCCGTGGTGCTCTCCAAGATCGCCACCGATCACGCCTCCAAGGTCCTGGCCGTCCTGCCGGAGGAACTCGCCATGGATGTGGTCCAGCGCATGCTGGGCCTCGATCCCGTTCAGAAGGAGATTCTCGAAAAGATTGAGACCACCCTGCGGACCGAATTCATGTCGACGCTCAACCATTCCAAGCGTCGCGACAGCCATGAGCAGATGGCCGAAATCTTCAACAGCTTCGATCGCCAGACCGAGGCCCGCTTCATCACCACGCTCGAAGAAAACAGCCGCGACGATGCCGAGCGCATCAAGTCGCTGATGTTCACCTTCGAGGATCTGGCCAAGCTCGAATCCTCCGCCATCCAGACCCTGCTCACCAAGATGGACAAGAAGGAACTGGCCATGGCGCTCAAGGGCGCCAACGAAAGCGTCAAGGAAACCTTCTTCAACAACATGTCCGGCCGCACCGCCAAGCTGCTGCGCGAAGACATGGAAACCATGGGCCCAGTCCGTCTCAAGGACGTCGACGAGGCGCAGGGCCGCATGGTGTCGACCGCCAAGGATCTCGCCGCCAAGGGCGAAATCCTCATCATGAAGTCCAAAGCCGACGACCAGATGGTGGCGTAAGTGGCACAACCCGCACGTTTCACCTTCGATCTCGATCTCGGCAAGCGCACCAACGCCGCGCCGCCAACGCCCATGGTGCCCGAGGACCTGGTGGCCCAGCTCATCGCCCAGGCGCGCGAGGAAGCCTATGCCGAAGGCATGGTTGCCGGTGAGCGCAATGCCACCGCGACCGCTGCGCAGACCCTGGCCGCCGCAGCCGGAACACTCGCGACCCAGACCGCCGAAATGGCAATCGCCCTCGACGACGCCACGCTGCAGGCGCAGCGCGAAGCAATCGAACTGGCCGCCAGCGTCGGTCGCAAGCTGGCCTTGCACCTGTTGGCCCGCTACCCGACCACCGAACTCGACGCCCTGATCGGCGAGTGCATGCAAAGCCTGGCCGGGGTGCCGCACCTGGTCGTGCGCTGCCATCCTGCCATTGCCGACGGCATCCGCGACATCGCCACTGCCCATATGCAGACCTCGGGCTTCTCCGGCCGGCTGATCGTCATGGGTGACCCCGATCAACGTCTCGGCGACGGCAAGCTCGAATGGGTCGATGGCGGCCTGGTGCGCGACATCGGCGCCGTCTCCAAAGACATCGACACCAAGATCAAGGCCTACCTCGCCGCCAAGAGCGGTCGGGCCAACTCAGAGGAGAGCGGCCATTGAGCGCTTCCGATAACGACATCGCCGAAACCATCAGCTTCGAAGAGATGATGCCCGCCGGCAAGTCCGACGGCCCCGAAGCCCATATCGACCGCACTGCCGGCGACCTCGAAGCAGTGTTCGACGTTCCCGTTCGCATTTCGGTCGTGCTTGGCCGCACCAAGATGCCGGTCAGCGAACTGCTGCGCCTCGATACCGGCACCGTCATCGAACTGGACCGCCAGGTCGGCGAGGCCGTCGAAATCTTCGTCAACGAACGTCTCGTGGCGCGCGGCGAGATCGTGCTGGTCGACAGCAAGCTCGGCGTCACCATGACCGAAATCATCAAACCACAGTAAGGGAGGCCAGGATGCGTCTGCTCATCATCGGAGCCCTCGAGGGCCAGCTCAGCGAAGCCACCAAGATGGCCATGAATGGCGGGGCAAAGGTCGCCCATGCCCCATCGGTCGAGATCGCACTGGCCGCCCTGCGCGCCGGCCGCGGCGCCGACCTGCTGCTGGTCGATGTGGTCATGGACATTGCCGGCCTGATCGCCGGGCTCGAAGCCGAGCGCATTGCCATTCCGGTGGTGGCCTGCGGGGTCGAGGCCAATGCGGCTGCCGCCGTCAACGCCATCCGGGCCGGCGCCAAGGAGTACATCCCGCTGCCCCCCGATGCCGAGCTGATCGCCGCCGTCATCGCTGCGGTCGCCCGCGAAAGCGCCGAGTTCCTGTTCCGCGATCCGGCCATGGAACGCGTGGTCAAGATGGCCGACCAGATCGCCGGCTCCGACGCCTCGATCCTGATTACCGGCGAAAGCGGCACCGGCAAGGAAGTCGTCGCCAAATACGTCCACGCCAAGTCCAAGCGCGCCAACAAGCCCTTCATCTCGGTCAACTGCGCCGCGATCCCAGAGGCTCTGCTCGAATCCGAACTCTTCGGCCACGAGAAGGGTGCCTTTACCGGCGCCATCGCCCGCCGCATCGGCAAGTTCGAGGAAGCCTCGGGCGGTACGCTGCTGCTCGACGAAATCAGCGAAATGGACGTGCGCCTGCAGTCCAAGCTGCTCCGCGCCATCCAGGAACGGCTGATCGATCGCGTCGGCGGCGGCAAGCCGGTGCCAGTCGATATCCGCATCCTCGCCACCTCCAACCGCAACCTCAACGAAGCAGTCCGCGAAGGCAGCTTCCGTGAGGACCTGCTGTTCCGTCTCAACGTGGTCAACCTCAAGCTTCCCGCTCTGCGGGATCGCCCCGGCGACATTGCTGCTCTCTCCGAGCACTTCGTCGCCAAATACGCCAAGGCCAATGGCCTGCCCCCGCGTGTTCTCTCCCCCGACGCCCGCGCCGCATTGTTGCAAGCCCCCTGGCCGGGGAATGTGCGCGAGCTTGAGAACACGCTGCACCGGGCAGTGCTGCTGTCCTCCGGTGACGTCATTGGACCCGATGCCATCGTCTTGCCCGATGGCATGGGTCTCAATGAAGTCGCAGCCGCGTCCTCACTCTCGGCACAGCTCGCCCAGACCGCTCAAACCATGTCCGCGGCCCTGGTCGGCCGCACCGTGGCTGATGTCGAACGTGACCTGATCCTTGATACCCTCGATCACACGCTGGGTAACCGCACCCACGCCGCCAACATCCTGGGCATCTCAATCCGCACGCTCAGGAACAAGCTCAACCAATATGCCGACGAAGGCACCAATGTGCCCGAGCCCGGCGAGAGACGGTCGGTCGCTTGATGCCCCTCAAACCCACGATGTCATTCCGGCGAAGGCCGGAATCCAAATCCGTGGCGCTCCCCACACGCCTCGTTCGGGGGACCATGCGGACATGGATCCCGGCCTTCGCCGGGATGACATCGGAGTTGTGGAAATAGCATGACCGACCTGCCCACCGGCCGCCAGCACGCTAAATTCAAGGTCCCGAGCGCCGCATCGGTCGTGGACATGCTGCGCTCTGGCGATATTGCCCTCGCCACTGGCGTCATGGGCCTTATCGTCATTCTCATCGTGCCGCTGTCGCCGCTGCTGCTCGATCTGCTGCTGGCCGTGTCGATCGTCTTCTCGGTGATGATCCTGATGACGGCCCTGTTCATCCAGAAGCCGCTCGAATTCTCGTCCTTCCCGACCGTGCTGCTGATCGCCACCATGCTGCGGCTGGGCCTTAATCTGGCGACAACGCGCCTGATCCTCTCCGAGGGTCATACCGGCACCGACGCCGCCGGCCACGTCATCGAGGCCTTCGGCCACTTCGTCATGCGCGGCAATTTCATCATCGGCGTGGTGGTCTTCGCCATCCTGGTGATCGTCAACTTCATCGTCATCACCAAGGGTTCCGGCCGTATCGCTGAAGTCGCTGCGCGCTTCAATTTGGACGCCATGCCCGGCAAGCAGATGGCGATCGACGCCGATCTCAGTGCCGGCCTGATCGACGAGGAAACCGCCAAGAAGCGCCGCGCCGACCTCGAAGGCGAGAGCGCCTTCTTCGGTAACATGGACGGTGCGTCCAAGTTCGTCCGCGGCGACGCCATTGCCGGCCTGATCATCACCTTCATCAACGTCATCGCCGGCATGATCATCGGCATGATGCAGGAAGGTCTCTCTATCCAGGAGGCCGGCAATGTCTATACGCTGCTGACCATCGGCGACGGCCTCGTCTCCCAGATTCCGGCGCTGATCGTTTCGACCGCAGCCGGTATCCTCGTCTCCAAGTCCGGCGTCACCGGCTCCGCCGACAAGGCTCTATCCGCCCAGTTCACCGGCTATCCCCGCGCCCTGGGCATGTCCTCCGCCGTCATGGGGCTGCTGGCCTTCCTGCCCGGCATGCCGGTCATCCCCTTCCTAGCGCTGGCCGTCGGTGTCGGCTATGTCGCCTGGCGCTCGGCGCGCAGCAAGGACGAGCGCAACGAGGATGCCGCCCTCAGCGCCCTCACCAAGGCCGCCAGCCAGCCCGGCGCACCCGGTGCTGCTCCCTCTGGCGAACAGCCCATCACCGACAGCCTCAAGATCGACGAGCTCAAACTTGAACTCGGCTATGGCCTGCTCAGCCTGGTCAAGGAAGACGAGAGCGGGTCCGATCGTCTTACCGAGCAGATCAAGGCCCTGCGCCGCCAGCTGGCGACCGAACTCGGCTTCGTCATGCCGCCGGTCCGCATCCTCGACAACATGCAGCTCGAACCCAATGCGTACAAAGTCCGCATCAAGGAAGTCGAAGCCGGCGCCGGCGAGATCTACGCCAACCAGCTCATGGTCATGGACCCCTATGGCAACAAGATCGACCTGCCCGGCCACCATACGACCGAGCCGACCTTCGGCCTGCCCGCCACCTGGATCGAACCGGCTTTGCGCGACGAAGCCGAACTGCGCGGCCTCTCGATCATCGATCCATCGACGGTCATCTCGACGCACCTGACCGAAGTGCTCAAGGCCAATGTCGCCGACCTTCTGAGCTATTCCAATGTCCAGTCCCTGCTCTCGGGCCTGCCCAAGGAACAGCAGAAACTGGTGGAGGACATCGTCCCCGGCCTCATCTCGGTCTCCGGCGTGCAGCGTGTGCTGCAGACGCTGCTCAACGAGCGCATCTCCATCCGCGATCTGTCGACCATCCTCGAAGGTATCGCCGAAATCGCCGGCCCCGGCCGCTCGGTGCAGATCATCGCCGAGCATGTCCGCAGCCGTCTCGCCCGCCAACTCTGCGCCGCCAACCTGGGTCCCGACGGTAACCTGCCGCTCCTCACCCTGGGCCCGCAATGGGAACGCGACTTCGCCGAAGCCATGGTCGGCGACGGCGACAACCGGCACCTCGCCATGGCGCCCTCGCGCCTGCAGCAGTTCATCGGCGCCATCCAGACAGGCTTTGAGCGCGCCGCGCAGCAGGGCGAAATCCCGGTGCTCATCACCTCCCCCGGCATTCGCCCGCATGTCCGCTCCATCATCGAACGTTTCCGCCCGCAAACGGTGGTCATGAGCCAGAACGAGGTCCATCCCCGCATCCGCCTCAAGACCGTCGGCAGCGTGACCTGATCATGTCGGCCGCGGTCCGGTTCCCCGTTCCCGACATCGTCCGCCGCCGCGCCGAGAGCGAAGGCGAGGCCAGCATCGCCTGGCTGGCCAAACTTGACGACGACCTGACTAGCCTCGAACAGGAGTGGGGCCTGACCATCGGCCAGGCGTTGCCCGGCGGCACAGTCGGCTTTGTGGCCGAGGCGACCGACGCCGAGGGCAACCCATTCATCGTCAAGGTCTGCAGTCCGCCAGCGCATGACGGCGGGCATGAGGCCGCCATACTCGGCGCCGCTGCGGGCAAGGGCTATGCCCGCCTGATCCGCCACGATGAGGCGCGTCACGCCATTCTGATCGAAGAGCTGGGCGAAAGCCTCGAGGCAGCAGACCTACCCTACCGCACCAAGGTCGACGCCATCTGCGCCACGCTGCTCCAGGCCTGGATGCCTGTCCCAGCTCACCTGACGCTGCCGACCGGCGAGGAAAAAGCGAACAGCCTCGCCATGTTCATCCTGAGGACCGCACACGCGCTCGGCCAGCCCTGCGCACAGAATGTGATCGAGACCGCGCTGATGTATTGCCGTGATCGCGCAGCAGCCTGGCGCCCGGCCAATGCCGTGCTCGCCCACGGCGACCCTCACCCGGGCAACACGCTGGCCGTACCGAACGAACCCGGCCATTTCCGCTTCATCGACCCCGAAGGCCTCGCCATCGAACCCGCCTACGACCTCGGCGTCGTGCTGCGCGCCTGGCACGAGGGCATCGAGGGTCGCCACGCCCACGACATTGCCCGCAGCCATGCCCATCACCTCACCACCCGCACGCAGGTGCCCGCGGAGGCCATCTGGCAATGGGGCTATATCGAGCGCGTCTCGACCGGGCTCCACCTCATGGAGCTCGGCGAAATGACCAAGGGCCGCGAATTCCTGACGGTTGCCGAAGCGATAACGCTCTAGCGGGCCAAGGTCCCCGCCGGCGGCGTCGGCTGCGTCACCTCGGCGGCCTCCTCCGAAGTATCCAGCCCGCCCTCCTCGCTCAGCTCGCGCTCGGCCTGGTACCAGAACTCCTGCTCGCGCCCCTCGGGCGAGCCCTGTTCGACCCAGAGGGCGTAGGCGCGGTCGCGGATATCGTCGTCATTGATGCTGTGCATTGAAACCTCCCTTGCGGTAGGGGTTCAATGCACAGCTCCTCAGCCGGTTGCGTCAGCTCGGGCGCTTGGGAATATCGAGCCCCCGCTGCACTGCCGGACGCGCCAACCCACGTTCCAGCCAGGCCGGCACATTCTTGAGGCTTGCATAGTCCACCAGTCCGCCGGCATCGTAGAAACCGATGAAATTGCGCACCCAGCCCAGCGTCGCAATGTCGGCGATGGAATAGTCGTCCATGATCCAGTCGCGGCCTTCGAGACGGGTCTCCAGCACGCCCAGCAGGCGCTTGGACTCGGCGGCATATCGGTCGCGGGGACGCTTGTCCTCATAGGCCGCACCGGCAAACTTGTGGAAGAACCCGACCTGCCCGAACATCGGCCCGATCGCCGCCATCTGGAACATCACCCACTGGATGGTCTGGTAGCGCGTCGCCGCATCCGATGACAGAAACTTGCCGGTCTTCTCGGCCAGGTAGATCAGGATAGCGCCCGACTCGAACAGTTCCAGCGGCTTGTCTCCAGGGCCATGCGGGTCGATGATCGCCGGGATCTTGCCGTTTGGATTGAGCGCCAGATATTCCGGACCCCAGGTCTCGTTCTTGGTGATATTGACCGCATGCGGCTCATAGGCCAGCCCGGTCTCTTCCAGCATCATCGAGACCTTCACCCCGTTCGGCGTCGGAAACGAATAGAGCTGAATGA
Organism: Devosia sp. SL43; assembly: GCF_021729885.1. Lineage (NCBI taxonomy): Bacteria > Pseudomonadati > Pseudomonadota > Alphaproteobacteria > Hyphomicrobiales > Devosiaceae > Devosia > Devosia sp. SL43. Next base: position 1,687,112 of record NZ_CP063401.1, read on the forward strand.
CGTCAGGATTGGCCGCCGGCCAGAGTTTGGTGATGGGAAAGCTCGAAAGGTCGGCCATAGGGTCTATCGCTCCGTAAGGGCAAGTTTGGCGCCGAGCAGCACAAACGCCCCGGCAAACGTCCGGCGCATCCATACCATGATGTCAGGACGGGAGATCACGTGCCCGCGTATGGCTGCCGCGAACAGTCCGTATAGGGCAAAGACCACAAAGGTCATGGCCATGAACACCCCGCTCAACTCCAGCATGCGGTTCAGCGCATTGGGCGTCGCTGCCGGCACGAACTGCGGCAGGAACGCAAAGAAGAAGATCGAAAGCTTAGGATTGAGGATGTTGATCAGGATCGACTCGACGATCACCTTCCCGACCGATTTCGCCTCCTGATCGCCTTCGACGCTCAGCGCCCCGGTCTCCTTCAGCGTTGCCCAGGCCATGTAGAGCAGATAGACCACACCGGCATATTTGATGATCTCGAAGGCTAGCGCGCTGGTGTGAAGGATCGCCGCCAGCCCGGTGATCGCCGCCAGCATATGCGGCACGATGCCCAGCGTGCAGCCAAACGCCGCCCATAGACTGGCCTTGCCACCCCGGCTCAATCCGGCGGCGATCGTGTAGAGTGCCCCGGTCCCCGGCGAGACCACCACGATCAGTGTTGTGATCAGAAATTCGATACTCATCCTGCGTCCTCCAGATGTCACCAATCATGCCCACAATTGCCAGCGCCTTCCAGAGCCCGCTCCTGCATAATGGGCGGAACACGCCGCCGCTTCGCGCATTGTTGCCGTGCCACCGGAGCCACCAATGAAACTCTTCGTCTGCGACCACTGCGGCAATACCGTCTATTTCGAGAATGCCCGCTGCGAGCGCTGTGGCCATCAACTCGGCTACATCCCCGATCGCAATGCCCTCGTGTCGCTGACCAGGTCCGACGGCACATGGTCGACGCCAGCCTTTCCCGATCAGCGCTATGTCTTCTGCGCCAATGCGCAATTTGCCGCCTGCAACTGGCTGGTGCCCGCTCAACACGGCGGCGACGTCTACTGCGCCGCCTGTCGGCACAACGAGACAATCCCCGCTATCGACGATCCACGGAACCTGGCGCGCTGGCAGACCATCGAACGTGCCAAGAAGCGCCTGTTCTATTCCCTGCTTCGGCTCGATCTTCCGCTTCAAACGCGCAACGAAAACCCCGCGCACGGCCTGAGCTTCCGCTTCCTGGCTGATATGCCGGTCGCCGCTATGCCCGTCATGACCGGTCATGAAAACGGCATCGTCACCATCGCTCTGGCCGAAGCCGACGACGCCGAACGCGAATACCGCCGCGCCAGCATGGGCGAGCCGTACCGCACCCTCCTCGGACACTTCCGCCACGAGATCGGCCATCACTACTGGGATCTGCTGGTCGATCATCAGCCGGCGCAAGACCGCTTTCGCGCGCTCTTCGGCGACGAAACCGTGGACTACAATCTCGCGCTCCAGACATATTACGCCAATGGTGCGCCCCAAGGCTGGCCGCAAACCCACATCAGCGCCTATGCCACCGCCCATCCGTGGGAGGACTTCGCCGAGACCTTCGCCCACTATCTCCACATCACCGACACGGTGGAGATGGCCTCGGCCTTCGGCGTCCGCGCGCGACCACGGACCCAAGATCGGCATCTGTCCGTCGAGCCTGCCAGCTTCGACTCCTATATGGAGCCCGATCTGGGCGTGACGATCGACCACTGGATTCCCTTGGCGTCGATGCTCAACAACCTCAATCGCGCCATGGGTCACCAGGATGCCTACCCCTTCATCCTCACCTCTAAGGTTATCGAGAAGCTGGCTTTCATCAACAGCCTGGTCCACGGCGCGCCGGTGCAGGCGCAGATGGCGCAACTCAACGCGGTCGGGTGACAGGCACAGGGCAGCCCGCTATCGTTGTGTCATGACCACCGCCATCCTCATCGTTCCGCCCTTCTCCACCCTCTGCAACGCTGCCTTCGCCTTGCGACGCGAGGTATTCGTCTGGGAGCAGAAGGTCCCCGAGGAAGAAGAGAACGATGCCGATGACCTGACGGCCACGCACTTTGTCGCCATCGTCGCCGGCGAAGTTGTCGGCACCCTCCGCCTCATCGACAAACCCGAACACATCAAGATCGGTCGCGTGGCCGTTCGGTTTTCCTTCCGCGGCCAGGGCATAGCCAAGCAGCTCATCCTTGTCGCCATGGATCACGCCCGCATGGCGGGTCGCGATCGATTTTACCTCACCGCCCAGTCCGACAAACTTGCCTTCTACGAACGGCTCGGCTTTGCCGCCTTCGGCCCGGAATTCCAGGACGGCGGCATGCCCCATCGCGCCATGCGAACCTATGACCGCGAGACGGCAATATTAACCAATTAGCAAGCGCTTAAGCCTGTCGGCGGACTCCCCGCGCCGTGCCCCAACACATGCGCTATTGTCCTCGATGTCGGGAGGCCTGCGCGCCCATAGCAGCGCGGCAACCCCAGACGAAAAACCGCCAGGGAGGCGGAGAAGGCCGGCCTCGTTTCGAGAGCCGGCCTTTTCAATTTCCGCACGCCCGCGACAAACGATCAGGGAACCCACGCGGATTCGTGACGTTGTCGAAACATCATGGGCCGCACGGCACTCCACCGGCAAGTTTTGTGTCGCGCGGCCCTGTTCACCTCAACGATGAACCTATGGAGCCTACAATGATCCGCACCCTGCTGACCACTACCGCCCTTTCGATCCTGCTGACCGCAGGCGTCATGGCTCAGGACGCCACGACACCAGCCGATCCGGCTGCTCCGGCGACAACCGAGGCGCCTGCTGATCCGGCGGCACCCGCCGCCACCGACCCGGTGGCTCCTGCCGCTACGGAGGCTGCTCCGGTCGAATCCGGCGCCATGGAAGAGACCGACATCAACGAACCCTGGGACATGTCGGCCGGCTATACCGCCGCTGATACTGACAATCTTGGCTCGCGCCTGATCGGCCAGCCGGTCTTCTCGACCGCCGGTGATGATGCCGAGGAAATCGGCAATATCGACGATCTGGTCTTTGACGAAAGCGGTCAGATCACGGCTGTAGTCATCGGCGTCGGCGGCTTCCTGGGCATCGGCGAAAAGGCCGTCGCGGTTGATTTCGGCATGCTCGAATTTACCCTGGCTGCTGACAACACCGAGCGCTGGGTCCTGCCCACCACCGCCGAGGCCCTCACTGCCGCTCCAGACTTCGTCTGGGAGGAAGATGAGCCCGTCGACGGTGCGGCTGATGGCATGACTCCGGCCGACCCGGCTGCTCCTGCCGATGCGATGGCTCCAGCCGATCCGGCTGCGGCACCCGCAACCAACTAATCTCTCGCGAATTATCACTGTTGGGGGCTGGCCTTCGGGCCGGCCCCTTTTTGCGTCAAGCCGGAGAATTGCCATGCGCCGCCTGATTACCGCCTCCACTCTTGCCTTGCTGCTGACTGTGCCAGGCATAGCGCAGGAAGCCACCCCGATCGCGCCGTCGACCGAGCTGGAACGTAGCGGAATTACCACCCCGACCTTGCTGTCGGAAGGCTATGCCACCGGCGGCAGCGATATTCTGGTCACTCAGCTGCTCGGCGAGACTGTCTATAGCTCGGCGGGCGAGGATGCCGAGAACATCGGCACCATCAACAATCTCGTCATCACCTCCGGCTTGGGTGTCAGTGCCGTGGTCATCGGGGTCGGTGGCTTCCTCGGCGTGGGGACCAAGGACGTCGCTGTCGACTTCTCCCAGCTTGAATGGGCCAAAGGCGCCGACGGCTCCCGCCGCTGGGTGCTCAGCACCACCGCCGAAGCCCTGACAGCAGCGCCTGCCTTCATCTGGACCGACAGCGAGGAAGTCACCGGCGAGTCGGCCATGACCCCGGCGGAGGAACAGGACCAGCTTGTCGAAGGCGACCCGAACGCCGCGCCCGTAGATCCAGCCCTGACCACGGACCAGGCAGAGCGACCCGTCATCAGCACGCCCGTCGATCGCTCCGGCTTTTCCGAGTTCGACGAAAGCGGCCTGACCGCCGACGATCTGCGCGGCATTGGCGTCTATGGCATCAATGACGAACAGATCGGCACCATCGGCGATATCATCACCAATCCCGACCTGAGCTTCGATGCCGTCATCGTCGATGTCGGCGGCTTCCTCGGCCTGGGCGCCAAGCCGGTCGCCGTCGGCTTCGACAACCTCACCTTCTCCTCCGACACCTTCGGCAACCGCTACCTGTTCATCAACGCCTCACGCGAAGAGCTGGAAGCCCAGGCGGCCTACGATCCGGCCACCTATGAGTCCGACCGCGACAACCAGCGCATGGTAATCACGCCATAGTGGTCTGGCAGCCAGGCACCGTCTCGCCACTATCACTGGTTTCACCCTCCCCCTTGAGGGGAGGGCAAGCGAAGCTTAGCCGCAGGCTTAGCGGAGCTCGGGAGGGGGTAAGGGAGCCCCGATATCGCATCGGCCACCCCCTCCCTTGATCCCTCCCCTCAAGGGGGAGGGTGTCGACTGCAATATCTCGCAAAGAAAAAGGCGGGCTCTTGGCCCGCCTTCAATTCATTCTGCGTCCGTCTCGGCTTAAGCCGCGCTGCGCGCCGCTTCCCGCACTGCGTCCTGAACCTTCTCGAAGGCGCGAACCTCGATCTGGCGGATGCGCTCGCGGCTGACATCATACTGCTGCGCCAGCTCTTCCAGCGTTGCCGGATTTTCCTGCAGGCGGCGGGCATGGAAGATCGCCTTTTCGCGCTCGTTGAGCACGGTCATGGCATTGTTCAGCAGGCCCATGCGCTCGGAATATTCCTCGCTCTCGCCCAGCGTGGTTTCCTGGCTCGGGGTATCGTCCACCAGCCAGTCCTGCCACTCCGACGCGCCCTCGTCGGCCCGCATCGGCGAATTGAGCGACGCATCGCCCGACAGCCGCGCATTCATCGACACCACATCGGCCTCGGTGACATTCAGCGTCGTCGCGATCTGCGCGATCTGGTCGGGATGCAGGGAACCGTCATCAAGCGCCGCGATCTGGCCCTTAACCTTGCGCAGGTTGAAGAACAGCCGCTTCTGCGCGGCTGTCGTGCCGATCTTGACCAGGCTCCACGAGCGCAGGACATATTCCTGTATCGCCGCGCGGATCCACCACATCGCATAAGTAGCCAAGCGGAAGCCCTTTTCAGGCTCGAAGCGCTTGACCGCATGCATCAGACCCACATTGCCTTCCGAAATAACTTCCGAGATCGGCAGGCCGTAGCCGCGATACCCCATGGCAATCTTGGCGACGAGGCGGAGATGGCTGGTGATCAGCTTCTGGGCCGCGCCCGGATCGGCGTGTTCCTTGTAGCGCTTGGCCAGCATGTATTCTTCATCCGGTTCCAGCATCGGGAACTTGCGAATTTCCTGGAGGTAGCGGCTAAGGCCACCTTCGGCTGAAAGAACCGGCAAATTTGTCTGGGCCATCAACGCACCCCTTTCTTGCTCCCCCGCATTCCGCGGGCGGAATCTCCCCGTCTACCTATGCCCGCGAACGGCCCATCGGTAGACTACGATGGATATATAGTCGGCAGTTTGGCGAATGTAAGAGGACCAACCCTTACAAATGCGCAAGGTTGGCAATGGTTCCGAACTGACTACCGCGCAAACGCCTTGTTGAAATCTCCAAGCGCCTCTTCCAGCGCCTGCAGGTCCTCAGGCAATGGCGCCTCGAAGAACATCTCCTCGCCCGTCACAGGGTGCTCGAACCCCAGTTCAGCCGCATGCAGAGCCTGCCGTCCCAACGCCTGGATCGGTCCGGCAACCTCCGGCGGCAGCCGGTTGATCTTGGTGGCATAGCCCGAAGCATAGACCGTATCGGCGACCAACGGATGACCGATATGGGCCATATGCACGCGGATCTGATGCGTGCGCCCGGTCTCAAGCTGGCACTGCACCCGCGTAATGTCCCAGCCCTCGTCGCCAAAACGCGCCTCGACGGCGTAATGGGTAATCGCCTCGCGCCCATCCTTGCGGACGGTCTGCTTGAGCCGGTTGTTCTGGTCGCGGCCCAGCGGCGCCACCACCGTTCCCTTAGCCGTCTCGGTCGTGCCCCAGACAAAGGCGATGTACGCCCGATGCAGCGGCCCGGTGCGACCATGATCGGCAAACTGCGCCGACAGATGCTTATGCGCCGTCTCCGTCTTCGCCGCCACCATCACGCCAGACGTATCCCGGTCCAGCCGATGCACGATCCCCGGGCGCTTGACGCCGCCAATACCCTGCAGACTGTCGCCGCAATGGAACAGCAGCGCATTGACCAGCGTCCCGTCGGGCGAGCCCGGCGCCGGATGCACCACCATGCCGACTGGCTTGTTGACCACGATCAACTGGTCGTCCTCGAACAGGATATCGAGCGGGATATCTTCCGGATGCGGTTCGGCATCTTCGGGGGGTGGGGCAAGAAGGACGATTGTCTCGCCCACACTAAGCCGGTAATTGGGCTCGCTGACGGTCCTGCCGTTGATGCTGACCGCGCCTTCGAGGATCAAATCCTTGATCCGGCTGCGGCTCAGCACGCTGTGCACCCTGGCCAGCACGGCATCGAGCCGCCCGCCGGCCATGTCGGCATCGACCACGACTTCGACTTCGTCGCCCTCGAACTCCAGTGAGCTATCTTCGGTCATGAGCAATCCTAACGAAACTGGTGCAGCCGAACAAAAGCCGGATGCGCCACTGACGCCCGAAGCCATTGCCATGCTGGGAAAGGCCCGCCGTTCGTTCGGTATCTCGATCGGCATCCTGTTGCTGGGCTTTATGGCGATTGGCATCGCCCTTGTCTATCGCGTGATGCGAGACGCCCCACCACCGGCCGTCGCGGAGACTGTCACCGTTCCTGCGGGAGCCGAGGTGGTATCGGCCGTGGTCAGCGAAGGCGCGATCAACGTCACCTATACGATCAATGGCGTGACGACACTGGCACTGTTCGATCAGACGACGGGTGAATTGACGCGCAGCGTGGTGATCGGGGAGGAGTAGTGCCACGCCCTCGTGGTTCGAGGCGCTGAAGAAGCGCACCTCACCATGAGGGCTACTCTGATATTGAGCTAGCAGTAGCCCTCATGGTGAGGTGCGAGCCCTTCGCGAGCCTCGAACCACGAGGGCGTGGCGACGAACCTACCGCCCCTGAATTTCCTTCAGCGCCGCCATGCGATCGCTGACCGAACCGCGCCGCTCACCCGCTGCCTTCACCGGCAACGCATCGCGGCCCTCGCCATCATCAGCAAAGCGCTGCACCCGGTCGAACAGGCTTTCCTCGTCACCACGCGCCACCGGCGTTTCGGTATCAACAGCATAGACCAGCCGGCTCACGCTGGCGGCGATGTCGTTGAGCTTCTCGCGCAGATAGGCTTCCTCGATCCGCTCGCTGTCCCAGTCGGCCATGATGGAGCTTTCCACATTGGCCACCTTCTTGCGCAGCGTCTCGACCTCTGCCTCGAGGTTGAGCTTGTCGGCCAGCAATTGCTCGGCGCGGCCGGTCGCCTTGTCCACCACCTCGCCGCTCTCGGCCAGGATGGCGTTGAGCCGGTTTTCGGCGCTGGCAATGCGGGCTTCAGCCGCAACGAGATTCTCGGCCGCCGCCGCTTTCTTGTCATCCTTGCCGGCCAACGCCTCGCGCATTTGCGCGATGGCGGCAGTCGCATCGACGCTGCGACGGTCGGACTTTTCCAGCCGTTCGATCAGGCTATGGGCCTGATCCTCGAGGAATTTGGCCCGCTTGCGCTCGATGGCCAGCGCCGTGGTCAGACGATCGATATCCTCTTCATAATCCCCCGACAGCATATTGCCGTCGAGGTCGGTGCCTTTGGGCAGGCCGCCGCGCATCGTGTCGCGCAGCGTTGCGATCTCGCCGCTGCGCACATCCAGCTCGCGGTCGCGCATGCGCAGGCGCTGCGCCAGGTCGGTCCCGTCCCGCTCGAGTTCAAGCACCCGCGCCCGCAAGTCCGCCTCGCGCGCCTCAAGCTCCTTGACGATAACAAGATGCTGGTCGCGCTCGGTCTTGAGCGCGCCAAGGTCGCTGCGCTTCTGGTTGACGTCACCGAGCTGCTCGGCAAGCCGCTTGCGCAGCGTCTCAACATTCATCTCCAGCCGACGTGTCGACAGCGCGAACTCGGCGCGCAACTGGTCCTTGTCGGCCCGGAACTCGGCCATGGTGATCGGGGTCGCCGCCTCGATCCGGCGCTTGGTCAGCCGCACGGCACGCTTCCACACCGCCGGCAGCATGATCAGCGCCACCAGGCCCGCCACCAGCAGGCCGAGCGCGAAATACATCATGTTCTCGATGAGCATCAGCCGACCTCCGCACCGCACGACAAGACGCGCGCGGACAAACCCTTATCTGGCAGCAACACGGCGCAGCCGCCATCTTCGCCACTGGTTAACCCTAACGCGGATGGGGCGTCCAGTCACGACAATGCCGGGGTCTTTGACCCCGGCATTGAGCAGATTCGATCCTGATTGGAACGGTCAGAAGGGGTTCCAGGTCGGCTCAGGCGTGAACTTAAGATAACCCACATTGATCCCCAGGCGGGCGCCGACACCGGAGCGGATCGGCACCATCACGACATTGCCGCGCTTGATCACCGTCATCCCGAAGCCGCCCACCACGTAGGCCGAGCCATCGACACCGGCAAAGCGGCCGAGCACATCCTGAATTTGCGCCAGATTATAGACCAGCATCATGGTCTTGGAGCCATCGCCACCCACGTCGAAGCCGATGGACGGCCCCTGCCAGTAGACGTTGAACTCGCCGGCATTGCGCGTGTAGAGAATGCCCTCGCCATAGCGGGCGCCGGCAAACAGCGCACCACCGGCATCTTCACCCAGGATATAACCGTTGGGCAGGCCGAACTGGCTCACCGCCCGCTCGACCAAAGAGGCCAGCCCCTGCGAGGCGGAGCCGAAGAACTGCTTGCCATTCTCGACCAGATCCTCACCCGAATAGGTATCGCTCAGCGACCCCTGTGCGAAAGCTGATGGCACCGGTGCCGCGAATGCGGCCAGCATGGCAAGGAGAAGAGCGAGGCGCTTGAACATCGAAAGATCTCCCGGGCGAAAAGCGGCACTGGCAGTTACGAGGACGTTAAGGCTTGGACCGTAACTTTTGTAAGGCAGCCTCGAACATGCTGTGCGCCGATCATTGGTTCGATGATGAAGCAAACCTCTAAACAAATCTTAACCATGCTCGCCTTTGTTCTGCCGCTATTGGGCACGGTTTCGGCCGCACTCGCCCCGGCACAGGCACAGTCAGTGGTCACGCTCATCGTCACCGATCCACTGACCGGCATCGGCCTCTCGGGCACCGACCCGGTGAGCTATTTCACCGAGCCCATCCCCCTTGCCGGTCGCTCCGACCACGAATTCATCTGGCAGAATGTACCGTGGTACTTCGCCACCGCTGCCAATCGCGACATCTTCGCGGGCAATCCCGATATCTATGCGCCGCAGTTCGGCGGCCACGATGCCATGGGCGTGGCACGCGGTTTTGTCTCCGATAGCGACCCGCGCATCTACGCCGTGTTCAAGCAGCGGCTCTACATGTTCTATTCCGCCGCCAACCGCGAAGCCTTCCTGCTGGCGCCCGATGCCGCCGGGCGTGCCGCCGAGGAACGCTGGCCCGAGCTGGCCAAGAACCTGTCGATCAACTGACCATCACGACCTGACGCCGTTCGGTGAAATCCGGCAACAACCGGCTCTCGAAACCTGCAATTCGAGCATGGCCGCATCGTGCTCGTGCGCCTGAGAAAAACATCCATCCAACCGGTTGAAACCAGCATGCCGCAAGCGCATTTTCCGGGCTAGTCCGGCCCACGGTTATGACGCTGGCCCCAATAAGGAGAAGAAGATGAAACTCTCGAAACTGCTGCTGGCCGCCGGCCTGTTCGCCAGCCTGGCGACCCCGAGCTTCGCACAGACCGCCCTTGACGCCATCAAGACCGCAGGCGCCATCCGCATCGGCACCGAAGGCACCTATGCGCCCTTCACCTACCACGACGCCAGCGGCGCTCTGGTCGGTTTCGACGTCGAGATCGGCCAGGCAATCGCCAAGCACTTGGGCGTCGAGGCGCAGTTCGTCGAAGGCCCTTGGGATGGTCTAATCGCCGGCATCGACGCCAACCGCTACGACGTCGTCATCAACCAGGTCGGCATCAACGCCGACCGCCAGGCCAAGTACGACTTCTCCGAGCCCTACATCGCCTCCAAGGCCGCCCTGATCGTCCGTGGCGACAATACCGATATCACCAGCTTCGAAAGCCTGGCCGGCAAGACGTCGGCCCAGTCGCTCACCAGCAATTTCGGCAAGCTCGCCGAAGGCTATGGCGCCGAACTGGTCGGCACCGAAGGCTTCGATCAGTCGATCGCTCTCGTCATCCAGGGTCGCGCCGACGCCACCATCAATGACAGCCTGTCCTTCTTCGACTTCAAGAAGCAGCAGCCCGATGCCGATGTGAAGGTCGTCGCCACCGCCGATGATGCCGACTTCTCCGGCGTATTGCTGGCCAAGGGCAAGCCCGAACTGCTGGCCGCCATCAACGAAGCGCTGACCGCCATCAAGGCCGACGGCACCTATGCCGAGATTTCGCAGAAATACTTCGGCGAAGACGTCTCGCAGTAACCGCGTCCAACGCATAATACTGGAAGGACCGGCAGGTAAACTGGCGGTCCTTTTTCATGGCGGACCTGCCGATGCTTATACCATCCTGGCTTTTCGAGATGCCACGCTGGCTCTCCCTGATGCTGGACTCTCTGCCGTCCCTGCTCTGGGCATGCCTGCAGTTCACCGTGCCGCTGACCCTGCTGTCCTTCGCACTCGGGCTCGGCGTCGGCTTTCTCGCGGCGGTTACCCGCCTCTTTGGCCCCTGGCCACTATCGGCCTTTGTGCGCTTCTATGTCTGGATCATCCGCGGCACGCCGCTGCTGGTGCAGCTCTTCCTGATCTTTTATGGCCTGCCCAGCGTCGGCATCGTGCTCGATGCTTTCCCAGCCGCGCTGATCGGCTTCACGCTCAATGTCGGCGCCTATACGTCCGAAATCATCCGCGCCGTGCTGCTCGCCGTGCCCAAGGGCCAGTGGGAAGCCGCCTATTCCATTGGCATGACCTGGCCGCAGGCCATGCGCCGCACCATCCTGCCCCAGGCCACGCGCATCGCCGTGCCGCCGCTGTCCAACACCTTCATTTCGCTGGTCAAGGACACCTCCCTCGCGGCAGCCATCACCGTGCCCGAACTGTTCCGCGCCGGCCAGCGCATCGTCGCCACCACCTACGAGCCTCTGATCCTCTATGTCGAGGTCGCGCTGATTTACCTCGTCGTCAGCTCGGTCCTGTCGAGCCTGCAGGCCCGCGTCGAAAGGCGCTTCTCCCGCTATGGCGGCTATATCGAGGCTGCGTCATGATCACGCTGAACCACATCCACAAAAGCTTCGGCGACAATCACGTCCTCAAGGGGGTCAGCATCGAAGTGCCAGAAGGCGGCGTCACCGCCCTGATTGGCGCCTCGGGCAGCGGCAAGAGCACGTTGCTGCGCTGCGTCAACCTGCTCGAAATGCCGCAATCGGGCGATGTCCGCATCGACGATACCGCCGTGCACTTTGCCCCCGGCAGGAAGATAAGCCGTGACGCCATCCTGGCGCTGCGCCGCAAGACCGGCATGGTGTTCCAGAACTTCCAGCTCTTTCCCCATTTGACCGCGCTGGAAAATGTCATGGAAGGGCCGCTCACCGTCCTCAAATGGCCAAGAGAGAAGGTCCGGGCCCGCGCTCTCGAACTCCTCGACAAGGTCGGCATGACCGCCAAGGCCGACGCCTGGCCATCAAGCCTATCGGGCGGCCAGCAGCAGCGCGTCGCCATCGCCCGGGCACTCGCTCCGGCCCCAAAGGTCCTGCTGTGCGACGAGCCCACTTCGGCCCTCGACCCGCAACTGGCCACCGAAGTGGTCGAAGTGCTGGCCCAGCTCGCTCGCGATGGCACCACCATGCTGATGGCAACGCATGACCTGCGCCTCGCCGCCCGGATCGCCACCAATGTGGTGTTTCTCGAAGGTGGTGACGTGGTGGAAGCCGGCCCGGCGTCCGCGGTATTCGGCAAGCCGGTCGACGACCGCACACGCCGCTTCATCTCGACGCTCACGGCACAGACAGCCCCGCTGCCGGTCTAGCAGGCCGGCAGCGGCTTCGTGCCATGCGCCAAATAGTGATCCACATTTAACCACCAGCCTCTAATGTCGGCAGCAGTGATTCTTGCTGCCCTACGGAGACTTCGACATGGCCGATATCATCGAGCTCAAGGCAACCGACCTCGCGGCCATGCTGTGCAGCCGGGTCTGCCATGACCTGATCAACCCCATCGGCGCGATCGGCAATGGGCTCGAAGTGCTGGGCGATCCCAACCAGACCGACATGGCCGAAGGCGCTCGCGACCTCATTGCCAACGCTGCCAAGCAGAGCCGGGCCAAGCTCGAGTTCGCCCGCCTTGCCTATGGCGCTTCCTCGACCTCGGGCACCGATATCGACACCCGCGAATGCGAGCGCGTCGCCCGCATCCAGTTCGAGATCGAAAAGGCCGACCTCGAATGGAACGTTCCGCTGATCCTTTTGCCCAAGCACAAGGCCAAGCTGTTCATGAACCTGCTGCTGATCGCTGCCATGTCAGTACCGCGCGGTGGTCAGGTCACCGCCTCGATCACCGGTGATGCCGGCAATGAGAAGTTCGAGTTCACCTCCAAGAGCGACCCGGAAAAGCGCCAGAAGACCCTGATCCCATCCGGCGCCGTCGGTTTGCTCGCCGGCACGCCCGACGAAGGCTTCGTCGATGCGCGGGGCATTCAGCCGTTCTACACGGGCCTGCTTGCCCGCATGACCGACATGGAAATCACCATCGGCATCGAGAACGAGATGTTCTTCCTAACGGCCATCCCAAAGCCGGCGGTTACCGCAGAAGTGTAGCCTCTGCTCTTGGCGGCGCCAAACGTCAGCATATTGCTAACCAATCTGTAGGATGTGAGCCTTAAGATCGAATGGAGCGTTAGTCTCTGCGGGGCCCATCCGAAATGAAATCCTGCCTGATCGTCGACGATTCCAGCGTCGTGCGCAAAGTGGCGCGCCGCATCCTCGAAGACATGGATTTCATCGTCGAAGAAGCCGAGGACGGACAGGAAGCCTTCGACAAGTGCCGCCAGGAAATGCCTGACGCCATTCTGCTTGACTGGAGCATGCCAATCCTGACCGGGCTGGATTTCCTAAAGCTTTTAAGGGGTTACGTCGGCGGTGAGAAACCGCACGTGGTCTACTGCACCGTCGAAAACGACATCGGCGCCATCGCCATGGCCCTCAAGGCCGGCGCCAGCGACTACATGATGAAACCCTTCGACCGCGCCATCCTCGAAGCCAAGTTCGAAATGGATATGGCTGCCTGAATCGGGCCGCTTAAGCTGTTTTTTCAGCTCTACCAAGTAGATAGGCCTTCTCGCGTTCGTTGCGCGTCAGCTCGGCCGCCCGGCGGAACTCCAGCGTCGCCTCGGTATGCCGCCCGAGTTTACTCAACATATCTCCGCGCACGCCAAACAGCAGATGATAGGTCCTGAGCGCCGGATCGTCCTTGATCGCGTCGATCAGCGCCAAAGCCGCGGCAGGACCCTCAGCCATGGAAACGGCCACGGCGCGGTTGAGCTCGATCACCGGAGACGGCGTCACCTGCCCGAGAACACCGTAAAGCGCTGAAATCCTCGCCCAATCGGTATCTCCAGCCTTGCGTGCTCGCGCATGGCAGGCCGCGATCGCCGCTTGCAGGGCATAGGGCGCATTGGCCCCGCCAAGTTCGACTGCCCGGTTGAGCGCTACCAGACCCCGGCCGATCAGCAACTGGTCCCAGCGCGACCGGTCCTGATCGAGCAACAGTACCGGTTCACCCCTGGCATCAGTGCGCGCGTTCAGTCGCGACGCCTGGATTTCCATAAGCGCCACAAGGGCGTGCACCTCGGAATCGTCTGGCGACAGTCGTGCCAGCACGCGACCCAGCCGCATCGCCTCCTGGCACAATTGCGGTCGCATCCAGTCTTCGCCCGCCGTGGCCGAATAGCCCTCGTTAAAAATCAGATAGAGCACGCCCAAGACCGACGACAGGCGCTCCACCCGCTCCTCACCACGCGGCACTTCAAACGGAATGCCAGCCTCGGCAATGGTCTTCTTGGCGCGCACGATACGTTGCCCGATGGTCGGTTCGGCCGCGAGGAAGGCCCGGGCAATCTCCTCGGTCGTGAGCCCGCCCAGCAGGCGCAACGTCAGCGCGACCCTTGATTCCGCAGGTAAAATCGGATGGCACGAGGTAAAAATTAGCCGCAGGAGATCGTCGCCAACATCATCGTCGAGGCTCTCGACCAGATCCGCCTCATGATCGGGCGCATCGTCCTCGATGATCCGACCGACCTCTTCAAGCTTGGTCGCCGCCATCTTGCGGTGACGAAAATAGTCGATCGCCTTGCGCTTGGCCGTCTGCATCAGCCAGGCGCCGGGATTGTTCGGCACGCCCGATTGCGGCCAGGTCCTGAGCGCGATGATCAGCGCATCCTGCGCCAGTTCCTCGGCCAGTGAAATATCGCGCACCATGCGCGTCAGCCCCGCAATCAGGCGGGGCTGCTCGATTTTCCAAACGGTGTTGATGGCGCGGTGGGTGTCGGATTCGCTGGTCATATCGGCGATCAAACCAGCATCGCTTTCCCACCGCAACATCGCAGGCTACTCGAACATGCCCTTGGGCGTTTCACCCTGAAGAAACGGCTCGATGAAGCCATGCAGTAGATCGACCTGATTGATCACCGCCGTATGCGACGTCGCCGGCAGTACGGCGAGCCGCGATGTCGAAAGCGGCTTACCCATGTCGCCGGGGGCACCGCCGCCCTTCAGCCGGAACAGGCTGACCAGATGCTCCAACGTCACCATGTCGGCATCGCCGGCAATGATCAGCATCGGCGTATCCAGTGCCTTGACCTCATCGCCCCAGGCCAGCGGCTCATGTTCAAGTGCGATCATGCGCTCGACAAAGGGCCTGAACCCATCCGGATTGGGCGCATACTGCTTCCATGCCTCCTCCATCGGCGACCCGATGAACATTTCGGGCACCATGGTCGGTATCATCTCGAGAAATTCGGGCTGCGAACCCGACATGTCATAGGCCACGGATGCCGCCACCAGTTGATCGACCTTTTCCGGGTGGTCTATGGCCAGCCTCAATCCGGCAGCAGCGCCCATCGAGTACCCAAACACATCGGCCTTCTCGATGCCCACCGCATCCATGAACTTGGCGACGTCATCGGCCAGATTGGGGTAGGTGACCGGTCGTTCGATATCATTGGTCCGGCCATGGCCCTGAAACTCGATGGCATAGACCTTATGCGTCTCGGCGAGCTTCGGGATGATCCCACCCATGGCGGGAATGTTCATGTACGCGCCATGCAGCACGACCAGCGGCTCGCCCTCGCCCGACACCTCGTAATACATCTGCATGCCATTGACCTCGACGGCCTGACCGACTGGTTCGGACTGGGCAAAGGCGGTGGTTGTCAGCAGCAGCGCGCCGACGAAAGCTGCGAAACGGATCATGGTCGTCTCCTCGGTTTGTACGCGGTCCCAACCGCGCTTCTGCCTACACAACGAGCCGCATTGCTCCCGATCGACACGCCTCCGGGAAAATTTTGTCGGTCAGCCTCCGTTCATGTTCCGGCGTCTATCTGGCGCACCGAACTCAAAGGGAACTCCAATGCGCGTCATCATTGCCTGCCTGCTGCTCACCACCACCGTCGCGCCTGTCATGGCCGAAGACTCGCCCTTGAAGGGCACCTGGATCAACTCCGTCGCGACCAGTGGCCTGCCAGCCCGCGATCCATGGGGGGAGGTCAAGCAGGTCTATCAGATCACCATCGGCGAGCACGCGGTGGTACTGGAAGAAACTCCTATCGCTGAACTTGCTGCCGCACTGGGCGGCGCTTCGCACAATTGGGGTGAAGCCGGCGGTGCCGTGACCTGGGCCTGCTTCGCCCGCGCCGCGGAAACACTCTGGCTCTACTCCGATGGCGAGATGGGCGACGGCAAGGTGACAGGCATTGGCATCGATGTGCGCGACGCTGCGCCTGCATCGGCGCAGTGTGCCGAATGGCCTGCAACGGTCGCCGTCGACCTCGGCCTGATGGGCATCGGCATGCCGTCCGACGTCATCGTCGGCAACTATCTGACCAGCGAGCCGGACGACTATGGCTGGATGCGCGCGATCAACGTGACGCCCCACGCCACCACGGCAGGCTTCTCGGTTTGGGAAGAACTCACCTTCCGCGCAAATGAGGACGGCACCATCAATGCCTTGGCTGTGTTTCAGGAGTCTGGCGACTAGGCTGCCACAATGCCCAGTTCCGCCGCGTTGTCGAGGCAACGCGCCACGATAATGCGGTGGAACGGGTAGACCGTGGCGAGATAGGCATTCCCAAGGATATTATGTGGGCGCACCCATGTACTAATGGCCACCAAGTCCTCGGGCACCGACCGCAGGATCGACACGCGAAAATCGAGATGCTTGTCGTCAGTGCCCAAGATGACCTCGTCTGGCGTCGCCGAATGCACTGCGAAGACGCCCGGATAACTACAATCCAAAACCTCCTGGCGCGTCGGCACGCGATATCCCTCCGAGCGGGCCGTCTTGAGCCCCAGCGGCGACACCAGCCCGTCGCGCAGGGCCAGCAGTCCCATCACCCAGCCCGGCATTTTGAAGAACGTCGCAATCGTCAGATCGGCGGCATCAGGCGCAGGATGCGGTAGCGGCACCCACTGGCCGTCGAGAAAATCACCATCGGCATAGTAGCGGCGCAGTGCACCGTCGTCTGGATAGATAAAGTCCTTGGCCACGGGCGGGTCCTCATGTCAGGGAGCCGCAAGGATAGGCCCAGGACAAAGCAAAACCCCGCGCGACGGTGTCGCACGGGGTGGAGCAGAGTGACGCAGGAGCCCTGGGAGGCTTAGGCGACGTTGTCGGCGTAGACTTCGCTTTCGTCGGGCTCGCGCAGCACATAGCCACGGCCCCAGACGGTCTCGATGTAATTCTTGCCACCGGTGGCCACGCTGAGCTTCTTGCGGAGCTTGCAGATGAACACGTCGATGATCTTGAGTTCGGGTTCGTCCATGCCACCATAGAGGTGATTGAGGAACATTTCCTTGGTGAGCGTCGTCCCCTTGCGGAGGGAGAGCAGCTCGAGCATCTGGTATTCCTTGCCAGTCAGGTGCACGCGCTGGGTCATTACTTCGACGGTCTTGGTGTCGAGGTTGACCGTAAGGTCGCCGGTCTGGATGACCGACTGGGCGTGGCCCTTGGAACGGCGGACGATGGCGTGGATGCGGGCCACGAGCTCGTCCTTATGGAAAGGCTTGGTCATGTAGTCGTCGGCGCCGAAGCCGAGACCGCGAACCTTGTCCTCGATGCCGGCAAGGCCGGAGAGGATCAGAATGGGCGTCTGGACCTTTGCCACGCGGAGGGTGCGAAGCACCTCATAGCCGCTCATATCGGGCAGATTCAGGTCGAGAAGGATGATGTCGTAGTCATAGAGCTTACCGAGATCGACGCCTTCTTCACCGAGATCGGTGGTATAGACGTTGAAACTTTCGGACTTCAGCATCAGCTCGATGCTCTGCGCCGTAGCGCTGTCGTCCTCAATAAGGAGTACCCGCATTATATTCCCCTTGTCATTCGTTCCTGCTGGAACCGTGGGACCTGGCCTGCCCACGCCAACCCTACTGGATATGACTGAACCCTAAGCCCAAATAGTTAACAAAGTTTAATTCGGTTCGGCAATACGCAAACGGCGTTAGGGTGAATTAAGTCTAAGTCATTGAAATTTATAGGTTAATCTTATCAATTTTTCTTAAGAAGATGGTTTAAGTAGCCGTCCTAAGCGACTCTCCGGACTCAAGCAATTGTGGCTATGTCAGGGGTTTGGACGGTGATCGGCGCAAAGCGGCAGACGGACCGGCCCGGCACCTGAAATAGCGCCTTTTGCTTAACGTTCAGTTACTGTGTGATTCGTCGGCTATGACGATTCGACCGGTGCGGAAACCATAGTTTCCCACCGCTATGAGCGAACGGGACGGATATGAAGGCCCTCATTTCGGCCATCGAGGCGATCGACGACATCGAGGTCTATGGCCGCGTGAAATCGGTGCAGGGCCTGCTGATCGAAATAGTCGGCCCGGTGCGCGAATTGCGCGTCGGCGGCCGCGTTCAGATCGAGACCGTCAACGGCGAGTTCCTGGCGGCCGAAATCATCGGATTCAAGGACGGTCACGCGCTGTGCCTGCCCTTTGGCCAGCTATCGGGTGTCCGCCTCGGCTGCAAGGCCGTGTTCCAGCGCCACGACGGCGCAGCCTTCCCGTCCGAGGGCTGGCTGGGCCGGGTCATCAACGCCAATGGCGAGCCCATCGACGGCAAGGGCCCTCTCCCGCGCGGCCCCACGGCCTATCCGCTACGTCAAAACCCGCTCCTGGCCCATGATCGCGTCCGCGTTGGCGGTCCGCTCGAACTTGGCGTCCGCTGCCTCAATACCTTCACCACCGTATGCGAGGGCCAGCGCCTTGGCATCTTTGCCGGCTCGGGCGTCGGCAAGTCGGTGCTGATGTCCATGCTGGCGCGCAACACCAATGTCGATGTCGCTGTCATTGGCCTGATCGGTGAACGCGGCCGCGAAGTGCACGAATTCATCCAGGAATATCTGGGCGAGGCCGGGCTGGCCAATGCGGTGGTCGTGGTCGCCACCTCCGACGAGGCCGCGCTGATGCGCCGGCAGGCCGCCTATATGAGTCTGGCGCTATCGGAATATTTCCGCGACCAGGGCAAGCGCGTGCTGTGCATGATGGATAGCCTCACCCGCTTTGCCATGGCGCAGCGCGAGATTGGCCTCGCCATCGGCGAGCCCCCGACCGCCAAGGGTTATCCACCGACGGTTTTCACCGAATTGCCACGATTGCTGGAAAGAGCGGGTCCTGGCACAGCTACGACGGGTTCTGTTACCGGACTCTTTACCGTTTTGGTCGAAGGTGATGATCACAATGAGCCCATTGCGGATGCCGTTCGCGGTATTCTTGACGGGCACATCGTGATGGAGCGCGGGATTGCCGAACGGGGTCGTTACCCCGCCGTCAACGTGCTCCGGTCCATCTCGCGCACCATGCCAGGTTGCGTGCCGGTCGATTTTCGTCCGGTCCTGGCCAAGGCAAGAGAACTCATGTCGATTTATTCCGACATGGAGGAGCTGATCCGGCTGGGGGCTTACCGGAAAGGGTCAGATCCACACGTGGACCGTGCGATCGCCATCTATCCCGCGCTTGAGGCTTTTTTGAGCCAGAGCCGGGAAGAGACGACGACCATCGCCGAGGGCTATAAGATGCTCGAAGCGATTGTTGCCGAAGCGGGCGCGGCGGCCTGATGGGACTGCGTATTGGTCCCGGAACTGACTTGGTGTGTAAGGAGTACAGGTCTTGAAATCGCGCAGCGAGAGCCTCATTCGGCTTAAGAAATTTCAGGTGGACGAGAAGCGGCGTCAGGTCGCTCAGATCGAGATGATGGTCAACGACTTCGAACGCATGGCGTCCGAACTCGACCAGCAGATCGAAATCGAGCACACCAAGACCGGCATCTCGGATGTCGCCCATTTTGCCTATTCGACCTTTGCCAAGGCCGCGCTCAACCGCCGGGACAATCTATTGGCTTCGGCCAACGATATGCGCGGCAAGCTCGAGGCGGCACAGGACGCCTTGGCCGAAGCCATCGAAGACCTCAAGAAGGTCGAACTGCTGGACCAGCGCGAACATCAGCGCGAGGCTGCCGAGCAGCTCAAGGTCGAACAGGCCGAATACGACGAAATCGGCCGGCTCCGCTTCCGCGGGCAGTAAGGTTCTGGCGGAACGCAAACGGGGCCCGCAAGCGCGGGCCTTTTGCGTTGCCACCTCGTGCCACTAAGCCTTCATCAAATCCCACAACCGCTCCTTGCCCAGGATCAGCAGCCACGGCGTCTCGCCGACGGGAATGATCTCTACTCGTCCGCCAATCCCCTCATTGGACGTGCCGATCAATCCGCCAGGCTCGAGCAGCAACCCATCCATTGGATAAAACAAGCCGCTCGACCGCTCGAACCGGATCGGCGCCAACGGATGGATCGACACCCGCTCGCGCAAGTCCGCCTCGAACGACGCCGCCCCGGTAACGGCCAGTGCCACATCTACCTCATCCACCAGCAACAACCGTCGTGTCGGCGCGTATTGCAACACGGCGCTGAGTGCCGCCAACGTATGGTCCAGCCGCTTGCCGGTCATTCCCAGCGCCAGAGTGACCGGTGCCTGCGTCGAATAGAGCGCCTTCTGGAAATCGGTGGTGATCTGCTCGGGAATATGAATGACACGTGTCCGGCTCTCCCACGCCACCCGATCGCTGATGGAATCGAGATCGCCGATGATCGCTACCGGCACCAATCCGGCATCGCCGATCGCATCGGCGCCACCATCGGCACCGACCAGGGCCACGCCTCGCTCCGCCAAGTCCCGCAGCAGACCAGAGTCCACGGCCCCCCCGCCGACAATGGCCATGGGGCCGTCGAATACGACCATTGGCGCATCCGTGGGGCGTACGGAAGTGTCTTGCACTGTCACAAAGCTCTCATTAATTGTGGGGCGTCTCGCTGGGGTGTTCCGGGTTTCCGGAGCTGAGAGTTACCCATTGAACCTGAACCAGGTCATGCTGGCGGAGGAAGTTCGAGATGGCAAGGGCGCCTCTCGTCGCGTCCGCCATTGACACACATCCCCTTCTTCATGGCCGCAACACCGAAGGGAATGACCCATGGTCAAATCTGCCCACCTCGTTGCTGCGGTCCTTACCGGACTGCTTGCTGCCCCGTCTTTCGCCGAAGAAGTGCCGATCCTCAAGATATACACCTATGACGGTTTCGCTTCCGAATGGGGCCCCGGCCCGGGCCTCAAGGCTGGCTTCGAGGCCATCTGCGGCGGTTGCATCGTTGAATGGATCGCTGCCGACAGCTCCATCGGCACGCTGCGCCGTGTCCAGCTCGAGGGCGACACGACCGAGGCGGATCTGATCGTCGGGCTCGACACCGCCATTGCCGGCGAAGCCCGTGATACTGGCCTTTTCGTCGACCATGGCCTCGATCTGAGCGGCCTCGACCTGCCCACGCCGTGGACGGATGCGCAGTTCGCCCCCTTCGACTATGCCCATTTCGCCTTCGTCTACGACACCGATAGCGTTGCGACGCCGCCAAAGTCCTTCGAAGGGCTGATCGCGCTGCCTGAAGATTTCAAGATCGCCATCCAGGATCCTCGCTCCGCCACGCCCGGCCTCGGTCTGGTGCTGTGGATCAAGGCCGCCTATGGCGATCGCGCGCCCGAAATCTGGGCCGGCCTCAAGCCTCATATCCTCACCATCACCCGCGAGTGGAGCGAGAGCTACAATCTCTTCCTCGAAGGCGAGGCGGATATGGCGCTGAGCTACACCACCTCACCCGCCTATCACATCGTCTCGGAGCAAGACGACACGATCAAGGCCGCCCTGTTCGACGAGGGCCACCTGGCCCAGACCGAGGTTGCGGGCATTCTCAAGTCATCCGATCACCAGGAACTGGCCAAGCAGTTCCTGGCCTACCTGACCTCGGTTGATGGCCAGAAGGTCATCCCCACGACCAACTGGATGTTGCCGGTCATCGATCTGGGTGCCGACCTTGACCCCACCTTTGCCACCCTGCCCCAGCCCGCGAAGACGCTTGTGCTGACCGACACCGAGATCGAAGCCAACAGCCAGGCCTGGATCGACGAAATGCTGGCGGCGGTACAGTAGTCCGAGCGAAGATTGTGGTTATGACCACCCCCACCCTCATTTCCTCCCCACAAGGGGGAGCGAAGCTCGCTCCGTTGCGGTGGCCGAACTTTGCCACGGGCCGCAGCCCCATCACCTCCCTCCCCCTTGTGGGGAGGGACCGAGGGGGGGGGTTGTGATGCCTCAACTAGCCCTGCCTCCCCGCCCCCTGCGCGTGGCCTCGGCTATCACCCTCGCGCTGGCCATCACCATCCTCATCGCCCTCGTCCTCTGGGCCATCCTCGCCGCCGCCACCGACAGTGAAGGCTCCGGCTCGCGGGTCGATATCGCCCACCTGCTGCGCATGACATCGATCCAGGCCGGCCTGACCACTGTGCTGTCCCTGGCCGTCGGCACGGCCCTCGCATGGGCGCTCAACCGCCTGCGTTTCCCGGGGCGCGACCTGGTGGTCGGCCTCTTCGCCTCGGCCATCGTCACTCCAGGTATGGTGGTCGCCTTCGGCATGCTGTCGATCTGGGGCCGCAATGGCTGGATCAATCAGGCCAGCGAAGCCCTGTTCGGCGTGCCTTTGGGCAATCCGGCCTTCGGTCTCTCCGGCATCCTCTTCGCCCATGTCATCCTCGACGGCGCCTTCGCCGCCCGCATCATCTTGGCCCGGCTCGACGCCATTCCGACCGCACGCCTCAAGACCGGCCAGTCCCTTGCTCTATCGGCGTGGCAACGCTTTTCCATCATCGACTGGCCGGCTTTGCGCGGCACCCTGCCCGGCCTCGCCGCAATCATCTTTCTCCTCGCCTTCACCAGCTTTCCCATCGTGCTGCTGCTCGGTGGCGGCCCCGCCAACCAAACGCTCGAAGTCGCCATCTATGCCGCCGTGAGGCAGGATTTCGACCTAGTGGGCGCCGTGCGCTTGGCTGCAACACAGATCGCCGTCTGCTCTGTCGTGATCCTGGCGGCCTCCGCTTTGGCACCCATTCCCGCCAGCTTCGGCGCCTCAGTCGCTCCGCGCTGGCGTGACCGCTCCGTGGCTCGGACCCTGCAATGGTTGGTGCTGGCCCTGTCGACCGTGATCTTCGTGCTGCCGCTGGCCTCCGTACTGGTCAACGGCCTCACCACTGGCCTCGGCAGCCTGGTGGCGCAGCCTGCCTTCTGGCGGGCGACAGTCAGCAGCCTCGTCATAGGCTCGGCATCGGCAGTCTTCACGCTCGCCCTGGCACTGCTGCTGGCACTCGGCCGGGCTGCAACGCCCAATCGCCTCATGCGAACCCTGCTCGGCATGCCCGTCTTTGCCTATCTGGCAGTGCCAGCTGTGGTTTTGTCACTCGGCTTCTTCCTGCTTGTTCGTACACTGGGAGTGTCACCTGCCATCGCAGCGCCCTTCGTCGTCATCCTGGGCAACAGCCTGCTTGCACTCCCCTTCGCCATGGCGACCCTCGGACCGCCGCTCGAGGCAATAGCCCGCACGCGCGGCAAGCTGATCCGCTCGCTTGGACTCTCCGGCTGGTGTCAATTCGCCTTTGTCGAATACCCCCTGCTTGGCAAAGATATCGGCATCATGCTGGCGCTGGCCTTCTGCTTCTCCCTCGGCGATCTCGGCGTCATCGCCCTGTTCGGCACGCAGGACTTCCAGACCCTACCCCTGATGATGTTCCGCGCCTTGGGCGCCTATCGCGGCAATGACGCGGCCGCAATTGGCGCATTGCTGCTGCTTGGCACCATCGTCGCCTTTGTGGGTCTGCCCCGCCTCTTCGAAAGGATCGCCAATGCTACGCGTTGACGAACTGCGCTTCGCCCATCCCGGCCAAAGCGAGCCCTACAATTTCAGCTTCATCGCCGCGCCCGGCGAGGTTACTGCGATTTCCGGTGCCAGTGGCTCCGGCAAATCCACTCTGCTCGACTTGCTTGCCGGGTTCCTTACGCCCCTTAGCGGACGCATCGATCTCGACGGCAAGGACTTGCTGGCATTGCCACCGGAAGCCCGCCCGGTCTCGCTGCTGCTGCAGTCGGAAAGCCTATTCGAGCACCTGCGCGCCGATCGAAATATCGAGCTTGGCCTGCCGGCCCATACTGGCCGATCGGAAGCCGCTGCCCGCATCGCACAGGTATTGGCCGAAGTTGGTCTCGAAGATGTCGGCCCCCAGGTCGCCTCGACCCTGTCGGGCGGCCAGAAGCAGCGCGTCGCTCTGGCGCGAACCCTGTTACGCGACCGGCCCGTGCTGCTGCTCGACGAACCGTTTTCAGCGCTCGACGACGAAACCCGCGTCACGACCCGAGACCTGGTTCTGACCCTGACCCGGCGCCACGCTTGGCACACCATTCTGGTCAGCCACCACGCCGACGACGTCGCAGCATTAGCCAGCCGACGCTATCGGCTGGCCGCGGGGCGTTTGCTGGAAGCCTGAACTTACTGGGTCCAGGTACCGAAAACCTTGTCAAACAGCGCCTGTGCCGTCTCATCCTTCTCGAGGGTGATGATGGCGTTCCGGCCAGTGCCATAGACGACCGCCAGATCCATCCACTTGCGGTTCTCGAGCAGGTCGGTATTGGCCGTCGCATCGTCTGGCGATGCGCTCAGAGCGAACAGGAACGAGTTGCCGACGACGCGCGCCGAGGCGCCCACCAGCGGCGTGCCCGGCACGAGTTCCTCATCCTTGAGCAAGACACCCGGCAGGCTGGCAATCGTGCCACCGATAAACGTGTCGTTGACCTCGAAATCCACCTCCATCAGGTGGCTCGCTGGCAGGCTCGGATCGGAGTTCTTGCGAATGGTGACGTTGACGCCCAGATTGCGCGCCGGAATGCTGGCATGGCCAATCAGCGTGGGCAGGCCCAGTTCGTCGACCCCTTCGCTCCATTCCACCGTACCGGAGAACGGCACGGCGCCGGTCGTGCCGCTCGGGCTGGCCTCCAGCAGCAGCGACTGGCTGCCTGCCAGCACCGCCGGATCGACCGAAGCCGCCGGATCATTGGCGGCAACCGTTGTCGCATCCTGTCCCGGAAGCCGCTCCTCGGTCTTAATTTCACCGGTACCCAGATCGGGCAGCGTGGTTTCGTTGCCGGTCGGCACGACTGGCTCAGGAGTAGGCTCCAGCCTGTCCTCAAGCTCCAGACCTTCCAGCGCCGTCGATGGTTCGGTTGCGGCGTTAGTCGCCGTATTGCCGGGCGCCGCCGCAGGATCGGTCGATGACACCGCTGGCGCGGGTTCGACAGGATCGAGCGTGGGCGTCGGCACGGCGGGCGTATCAGTGGCCTCGGCAACAGTAGTTGTCGGCTGATTGAACATCTGGTCGAGGTCGATATAGCCCTCGCGCCACGCCCAGAAGCCGGCTCCGCCGACACCAGCCAGCAAAATCACGAAAACGATCAGGAATATCGTCAGGCCCGGCCCCGAACGTCCGGTAGCAGCAGTCGATGCAAAGCCGCTATCGTCGACCGCTGCACTGTCGGTGCTCCTTGGCGCCGCGAACATCCGGTCAGCCGCAACTTGGGCCGGTTCCGGCAATTCGGGCGTCGTCTCGCCACGGGCTTCGCGATCCAGCGTCTCGATTGCGCTTGCGATCGCGCCTTCAGCCTCGATCGTATCGGCTGGCTGAATGGCCTCGAGCTCGACCTCGCGCACGCTCGACAGAGCCGGCTCGACATGGGCGACAGCCAACGGCGTCACGACCTGAAGCGCGACCGCCTGATTGCCGCTGATCGACGGCTCGATACGGCTGCTGGAGCGAATGGGTTCGGCAGCCGAATTGGCAGCCAGCGGCATCGAATCGCGGCGCGGCTCGAAACTCGGCGATTTGAGCGGCGCATCGATCTGCCGCACATTGGAAGGCGGTGAAGACGGCTCGGATCGCGACGGTCGAGAATCGATCTTGGGCTTGGCCGCCTGCACCTCTGACACCTTGGCGCCAGACGTTGCCGCTGCCTGCTCGATAATCTCTTCGATCGACATCGTGTCTGTCGACTTTTCGGCCACGGGCGCCGGCTTGGGCGCCTCTGGCACCACGACCGGCTTAGTCTCGACGGGCTTTATTGCGGCTGGTTTGGGTGGCTCGACGGGCTTCGGCTCGGGCGGCTTGGCGGCCTCCACAGGCCTGGGCGCCATGGCGTCGCGCCCAAGCGTGATGATCGCCTCGCTGGCTTCCTGCTCGACCTGGCGGATGCAATCCTCAAGCTGCAGACGATGCTGGGTAATATCGCGCGCCGGCAATGGGGGCGTAATCGCCCGCAGTTGACCCACGAGAGCTGAACGCGCCTTCTCATAAACCGCACGACGTGCGGCCCCATTATTCTCTGGCAGCGCCGAGATCGCCCGGCGCAACAGCTCTTTGTAGTCCGCCATTGGTTACTTGGTACTCACGATTGCTGCGACGTGTTGTAACAAAAAAACTTAGTCTTGGAATGGGTCAACCACAAGGATGGTATCCAACCGTTCCGGGCTCGTCGAAAGCATCGCGACCGGAGCCCCGATCAGCTCTTCGATGTATCGGACATATTTGATCGCCTGTGCGGGCAATTCGGCCCAGCTCCGGGCGCCGGCGGTGGTTTCCGACCAACCTTCGAGCGTCTCGTAAATCGGCTTAACCCGCGCTTGTGCCCCCATTGAGGCAGGCAAATAATCAATCCGTGATCCATCGAGCTCATAGGCCACGCAGACCTTGATCTCCTTGAGGCCATCCAGCACGTCGAGCTTGGTGAGCGCGATGCCCGAAATGCCCGAGGTCTTGACCGTCTGGCGCACCAGCACGGCATCGAACCAGCCGCAACGACGCGGGCGGCCGGTATTGACGCCGACTTCACGGCCCACCGTTGCCAAATGGCGGCCGATGTCGTCGTCGAGTTCACATGGGAACGGGCCTTCGCCGACGCGGGTCGTATAAGCCTTGGTGATGCCAAGGACGTATCCGATGGCTGTCGGCCCCAGGCCCGAACCAGCTGCCGCCTGCCCAGCCACGGTGTTCGACGAGGTCACGAACGGATAAGTGCCGTGATCGTTGTCGAGCAACGCACCCTGCGCGCCCTCGAACAGGATACGCGCGCCTGCCTTGCGCTTGTCGTCGAGCACCTTCCACACCTGGTCCATAAAGGGCAGGATTTCAGCGGCGACGGCCATCAGCTCGTCGTAAATCGTCGCCGCCTCAATCTCGACCAGGCCAAGGCCGCGCCGCAGCGCATTGTGGTGGGTCAGCAACCGCTCGATCTTGGCCAGCAGCGTATCGGGCTCGCTGAGATCGATCAGACGGATGGCGCGACGGCCAACTTTGTCCTCATAGGCCGGACCGATACCGCGTCGGGTCGTGCCGATCTTGAGCCCGGAATTGGCGTCTTCGCGGATACCGTCCAGCTCGCGATGGAGCGACAGGATCAGCGGGGCATTGTCGGCGATGCGCAGGATTTCCGGGGTGATCGTGATCCCCTGCCCGCGCAGCTTTGCCATTTCTTGGACGAAGTGGTGCGGATCGACGACCACGCCATTGCCGATGACCGAGAGCTTGCCCTGCACCAGGCCCGAGGGCAGCAGCGCCAGCTTGTAGCTCACGCCATCAATAACCAGTGTGTGCCCGGCATTGTGGCCGCCATGGTAGCGCACCACCACATCGGCGCGCTCCGAAAGCCAGTCGACGATCTTGCCTTTGCCCTCGTCACCCCATTGCGAGCCGACGACAACCACATTAGCCATTGAAATTCTTCTCCAGGATAGGCGCGACACAAAGGGCCCGGCGTCCAGCGCCGCACCCTTCCCCACTTGGACGTCTGTCCCCCCGGCCACCTTGGGTGTGATTTTGATCGTGGCCGAATAACTGCTAAGTCCGACTGTCCATACATCACCCTGAAGACGATGACAAAGCCGCAGACCAACGAAAATCGCGGCATATCGGCCCGCCTGCTCGACCAACCATACCTGCTGCTGATTCTGGCGCCGCTGTTCTGGGGCGGCAATGTCGTGGCCGCCAAGCTGGTCGTCGGCGAGATCGACCCGTTCCTGCTGCTGGCGGCCCGCTGCGTCGGCGCAACACTGTTCATTCTGCCGTTTTCATGGCGATTTTTGAAAGCGGACTGGCCGGTCATCAGCCGCACTTGGCCGCTCCTCATGGCGTTCGGCGCCATCGGCTATGCACTCTTCAACGTGCTGCTCTATGTGGGACTGAGCACAACCACTGGCGTGAACGCCGCTATCGTCCAGGCAGCCCTGCCCATGATGATTCTTGCCGCCAACTTCATTGTTTTCCGCACCCGCGTGAAACCGCTCCAGATCGCGGGCGTCATCATCGCCATCATGGGCGTCATGCTGACTGCCACGCATGGCGACCTCGGCCGCATCCTCGGCCTCGACATCAATGTCGGCGACGGCTTTGTTATTCTGGCCTGCCTCGCCTACACCGCCTACACGCTGGCCCTGAAGTACCGCCCCAATGTCCACATGATGAGCTTCATGGCCGTCGCCTTCTCCGGCGCGGCTCTGACCGGGCTGATCATGTTGCAGCTTTTCGGGAATGGCATAGCTTCGTTCGCCACCATCCCGCAGATGTCGCCCACCGTTTGGGCCGTCATCATCTACGTGATGATCTTCCCATCCATGTTCAGCCAGGTCTTCTATGCGCGTGGCGTCGAACTGGTCGGCCCAAACCGGGCTGCACCGAGCCATAACCTGATCCCGGTATTCGGTGCGTTGGGCTCGGTCATCATCCTGGGCGAGCGGCTGGAGCTTTACCACTACATCGCAGCGATCATCATCGTCGGGGGTATCGTTCTGGCGGAATGGACCGCGCGAGGCAGGCAGATCTAGGTGCCGCGCCGACCGAACTGCCCCCTTGCTGTCGAACGCGGTGCTGCGACCGGAGATGCTGAAATAACCGGCGGGCGAACGGGGCGCGTTGGCGCAGCAGGTGGCGGAATCGAATCGCGCAATGCCTGCGCGCTTTTGGCGAATCCCCAAATTCCCAGGATCAGGAACACGAGCTGGGCAGCAACGAAGTAGAGAGCGAACTGTAATGAGAACGAGAAATCCAGCTCGCTTCGCGATGGATCGAGCGGGTCGTAGGTGACCTCGGCGGCACCAGCCTTGACCGTCCGCGGCGCGGTGTACTCGAACTGGTTTGCCGTGCCGGTGACGATCTGACCGTCCTCGGTCAAGAACTGATAGTGAATTCGTCGGATATCTGGGCCGATATCGGGGGCAGGCTCTGCGCTCAATATCTGGGCAACAACCGTCCGCCCCTGCTCGGCCAACCGATAATCATCGACCAGCGGACCGATGCCGAAGGTCAGCCCATAGGCGCCGTAGAGGGTCCCAGCGCTATAGATGCAGAGCGACAGCAGCCGGGTTGGCGTTGTCGTGCCGACGCCCTCCTCATCATCGGGCAAGCCGGCGCGGATACGCGCCAGCATGAAGGCGACAGCGACGGCAACAATTGCAATGCCGAACATGATAGGCAGGAGGTGTTGCGCCACGACCAGGGTCGCCATGTCGCCACGAAAGCCGCTATGCGGCAGGTCAGAACCCGCCATCGTTGTTGCGATGAACAGTGCGCCGACAAAGTGCACGAGGCCATAGGCCAGAACGCCCAGCCCGGCTAGAGCACCCATTGTGCCGAGTGCCAGAGAAACGCAGTAGCGCATCAGTGAAATCATGAGGCCCCTCCTGCACCACCTTTGGCACAAGGTATCGAGGCGTCAAATCACTGGCTGCCCAGAGGGTTAAGCCTTGGTGGCATGATGGCCCGGGGGTGTGCGCACCACCCGGGCCGGAGTCAGGAAATGCCTAGAACCGCAGCGCCTTAGCTTGCTTGACGCCTTCGAGCGCGGCGATCTCCGCCAGTTGCGGGTCGGTCAGCGTGCCATCGATCGACACCAGCGCGATCGCATCGGCTCCGACATCGGCGCGGCCGAGGTTGAAGTTGGCGATGTTGATGCCGAGCTTGCCGAGCAGCGTGCCGAGACGGCCGATATGGCCCGGCTTGTCCTCGTTGGTCACATAGAGCATGGATGGCGTCAGTTCGGCCTCCATGTTGATATCCTTGACCTGGATTATGCGTGGCTTGCCGTTGGCAAAAATCGTGCCGGCAACGCCGCGGACCTGACGCTCGGTGGTCACCGTCAGACGAATGTAGCCCTCATAGGCCCCCTGGCGGTCACGGGTCGTGGTCTCCACGGAAATCCCGCGATCCTTGGCGATCTGCGGTGCCGAGACCATGTTGATATCGCCCAGCGACGGCTTGAGCACGCCATTGATGGTAGCGGCAATCATCGGCTTGACGTTGAGGTCGGCGACATTGCCCTCGAACTCGATCTTGATCCCGGTGATGGCGGTTTCGGTGAGCTGGCCAGCGAAGGAGCCCAGCGCTTCGGCCAGCTTGACCCATGGCGTCAGGATGGGTGCTTCCTCGGCCGAGATCGACGGGAAATTGAGCGCATTGGTGATTTCGCCGCTCATCAGATAGGCCGAGATTTGCTCGGCAACCTGCAGGGCGACGTTTTCCTGCGCTTCGGTGGTTGCAGCGCCAAGATGGGGCGTGCAGATCACATTGGGCAGATCGAACAGCGGATTGTTCTCGGCCGGCTCTTCAAGAAACACGTCCAGCGCCGCACCGGCCACCTGGCCAGACTTAAGCGCATCATACAGAGCCGTCTCGTCGATGAGACCACCGCGCGCGCAATTGATGATACGCACGCCCTTCTTGGTCTTTCTGAGGGCCTCGGCACTGATGATGTTGCGCGTGGCATCGATCAGCGGCGTATGCAGCGTGATGAAATCGGCGCGTGCCAACAGATCGTCGAGCTCGACCTTTTCGACGCCGAGCGTCTGCGCGCGTTCCGGGGTGAGGAACGGGTCGAAGGCAATGACCTTCATGCGCAGACCAATGGCGCGATCGGCGACGATCGAGCCGATATTGCCGGCGCCGATCAGACCTAGCGTCTTGTTGGTGACTTCGACGCCCATGAAGCGGTTCTTTTCCCACTTGCTGGCGCGGGTCGATGCATCGGCCTCCGGCAGTTGGCGGGCCAAAGCCATCATCATGGCAATGGCATGCTCGGCCGTTGTAATGGAATTGCCGAAGGGCGTGTTCATCACGATAATGCCCTTCTTGGTCGCCGCCGGAATGTCGACATTGTCGACACCGATACCGGCGCGGCCGATCACCTTGAGATTGTCAGCAGCAGCGATGATCTTTTCGGTGATCTTGGAGGCCGAGCGGATGGCCAGACCATCATACTGGCCGATCACGGCGAGCAGCTTGTCCTTGTCCTTGCCCAGATCGGGCAGATAATCCACCTCGACACCGTTGTCCTTGAAGATCTGGACGGCGGTAGGGCTGAGCTTGTCGGAAACGAGAACCTTGGGCATAGGAGCCCTCCTGATGAATGAGTGTGTGGAGAGAACCCCCACCCTAGCCTCCCCCTGAAGGAGGGGGAGGAGTGGCTCCGCGTTCGGGGCAGCATGTTGCCCGAAACTCGATCAGCCCCCTCCCCCTTAAGGGGGAGGTTGGGTGGGGGTGGAGCAGTTAAGCAGCAGCCTTGTTCAAGGCGGTCAGTTCTTCAGCAAACGCATAATCCAGCCACGGCACCAATGCTGCCAGATCCGACGTCTCTACCGTCGAGCCGGCCCAAATGCGCAGGCCTGACGGAGCGTCCTTGTAGGCACCGATGTCATAAGCCACACTGGCCTTATCCAGACGCGACACGATAGCCTTGGCGAACGCCGCCTGCTTGTCGGCATCAAGCGCCGTCACTGCAGGATCAACGATCGAGAAGCACACCGATGTATTGGAGCGGTTGGCCGGGACCTTGCCCAGGAAGTCGACCCAGTCGGTCTTGGCGACCCAGTCGGCCAATACGTTGAAATTGGCGTCGGCGCGGGCCTGCATGGCCTTGAGGCCGCCCAGCGACTTGCCCCATTCCATGGCGTCGATGGCATCTTCAATGCAGATCATCGACGGCGTGTTGATCGTCGCCGCCTCGAAGACTTCCTCAAGCAGCTTGCCGCCCTTGGTCAGGCGGAAAATCTTGGGCAGCGGCCGATCGGGCTTGAACGTCTCCAGCCGTTCGACGGCGCGCGGCGACAGGATCAGCACGCCATGTGCGCCTTCTCCACCCAGCGCCTTCTGCCAGGAGAACGTGACGACATCGAGCTTGGCGAAATCGAGGTTCTGCGCAAAGGCGGCCGAGGTCGCGTCACAGATCGTGAGGCCCTTGCGGTCCGCCGCGATCCAGTCTCCATTCTCGACGCGCACGCCCGAGGTCGTGCCATTCCAGGTGAAGACTACATCGCGGCCGAAATCGACCTGGCCGAGATCGGGAATTTCGCCATAGGGCGCCTTGAGAATGCGAACGTCGTCGAGCTTGAGCTGCTTGCTCACATCGGTGACCCAGCCCTCGCCGAAGCTTTCCCAGGCCAGCATGTCGACGCCACGGGCACCCAACATGCCCCACATGGCCATTTCGACGGCGCCGGTATCGGACGCGGGGACGATGCCGATCCGGTAGTCGGCTGGGACTTCGAGCAGTTCGCGCGTCAGGTCGATGGCGCGCTGGATGCGGGCCTTGCCCGGCTTGGAGCGGTGCGACCGGCCGACCAGCGCATTGGCCAGCGCCTCAACCGTCCAGCCAGGACGCTTGGCACAGGGGCCCGACGAAAAATTTGGGTTTGCCGGTTTCACCGCCGGCGCGATCAGTGGCATTGCAGCCATATCAAGCGACCCTCCCAGGTCTATGCGTCTCGCGTTAGGGCGAGATGTCCTGAGACCGGAGATACGCCCAATGAACGGCGATCGTCAATGGGTCTTCAAGTGTTGGTTTTTTTTGATCTGGTCACCAAAAGATTCCCTTTTGGCCAACCAAAACGGCGCCTCGCAGTCAGCGGATTCAATCAGCTAACCAAATTTGGATCGAAAAAAGCACGCTGCAAAAGCAGACCTTCTGTCCTTGAGGTGCGATGCCCCAGCCGAGCATAACTCTCTCAAACGGCCCTTTGGCTCTTGGCGAGGCCGGTCTCCCTTGACGAGTCTGAACAAGATGGTGGCACGTTGCTCACAGAAGACCGCCTGCACACAGAGGCCGCACCCATGCGAAAACCCGCCCGAGATCCTTTATCGGTGCCCACTGACACGGAAGCTGGCGCGCCTCGCACGCCACCACGCAAAGATGGTCGGCGACCGCTCGTGGTCTACCTCGAACCTTCGTTGATCAAAGATCTCAAAATGGAGGCCCTTGATCGAGACATCAATGTGTATGAGTTGGTCGAGGAAATCTTGAAGAAGCCGAGGGCGCAATCGTAGCCAGTCCACGTGGGACGTACCAATCGGCGCCGCACGTGGTTAGAACGTTTCACTGCCACAATGGCCCCCGGCCAGGTCCCAACCCTTCTGAAACAATCAGTCAGCTTCGGCCTGCCCTTCTGCTTAGCGCCCCATTTCGGCCGTTCAAGTAGCCTTGGCGATTTCCCCAAAAGCTGCCGTCCCCAAAGGTGCGGCAGACGGCTCAAATCGGGTGGAGGGGACAGGCAGTTTTTTGATGCCCAGACAATCAATGCGGACGCTGGATGATCGTCTCGTCAGGGCCGGGAGGCATTCCTTCAGTTCATGGTACCTTCAGGCAAGTGGCGGCCATACTGCTGGTGAAAACTGGTGCCTGAATTGGCCCAAGCTGCCATTGGCGAGTAACCAGCAGAAACGCCCGATGTGGCCACGAGCACCGGACATGGACAGCATGGACAGCCATGGATCACCAAGGCGCTAGCCTGTGATCTTGATCGAAAGCTCTACGTCCCAGAGGAGCTTGCGGGGCTCCACGCGATAGTCGGTCAGGTAGGCCTCGTAGCGGCTGACATAGGACTCCGACAACCCTGGATCGATGGGCTCGAACGCAGTGCAGGTCTCGCGGCCCCATTGCATGAGAGCCTGGTTGCCGCGCAGCCCATTGCCTCGATAAACCAGCGAAGCGTAGCGGCCACCGGGGAGCAGGCCGGGCGTGATCACGGAATTTCCGGCGCCGCCGCGTCGGTGAGAAAGCCCGCCTCGATCTCCATGACAGCGTTCATGTCGCAGTGGTAGTAGCGCAGGAAGTAAGGACCGTCCTCCTGCGTACCGGTGGCCTTGCTCCAGGTCCGCAACGCCTTGAGCGCACGGGTCGCAACTGCAAACATGCCTGAGAACGGAGTATGCAGGCGGATGCCCACGTATCGCCGATCTGGCTTCTCGACGACGCTGATCGGACCGATGATGTTTTCAGCCTTAATATCCCTCTCCCAGAACGCAGCCGCGTCGCCACGACGGCTTGAGTTTGACCCACGTTTGCACGGTGCTGAGCGCTTTTCCTGCTCGACAGCAGTCGACCTCATTTTGTCGTACGGGCCTCAGGGTTCGACATCCTAAAAGCTGCATCCGCCGTTCGCTATCGGGTGCCAGCATCGGTGCCCCTATTTCTGCCCTTGAGGCCCGTTCTTGGCTAGTCCCAGTCATGGAAGAAGATCCGTTACCGCGCGGCCACTTCCGTCCATTGCCATCGGAAAACTGGCGTGCTCATGAACGATTTTCCATAGCCCCACGCTGCGCCGCAGCACGACAGCCTGGAACTGCCCGGCATCCCAGGGACGAACTGAATACACCGTCGCCATGATGCGATAAGGCGTTCGAGCATTCCCATCTTGTTCAACTGGGCGGGCGCCCCACGGGATGGCCTGGGCGGCGGCTGTCCTCGGCACCCTTCCGACCAGGACCTCGTGCCACCGACTGTCCAGTCGCCGGAAACCGGGCACTGCAAGGGCTCGACCGGTCGGCCCTTGCATGATCGAGTTCAAAGCCCGGACCTTCGATCGGGGTCGGACTGCTATGCTTGCCGGGGGCAGATGACACATTCCCGCCTCGACAACATCGGCAGCCGACGCGCTTCAGGCTATAGGCTCGTCACCGGTTCGGATCCGCCTTGGCGATCTCGGTCAACTTGCTGCTCACTTGCCCCAATATCTTCGAGAACGCGTCAAGTTCCGCTACGGACAGGTGGCCGAAGAGCTGCTTGGCAAACTCGGTGGTCTCCGCCTTCAAAGTGGAGAATGCTTGCTGACCCTTTCCTGTCAGAACGACCAGTATCGCCCGTCTGTCGGTGGGATGTGCGGTGCGCTTCGCAAATCCGGTTTGCTCGAGGGCATCGATCAATGTGGTCACATTGCGTGGAGTGACCTTGAGTTGGGCAGCAAGGTCCCGCTGCGTCATCTGCGTGGCTTCGCCGAGGAACCAGAGCACCTGAGCCCTGGTCAGCGTCAGGCCCCGATCGGCGAGGCCACTCTCCATGTCCTCCTCCATCAGCGTCGTAACGAGAAGGAGCTGCGACAGCGTGTCGCTACATTTCGCCGTATGATCATCATCGTGCATATTATACACTATGTGTGCTGCTCAATTAAGTGTCAACCTGGAGTGCTCGATGAAGGTAACGTCGGCCAACGAAAACATCGAGATTATGAGGAACGCCTTTGCCGCCTTGGCGAGGAAGGACATCGACACCTGCATATCGTTTATGACGCCCGACTTCATCATAAACTTGGCTGGCGTACCGTACCAGATGCGTGGCCCCGACGCTTGGCGCAAGAATGCCGAGATATTCTTCAAAGCGTTTCCCGACATCAAGTTCGTCGAGGAGGATATGTTCGCAAGTGGCGACCGCGTTGCGGTGCGGTTCCGCTTCACTGGGACGCACAATGGCGATTTCCTTGGAAATGCCGCCACCGGCAAGAAGGTGTCGTACGACAGCTACGAGTTCTACCGCATCGCCGATGGCAAGATAGCCGAGGAGTGGATCTCCTCCGATATGCTGACCATCCTGACGCAGATCGGCGCCTTTCCCCCGCATCAGCTCATAGCGATGTACCTCTCAGGGTATCGTGTCTGGTTCGCGGCAATTCTTGGATTGGCTGCCGGCGCTGTAGCAGCGCTCACCCTGGGGTCCATGTTTAGTTAGGCCCTAAGGTTGGCCATTTTCTTCGAGGTGCACTTACACCTTATCGCGGTTGGCATGTAATATCTGCGTCCAACAGGAGCATGCCAAAGGCTGGGAGGGGCGCAGCGCGTAGAGTTTTCGGACCTACTTGCATTCCCAAGCGTCCCTGCCAGTATCCACGGAGCCTTCATGGCAATACATGACAGGGCTTCCAGCCCTCGTGTTGTCCACAATTAGCCCAGATCGCTCGCCAAACCCTGCCCGACCCGTCCGGAAAGGTGGGCGTTTTGCCGCCCTTTGCCACACTTTGCATGGCCTTGAATTTCCGGAAGCTCCGCCGCCAGTGAGGTTGCCATAGTCGTTCCTCCCACGGCCGCTTTGGTCGATGGAGAAGAGTGATGGGTATCTCACAGTACGACCCTGCTGCAGCAGGGAGGCCTGCATGGAATGCCGGCAGGCAGGTTGGAGCCAAACGCGCCCTAAAGATCAGGCAGATCTGGTCGATCCGCTTCTTTCTCGACCGAGAAGGCCGGATGAGAGACCGGGCGCTCTTTGATCTCGCTATCGACAGCAAGCTTCGAGGCTGCGATCTAGTGAAGGTCAAGATCGGCGCACTGTGGCTGGACCGGCCATCCGGTCCAAATCGATTGTGATCCAGCAGAAAACGGGCAGACCTGTTCAATTTGAAAACACCTCTGACACAAGAACCAGCCTGCTCGCCTGGCTCGAAAGACGAGGCGGCACGGTCGATGACTTCGCCTTTCCAAGCCGTGTTATTGCGCATGGTCACTTGAGCACCCGTCAATATGCAAGGCTGGTCGATGAATGGGTGAAAGCTATCGGCCTGACGCCTGAGGAGTACGGCACTCACTCGCTCCGCCGCACCAAGGCGTCGCTGATCTATAAGGCAACGGGCAATTTGCGAGCTATCCAGATACTGCTCGGTCATAGAGAACACAGTCCGCTATCTGGGCGTGGACGTCGACGACGCCCTCTCATTGTCCGAGGCGACCGAGATCTAGTGTTCAGCGTTTCGCCGGCGGTCATATGTCCAGTCGGCGAAGCGCCCCATTTCGGCCATTACCATGCTGCGGCCGCTGCCCGAACCGGACATGACCTAGAAGGGGGCATATCGGCACCTTTGCGCCCCATTTCAGACGTTCGGGCAGGCTTTTCGATTTCCTGAAAGCGGACGGTCCGATTCTGACAGCGGGAAAAACCAGACGCTTACCCTACGTTGTCGATTGCCAACCGCCCGACTGATCCGCACGCGCGGCCGTGCTCTCGGCCCCGCGCTCCGCCAGGGTGGACTGATTAACGCGGGTGTGTCACGTCGCGTGTCTTGAGCAGGGCATTGACCGTTTCGTCATAGCTCTGCCGGGCGACCCCCAAAAACAAGCAGTCGACAATGGTTAGCTGCGCGATGCGGCTTACCATGGCGCCAGCGCGCAGCCGGCTTTCGCGCGCATGGCTGATGAGGCGCTCCTGGGCCGCTTCTGCCAGCGGTGAACCGGGCGACCCAGTGACGGCCACTGTCAGCGCCCCCGCCTCCCGGGCGATCTCGATATAACGCACGGTGTCGGCAGTGCTGCCCGAGTGAGAAAAGCCCAGTGCCACTGTGCCCGCGGGCGAGAGCAGGGCGGCCGACCAGGCCTCATGGGAATCGGCCAACAGGAACGCATTGCGCCCGATGCGGAACAGCTTGTGGTGCAGGTCCTGAGCCACGAAATGGCTGGCACCGATGCCGAACAGCAGGATACGGTTGGCGCTGTCCAGGGCGGTGACGACGCGCCCGAGGGCGTCAAAATCGAGGCTGGTCACGGTCTCCTCGATGGCCAGCATTTCCAGTGACGCCAGTTTTGACGCCATTTCTTGCAAGGTGTCGGAGCGTGCGATTTCTGCGCCCAGCGTGATCCCGCCGCCAAACTGGGCGGCTTCGCGCCCAAGCTCGGTTGCCAGCGACATGCGCAGTTGCGCGTAGCCCGACAGGCCCAGCATTCGGCAGAAGCGGACCACGGTCGCGACAGAAGTAAGGCAGGCAGCGGCAAGGTCCGAAATGGTCATATCAAGGACCACGCCGGGATTGTGGCGGATAACGGAAGCGACCCGTTCCATGGCCGGGGTGAGCTTGTCGGACGACGCCTCGATGGTCGATTGTATTCCCAAGCTGGCCACCTCCCCCGTTCAGATGCCTTTCATGCATGAGTCGCAGGCCTGCGACGAGCAACTGTAATGGCGCTGAAACAAATATTCAGGAAATCTTCAATTTCTGAAAATCATTGACACATCTGCCCCGTCCTTTCTAGTCTCCCGCCCAGACCGGTCCAGATCTAAAGGATGATCGATGGTTCTGCCCCCCCCGCTCGGCCCAGCTCGGCGCATCGACAGCATGAGCATCGCTTTCGACGGACAGCGGGCCCTGATGAGCGAACTGGACCTGCTGGTGTCCGAGGGGCGCAATCCCGGCACGATGGGGATCGACATGATGTCGACCCGCGAAATCCTGACCACTATCAACAACGAAGATGCCAGCGTCGCCCACGCCGTGCAGGAGGTCATCCCGCAGATCGAGCGCGCGGTCGATGCGACCGTCACCGCCTTTGGCCAAGGCGGCCGGTTGATCTATTTGGGCGCCGGTACCAGTGGACGTTTGGGCGTGCTCGACGCATCGGAATGTCCGCCAACCTTTGGCGTGCCCTATGGTATGGTCGTGGGGCTCATTGCTGGTGGTCCCGATGCGCTGATGCGCGCCACCGAAGGCGCCGAGGATCGTGCCGAGGATGGGGCAGCAGACCTTACGGCTATCGACTTAACGGCGCGCGACGTCGTGGTCGGCATCGCGGTCAGCGGTCGTACGCCCTATGTCATCGGCGGGCTCAACCATGCGCACGCGGTGGGCGCGGTGACGGTTGCGCTGTCCTGCAATCCCGGCTCCACCATCGCGCAGATCGCCGATATTGCTATCTCGCCCGTCGTCGGGCCCGAGGCCTTAACCGGCTCGACCCGTCTCAAGTCTGGGACGGCACAGAAACTGGTACTTAACATGCTGACCACAGCCAGCATGATCCGCATCGGCAAAACCTATCAGAACCTGATGGTGGACCTGAATGCCAGCAACAAGAAGCTGCTGGCCCGCGCCGTG
Source organism: Devosia sp. SL43 (assembly GCF_021729885.1). Taxonomy (NCBI): domain Bacteria; kingdom Pseudomonadati; phylum Pseudomonadota; class Alphaproteobacteria; order Hyphomicrobiales; family Devosiaceae; genus Devosia; species Devosia sp. SL43. Next base: position 1,726,050 of record NZ_CP063401.1, read on the forward strand.
CGCATCGTCATGCAGGCCACCGATTGCAGCGCGCCCGAAGCTGAGGCGGTGCTGGGAAAGACCCATAACGACGTCAAGCTCGCCATTCTCGTGCAACTGACCGGCCTCGATGTCGGGGCGGCGGGCGCAAGCCTTAAATCGGCCGGTGGCTTTCTGCGCCGCGCCATCGAGGGCGGCACCTAACGGCGGTTTCCAATCCTGCCGGAGTACCGGCAGGCATGTTTTCACAGGAGGGATACCAAATGCACTGGACGAATTCGCGTAAACTTCTCGCTGGCCTGGCCGTTGCCACGGCTTTGTCTAGCGTCGCGCTGGCCGTACCAGCCCAGGCGGCAAGCCTGCGCATGGCCTGGTCGCAGGACGCCACTGGTCTTGATCCACACAAGCAGACGGCGTTCTCGTCGCTGCGCCTGCTCGAGCTGATCTATGAGCCGCTGGTGCGGCTCGACACCGATCTCAATGTCGTCCCGGCGATTGCCACCAGCTGGGAATTCGCCCCTGACGCCAAGACCCTGACCTTCAAACTCGACCCCAATGCCAAGTTCACTAACGGAGCACAGGTGACTCCGGCTGACGTCAAGGCGTCGTTCGAGCGCCTGCTCGATGAAGAGACTGCCGCCGCCGCGCGCTCGAACTTCCTCTCGATCGAGAGCATCGATACGCCCGACGCTGAGACTGTGGTGTTCAACCTCAGCACCGCCGACGTGCCGATCCTCGTCGCCATGGCGACGATCAATGCCGCCATCGTGCCAGCCAGCGAGATCGAGGCGGGCAGCATCGGCACCACCGCTCTGGGGTCGGGCCCGTTCAAGCTCGATTCCTGGGAGCCCAATGCAAGCGAAGTGCTGAGCGCCAATGCCGACTGGGCCGGCGGTGACCTTGCCATCGAAGGCATCACCATCACTGTATTGCCTGACGAAACGGCCATCCTGGCATCGCTACGCGCGGGGCAGATCGACTTTGCCTTGCTCAACGACCCGCTGGTGGCCACCATGGTGCCCAACGAGCCCAACCTGCAGCTCAACCGCGTGACGGGCCTGGCCTATAACGTGCTCCAGCTCAACCCGGCCCGCGCGCCGATGGACAACCTGATGGTGCGCCAGGCGATTTCCTGTGCGGTCAACCGCCAGAGCATCATCGACGCGGCGCTGGCCGGCGAAGGTGCCGTGACCGGTCCGCTGACCATGCCAGCTTTCGCCCAGGACCCGAACAGCCTGTTCTGCTACGAGCAGGACGTGGAAAAAGCCAAGCAGCTGATGGCCGATGCCGGCTTTGCCGACGGCTTCACCGCCAAGGTGATCGCCGCGACCGGCGAGCCGCCGGTGGCGTCGGCAGAGGCGCAGGTGTTGCAGGCGCAACTGGCCGAAATCGGCGTCAATCTCCAGATCGAACTGATGGAGCTCAACGTCTATGTCGACACCTGGCTCAAGGGTGACTTCGACATGGCGGTGGCGCAAAATGGTGGCCGGCCCGACCCCTATCCGATGTACAACCGCTACTTCACCAAGGACGGCAACTTGCAGGCCGTATCGAACTTCGTCGATGACGAAATCGACAGCCTGTTGAAGCAGGGTCAGGCTGAGACCGACCCGGCCAAGCGCCTCGAAATCTTCCATGCCTTCGAAAACCGGCTGGCTGAACAGGCGCCATGGGTCTGGCTCTCGACGGCCTATAGCTATACCGCGCAGCTCAAGACGGTTTCGGGTTATGAAGGTTCCCCGACCGGTACTCTGTTCGGCCTGACCAAGGTCACCCTCCAGTAATCGAACCGGGACCGGCCCCAGGGCCGGCCCCCCCCCGAAAGCGGGCAGTTCCATGAACTATGTGGCGCAGCGGCTGCTGACGTTTCCTCTGATCCTTCTTGGCGCGTCGGTGCTGGTCTTTGTGTCGATCCGGCTGATCCCGGGCGACGCCATCACTGCCATGCTGGGCACCGAGGCAGGAATGATGACGCCGGCGCAGCGCCAGTCGCTGGCGGTGTATTTCGGCATCGACCAGCCGGTCTGGTCGCAATATCTGCGCTGGCTGGGCGGGCTGTTCCAGGGCAACCTGGGAATTTCCTCAATCTATGCCAAGCCCGTGCTCGCCGTGGTGCTTGAGCGGTTCCCGCTCACCCTGCAGCTGGCGCTGATGTCGATGGTCATTGCGCTCAGCGTCGGCGTGCCGCTGGGCGTGCTAGCGGCGACGCGCAATGAGCGGGCGAGCGACCTTGCGGTGCGCGTGCTGGCAATGCTGGGCCAGTCCATCCCCGGTTTCGTCATCGGCATCCTGATCATCTATGTCCTGTCGGTCTATTTTGGCGTCGTGCCATCGATGGGTATTTTCACACCGCTCTTCGTTGATCCACTGGCGAGCCTTGGGCAATTGTTCTTCCCCGCCGTGACGCTGGGCTTTGCCTTTGCTGCGTCGGTGACGCGGATTTCGCGCTCTGCAATGCTGGACGTGCTGAGCGACGACTATATCCGTACCGCGCGCTCCAAGGGCGCATCGGCCATGAGCGTGGTCTGGCACCATGCGCTGCCCAATGCGCTGATCCCGGTGGTGACTCTCTCGGGCGTTGAATTCGGCTACTTGCTCGGCGGGGCTGTCATCGTCGAACAGATCTTTGCGCTGCCGGGCCTGGGGCGACTGGTGCTCGATGCCATAACCCAGCGTGACTATGCGCTGGTGCAGGGCACGGTATTGTTCATTGCATTCAATTTTCTGGTCATCAACCTGCTCGTCGATCTCGCCTATGTGGCGCTCGATCCACGCATCCGCCTGGGGAGCCGCTGATGGGCCTTATGCTGGTTGCGCTGCTGCGTCATCCGTCAGGACGCATCGGGCTGGTCATTATCGGGGTCTATCTGGTTGCCGCGATATTGGGCGCTGCCGGACTGACGCCACATGGCGCGCTGCAGCAGTTCATGCTGGATCGGCTAAAGCCGCCCAGCAGCACCTACTGGATGGGCACGGACCTGCTGGGGCGTGACACGATGAGCCGGCTGATGGTCGGCATCGGCCAGTCGATGATCATTGCCTTCGCCTCGGTTGCCTTCGCTACGATTGCCGGAACCATCATCGGCCTCGTCTCGGCCTGGTGGGGTGCGCTGTGGGACGGCGTCCTGATGCGGCTGATGGACGTGCTGCTGGCCTTTCCAGCGATCCTCTTGGCATTGCTGATCATTGCCATTGCTGGGCCGGGCACGATGACCAGCGTGCTGGCCATCGGCATCGTCTATACGCCGATCTTTGCCCGAGTGGTGCGGGGCCCTGCTTTGTCGCTGAAGCAGCGCGACTTCGTCGATGCTGCACGCACTTTTGGCAGCTCGCAGCGCTACATCCTCAGCCGCCACCTGCTGCTGAACCTGGTGGCGCCGCTCGCCGTGCAGGTGACCCTGGCGCTGGCATGGGCCCTGCTGACGGAGGCCGGCCTGTCCTTCCTCGGACTCGGCACCCAGCCGCCGACGCCATCGCTTGGCCTGATGCTGGCGGAGAGCAAGAACCTGATGCAACAGGCGCCGTGGCTGATGATATTTCCGGCCTTGACCATCATGCTCGGCATTTTGGGCTTCAACCTCACCGGGGACGCGCTGCGCGACATTCTCGATCCGCGCACGCAGAGGAGGACAGCATGACCCCGCTGCTTTCCGCTCACGACCTACGCGTCGGCTTCGGCCGCGATGCCCAGGCCAATGAGGTGGTCAAGGGCGTCAGCTTCGAGCTGATGGCGGGACAGACCCTGGGTATTGTCGGGGAATCGGGCTCGGGCAAATCGGTCACGGCAATCTCGCTCAACCGGCTCATCGATTTCGGCGGCGGCCGAATTACCGGCGGATCGATTACCCTGCAGCGCGCCGACGGCACGTCGCTGGATGTGACAAAGGCCAGCGAGAAGACCATGCGCGGCGTGCGCGGCCGGGACATCAGCATGATCTTCCAAGAGCCAATGACCTCGCTGAACCCCCTGCATACGGTGGGCGCACAAATCGAGGAGGCCTTCCGGCTCAATCGCGGCCTGCGCGGCGCCGACGCGCGGCAGGCGGCGCTAGACGTGCTGGATCGTGTCCGTATTCCGGACGCCAAGGCGCGACTGGAATACTATCCGCATCAGCTTTCTGGAGGCATGCGGCAGCGGGTGATGATCGCCATGGCGCTGGCCAGCAGCCCGCGCCTGTTGATTGCCGACGAGCCCACCACCGCGCTCGACGTGACAGTGCAGGCCCAGATCATGGCGTTGCTGGCCGAATTGCGGGTCGAGACCGGCATGGCGATGATCTTCATCACCCACGATATCGGGCTCGTCGCCGGCATTGCCGATCGGATCATGGTGATGCAGCAAGGTGTGGTGGTGGAGCAGAACGACACCGGCGCCGTGCTCGATAGGCCGCAGCATGACTATACTCGGCATCTGCTCAAGGCGGTGCCGCATTTCAATGCCGGCAAGGCGGCCCGCAGTGACACCAAGCGCGGTGGCCCAGCGGAGCCGATCGTTTCAGTCGATGGTCTGGTTGTGCGCTTCCCTATCGGCAAAGGACTCTTCCGGCGCCGGAGAGCCGTGCATGCCGTTGATGGCGTGGACTTCGACCTGTTACCCGGCGAGACGCTGGCGATCGTCGGCGAGAGTGGCTCGGGCAAATCGACCACAGCACGAGCCCTGCTGGGCCTCGTGTCGCGGCAGCGTGGCGAAATCGCTACCAAAGCCGGGCAGTCGCGACGGCCGATCCAGATGGTGTTTCAGGACCCCTTCGCATCGCTCAATCCAAGACTCAATGTAGAAGAGCTGCTGGCCGAGCCCGCTATCGCCAATGGTCAGCACCTCGACTCCGCCCTGCGCGAACGCATGGGTTTCCTGCTCGAGCGGGTGGGCCTGAGTGCCGATGCGCTGACCCGCTATCCGCACCAGTTTTCCGGCGGGCAACGCCAGCGCCTGTGCATCGCGCGTGCGCTGATGCTCAATCCCGAGGTGGTGGTGCTTGACGAGGCGGTATCGGCGCTCGACGTCTCAGTGCAGGCGCGCGTGCTCGAACTGCTGATCGATCTGCAGCATGAGTTCAAGCTGGCCTATCTCTTCATCTCCCATGACATGGCAGTGGTCGAGCGCATCGCCCATCGGATCGCGGTGATGTATGCCGGCCAGATCGTCGAGATCGGTGATGCAAAGTCCGTCCTGTCGACGCCCCAGCACAGCTATACGCAACGCCTGATCGCGGCAGTGCCCGCCATCGAGCGGCGCAACCAGCATTTCACCATCGACGCGACGCAGGTGCCCTCGCTGGTGCGCCCGCCGGGACATGAACCGCCGCCGGCGCGCTGGCGCGAGGCGGGCCAGGATCATCGCGTGCGGGAGGAGCAGACGTGAGCCGCGCCATCGCCCAGTTCGACGCCGCCTTCGCCATCCTGTCTGCCTCGGTCGAGGCCGGACGCATACCCGGTGGCGTACTGGGGGTGGTCACTGCGGATGGCAACCGGATGGTGCGGGCAGTCGGTTCGGCGCAATTGGTGCCGGAACGGCGGTCCATGCGCGAAGACACGTGGTTCGACCTGGCCTCGCTGACCAAGGTGCTGTTCACCACCGAACGCACCCTGGCGCTGGCAGAAGCGGGCCACATCGACCTTGATGCGCCGCTGACCAGCGTGCTGCCCGATTTCCGCCAGTACAATGCGGACAATTGGGAGCGCAAGGTCACATTCCGCCACTGCCTGGGGCACCAGACGCCGTTCCCGGCAGTGTTCCCGCTCTATACCTATGGCCGTGATCCGGATCTGTTGCGCACCTTTGTGCTGCAGCATGAATGGACCGCAGGCCCGTCGGTCTATTCCGACATCAATTTCATCCTTCTTGGACTGGCGCTTGAGCGTCTCGAGGGGCAGTGGATCCGCGCGATGGACGCCGGCCCCGGTTTCGCATGGTCGGCTGATCCACCCGATACGGCGGCCACCGAAGACTGCTATTGGCGCCACCGCGTGCTGGTGGGTGAAGTCCATGACGACAATTGCTCGGCGCTCCAGGGGGCAGGGCATGCCGGCCTCTTCGGCACCGCCGATGGGCTGCTCGACTTTGCGATGGGCAAGCTCGCATCTGCCGGGCCAGACGCGCTGATCCGCAAGCCCCTCTCGGCCCGCCGTACCCATGGATGGGAGCGGCCCCATGAGGGCTGGTCGGGCGGCGAAAGCTGTTCGCCCGATGCTATCGGCCATACCGGCTTTACCGGCACGGGCCTGTGGATCGATTTCGCCCGCGGCCATGCCTGGACGCTGCTGACCAACCGCATTCACCCCACGCGGCATTTCGACAGCGGCATCATCGCCCTACGCCGCGCCGTAGGCGATCTGATCAATGCCGACTAGACCAGGGAGACGAGGATGGAGCCGATCTGGGCCGTGGGCCTGATGACGGGAACGGTGCTGGACGGGAATATCGACGTGGCGCTGCTGCGCACCGATGGCGAGACCGTGGAGAACTTTGGCGCCTATACCCTGGCACCCTATCCGCAGCGCATCCGCACTCTGCTCGAGGCCACCCTGGATGCAGCACGGAAATGGAATTTCGTGGGACCGGACCCCGCCATCTTTGCCGAGGTTGAAGAGGCACTCACCCGCGCCCAGTCGGCGGCGGTGGCTGACTTGATCGCGGATGCCGGTCTCACCCCGGCCGATATCGGCGTTATCGGTTTTCACGGCCAGTCGGTGCTGCATCGCGCGCCCCAGCCTGGGCGCGTCGGCGCCACGCGGCAATTGGGCGATGGCAGGTTGATGCACGAGCTGCTCGGCATTCCAGTGGCCTATGATTTTCGCTCCGCCGATGTGAGGGCCGGGGGGCAGGGCGCGCCGCTTGCGGCGCTCTACCACCAGGCGCTGCTCCGCAAGATCGGCGCCGATGACGGCCGCACCGCCGTGCTCAATCTCGGGGGCGTCGCCAATGTCACCACCTGGGATGGCAAGGATCATCTGGTGGCCTTCGATACCGGCCCCGCCAATGCCCCGATCAACGACTTCATCAAGGGGCTGGGCCTGGGCGACATGGACCGCAATGGCAATATGGCGCTGCGCGGCACGGTGGACGAGGCCCGGCTGAGTCAACTGTTGACCCACCCCTATCTCTCCGCGCCCTATCCCAAATCCCTTGATCGCTTCGACTTCCTCGCCAGCATGGCCGAAGGGCTGGCTCCCGAAGCTGGCGCGGCCACTCTCACCGCATTCACGGCAGGGGCCGTCGGCAAGGGGCTAGATCTCCTTCCCACGCGCCCCGAAAGGCTGATCGTCTGCGGCGGCGGGCGGCACAATCGGGCCCTCATGGCCATGCTGGGGACGCGCGCCGGGGTTAAGGCCATGCCGGCAGAGGCGGCGGGATGGCGGGGCGATGCCATCGAGGCGGAGTGCTTTGCCTTTCTAGCGGTGCGTGTCCTGCGGGGCCTGCCCATCAGCCTGCCCACCACCACCGGGGCGCCGCATCCGCTGACCGGCGGCGAGCTGGCCGCATGACCATGACCGGCCTTGCGATCAGCGTCAGCGACGATCCGGCGCCGGACGATGTGGCGCGGATCGGCAGCGCGCTGACGGATTTCAATGCGGCCGATGTCGGTCCGGCCGGGCGGCGGCCGCTGGCAGTGTTTGTACATGACGCGGCCGGGGAAATGGTGGCCGGCATTTCGGGCTATACCGCCTGGGGTTGGCTCTATGTGCAATGGCTCTGGGTCTCGGCCGAGATGAGAGGCCAGGGGCTGGCGGGCCGCATGCTGGCGGCGGCGGAGGCGGAAGCCCGCGACCGGAGCTGTCATGGCGCCTATATCGACACCTTCAATCCCCACGGTCTGCACGTCTATCAAAAGGCGGGCTATGCCGTCTTCGGCGCGCTGGCCGACTTTCCACCCGGTCGCACCCGTCATTTTCTTTCCAAGAGCCTTTCATGACCCCGCGCACCAGTGGTCTTGTTCTCAGTGCTGCTGGCATTGCCCTGATGTGTTGTATGGACGCGGTGGCCAAGGCGCTGGGCGCAGAGCTGACCGCCTTTCAGGTGGTGTTCGTGCGCTTTCTCGGCGCCGCCATCTGGCTGGCGCTGTGGATTGCCCTAACCCGCGGGGTGTGGCCGCGCCTGTCAGATCTCGGACGGCAGCTCATCCGCGGTGCCCTGCTTGTGGCGACCGCCACCATGTTCTTTTATGCCGTGGCCAATCTGCCGCTGGCCGTGGTCGCCGCCCTGGGCATGACGGCCCCCCTCTATGTCACCCTCATTGGCGCCGTGGTGCTGAAAGAAAAGCTCGATGCCAGGGCCTGGGCGGCCTTGCTGCTCGGCAGCTGCGGCGCGGCTATCATCATTCTGGGTGGTGGCGCCATCTTGTTGTCGGGCATGGAGGGTGATCTTTTGGCTTGGGCTGCGGCGCTGCTGGCCCCGGTCAGCTATGCCACCATTCTAGCGCTGCTCAAGCACCATTCGAGCAAGGAAGAACCGGCGGCGATGACGCTGGGTCAATCGGTCGTCGCTGCCCTGGTGGCCCTGCCTTTGGCATTGGCGCAGTCCTTTCCCGGCATCAGCCCCATTCTTGTCGGCCAGACCGTGTTGGTGGGGTTTCTGGGCGCTGCCGGTTTCGTGTTGGTGATCAGCGGCCTGCGTTTGGTGCCAGTCTCGGTCTTCGCTGTGGTCGACTATACCGGCCTGATCTGGGCGGCGGCCCTGGGCTTGGTGTTCTTCGCCGAACTACCGGGCCTGGCCTTTTGGGCAGGCGCCGTGTTGATCGTGGGCGCCTGTGTCATCAACAGTCGGCGGAGACTGGCGTAGCAGCAAATGGGACTGCTCATTGGCCCCCAAGCTCACTAGTCAGACTCCGAATGACCGGACTTTGCATTTTGGCGTCTGCGATTTGATGACAGCTAATGCCAAATCCACCCCCAGAAACGGCCTGTCTGAAGCCGGCCCCATTGCGGACGAAGAGTCCGACAGTCCTGAGTGGTTGAAAGGGGGCCGATTCCGGACAGTCCGGTTTCGGTGCCGTGAGTTCGATAGCCGCCGTTCAGCACTTAATCAGCAGCCCGCCATTGCAGGCACTTATGGCCAGTCACGGTATGGTGCGCACAACTTCCGCCATGGGATGCTGCTGGTATCGGTTCGACGAACGACATGGGCGGCGCAGCGAGTGCACATTATTCAGGGCCTGCGGAGCAGGTTGGCGAGGATGTGGCCCGAAGAGGTGACGGATTCTGTCCAGCAGGATGTTCACTAGGTCCAATGGGCCGGCCGAATCAGCGGGCGGCCCATCAGCTGCTTCAGCGCAATGAATCGACAGCGGCGGCGAGCATGTTCGCCGCTTCGGTCGAAGAGGCGTCGGAGTTGAAGTGGGTGGTCACCACATCGCTGATGGCACCCACGACGGCGCTTGGCGCGGCATGAGTGAACGCAACAGTGGGCAAGGCCGTACCCGATACCGCAGCGGCCTCAAAATCGGCTATGGCGTCGAGGGCACATTGGTCGAAGCCCTCGGTGGAAACGCCCTTGACCGCCGGAATAGACCCCTTGGCGATGTTGAACTTGCGCTGCACTTCGGGATCCATGATCGCATTGGCAAGGATCGCCTGCCCAGCGCGTGCTTCGTCGCTGGGCTGGGTAAACATCGAGAAGGAGTTTACCAGGAACACGAAGTCGCCATCTGTGCCCGGCGAAGGGAAGCACAGGTAATCCTCGCCTGCCACCTTGCCGGCATTGGTGAACTCGCCCTTGGACCAGTCGCCCATGATCTGCATCGCGGCTTTGCCTTCGATGATCATGGCAGTTGCTAGGTTCCAGTCACGCCCGGCGAAGTTCGCGTCCACCATGCCGCTAAGCACGCGCATTTGGTCAAACACCTGCACCATAGTCTCGCCGCCGAGGGTTTCAGCGTCCAGGTCGATGAAGGCCTTCCGATAGAAATCGGGACCGCCGATACCGAGTGCCACGCTGTCGAACAGGGTCAGGTCCTGCCAGGCTTGGCCGCCATGGGCCAGCGGGATGATGCCGGCCTCGGCAAAGCGCTGGGCAAGGGCATTGAACTCCTCCCAGCTCGTGGGCGGTTCGGCGCCGATGGCTTCGAATGCGGCCTTGGACGCCCAGACCATGTTGACGCGATGCACGTTGGTCGGCGCCGACACCCAGCGTTCGTCGATATAGGTGAACTCCTTGACGGGGTCGGGCAGGATTTCGGCCCAGTTTCCCGCTTCGGCGACGTCCTTGAGATCGGTCAGCATGCCGGCGCCGGCCCAATCCTTGATGTCGTAGCCCAGCATCAGCATTGCCGCGGGCTGGTTGCCGGCCGCGTTGCGCGCCTTCATGGCAGTGATGGCCTGTTCGCCGCCGCCGCCGGCGATTGGGGCGTCGAGCCAGGTCACGCCCTGGGCTTCAACCGCTGCCTTGACTTCGGACAGTGCGGCGGCCTCCCCGCCCGATGTCCAGAAGTGCATCACTTCAACCGAACTCTGGGCCATAGCCGACCCTGTCAGCAAACAGGAAAGGCAGACAGCCGACGCGAAAGGAAGTTTGGAACGTTCCAAATTGGGCATGTGTTAGTCCTCCGGGATTGGCGCATCCTTGTTGTCGATATCGGGCCGGGCGCCTTAGCGGCCGATGCTGGGAGCTTCGTTGAGATTGGCGCGGAATAGTTGCGGCGGCAGGGGATCGAGGCCGCGAATGAGGTCGCTGCCCTTTTCGCCGACCATCACGGCTGGTGCGTTAGTGTTGCAGGATGGGACCCGGGGAATGATCGAGGTGTCGCAGACCCTGAGGCCGGTCAGTCCGCGTACCCGCAGTTGCGGGTCCACCACCGCCATATCGTCCACGCCCATCTTGCAGGTGCCCACCGGGTGGTGATCGGTCTTGGCACTGGCGCAGGCATAGTCGAACAAAGCTTCGTCCGAGACCTTGTCCGATCCCGGCAGGCGCTCATCGAGTATGTAGGACCGAAGGGCGGGTTGCCGGAAAATCTCGCGCGCCATGCGGAGACCCTCGAGCGACATGGCTCGGTCATATGGATCAGCCCAGTAGTTGGGATCGATCAGCGGCGCAGCTGTGGGGTCGGCAGCGGACAGGCGCACTGTGCCGCGTGAACGCGGTCTCAAATGTGCCGAATTGAGCGTGACTCCGGCATTCCGCAGCCGCGTCACGCCGGCCTCGATCCCTGAACCCAGGCCCAGGTGGAACTGGATGTCGGGCGCCTGCGCCGCCTTGTCGGCATACCAGAAGCCACCTGTCTCGAAGAGGCTCGATGCGACCGGGCCTGTCCTGAACAGCACATACTGGATGCCGGCCCAAAGGGTCCGATGCAGCTTGGCCACACCATCATAGGTGTGGTCGCCGGTACATTCGGCAATGACGAAGAGATCGAGGTGATCCTGCAGATTGCCGCCAACGCCGGGCAAGTCATGCGTCACCGGCACACCCACCGAGCGCAGATGTCCCGCCGGGCCGATCCCGGATTGCAGCAGCAGTTTGGGCGATCCGATGGCGCCGGACGAGACGATCACCTCGCGGTTGGCGCGCGCGGTTAGCATCTGCCCGCGCTCGGCATATTCCACGCCCACCGCCCTTTGGCCTTCGAGCAGGATTCGGTGCACATGCGCGCCGGTCCTGATCGTCAGGTTCTTACGGCTACGGATGGGCGCGAGATAGCTCATCGCCGCCGAGGAGCGCCGCTGGTCGCGCTGCGTCAGCTGATAGTAGCCCACGCCTGCCTGCTGCCTGCCGTTGAAATCGGGATTGTAGGGCATGCCATATTCCTGCCCAGCCCGGATATAGGCATCGCAGATGGGCAGTGGCGCCGATGGCATTGAGACGCCAAGTGGCCCACCATAGCCATGATAGTCGTCGGCGAAGCGCTGATTGTCCTCGGCCCGCTTGAAATAGGGCAGAACGTGGCGATAGTCCCAGCCCTCGGCACCCTCCTCACTCGCCCAAGAATCATAGTCCGCGGCATTGCCGCGCGTGTATATCTGGGCGTTGATGGAGGAGCCGCCGCCAATCACCTTGGCCTGTGTATAGCGCAGGACGCGGTCTCCCAGATGCTTCTGGGGCACGGTTGACCAGCCCCAGCTGCCGACGCCCTTGGTCATCTTGGCAAAGCCGGCCGGCATGTGGAACAGCGGGTGCCGGTCCGAGCCGCCGGCTTCAAGTAGTAATACCTTGACGGTGGGGTCTTCGCTGAGCCGGTGTGCCAGAACACAACCGGCAGGGCCAGCGCCAGTAATGATGTAGTCGTAGGTCATGGCGCTATCCGCTGGCCTCGAGGGAAAATCGCTGAGTGAGACGGAGGGCCTTGGTCATCGGCCAATATCCTCGCTGGCAATGTGATCCGCAACGCGCAAGGCCTGGGCCGCGATCGTCAAGGCCGGGTTGAGTGCTGCGGACGATGGGAAGAAGCCGGCATCGACCACAAAGAGGTTCGGGTGGTCATAGGCCCGACAGAAAGGGTCCAGAGGGGCGTCACTCGGGTCGTTGCCCATGCGAACCGTGCCGCATTGATGGGACGGGGTGCGTTTGTCGAAGGGCTTGGCGAAGACAAAGGGAAACCCCGCATCGCGCAGATGTTGCTTGAGAGTGGCCACCAGCTTCTCATGCGCCGCCAGATTGGTCTTCTTCCACTCCAGCGTCAGCCGGTCGCCAGAGATGCGAACACGATTGTCCGGCGAGGGCAGGTCTTCGCTCATGGCATAGAAGTCGATGCCGAATTTGGCCACCAGTTGCAGGATGGCCTCTGGCACCAGCGGCATGCCGGATTTCAGGATAGCTCCGCCCATGCGGCCCAGCAATTGCACATTGCCCAAAGGCGGCCCGCCCCTGCCGTCGGACAGGTAATAATCGTTGAGACCAAAGCTCTTCTGGTAGATCGCGGTATTGCGGAAGCGCGGGTTCACAGCCACAACGGCAGTGGCATTGTGGTTCATGAAGTTGCGCCCCACCTGCCCCGAACTGTTGGCCAGTCCTTGCGGGTGGTCATCCGTCGAGGAGGACAGCAGCAGCGCCGCCGATTGTATCGCCCCAGCCGACAGGATGAACTGGGGGGCCTGCAATGAGACTGTCCGGCCACCCCTCTCGTATGTAATCGACGCAATCTTGTTTCCACCCGGTTCGGTCACGAGGCGCCGAACATGTGCACCGGTCAGCAGCGTCACATTGGGATGACGCAGGGCCTCGGCCAGTGGTCCGGATTCCGCGTCGAGCTTGCCGCCTGAAATGCTGTCCGGATAGCCGTCCCAGGGTGTCTTGCCATTGGCCAGCCAGCGGTCGAGATCGATGGCCAACGGCAGGGCATAGGGGGTGAGACCCATGGCAGCCAGCCTTTCGCGCACCGCCGCCACTGGGCCTTCGTCGGGCACAGGCGGGTGCGGATAGGGGACCGAGTGGAAGGGCTCGGTCGGATCCTGCGCCGCATCCCCACGCACCTGATAGAGCTGTTCGGCGCGCGTGTACCACGGTTCGATCTCGTCATAGTCGAACGGCCAGGCAGGCGAGGTGCCGTCCTGATGCTCCATGGCGAGGAAGTCCTCGCGCCGGAAGCGGCACAGCACGGCGCCGTAGAACTTCGAATTGCCGCCGACATTGTAGTAGTTGCCCGGCTGGAACGGAGTACCCTGCCCGTCGAACCAGGTTTCATCCGGCCGGAAAAAGCCGCGCTGGAAGATGGCACGGGCATCCCGGTTCTCCGGCCGTTGCGGCAGGCGGTCGCCGCGTTCGAGGATCACGATGCGCGCCCCAGTCGGGGCGAGCCCCGCCGCGATGGTGGCGCCCCCGATGCCGGAGCCGACAATGACGATGTCGGGACGCTCGGTCATGGTCAGCCGATGCGCTTCTGCGTTGCCGGATCAAAGTACACGGCCTTGTCGAGGTTGAAGGTGAGCATGACCCGTTCGCCCGGCCGTACCTGAGCATCGGCCCGCAGGCGGGCGGTTGCTTCCTTGCCACCAAGACGCGTGACCGCGAATGTGTCCGAGCCGGCGGGCTCCACCACGTCGATCAGGCATTCGCCATCGACCACATTCTTCGCATTGCGATCGGCCCCGTCAGGGTCGGTCAGCGCCTCAGGACGAATTCCGAAGACGATTTCCTTGCCGATAAATGGCGTCAGCGCCGCTCCCATGTCACCGACGGGCAAGGATAGCGCGGGAAAGCCAGGACGCTCGACAACGCAGACCACTGCGCTCGCTGCCGTCTCGACGCGGGCCGGCAGCAGGTTCATCGCGGGAGACCCCATGAAGTCAGCCACGAAGAGGTTGGACGGCCGGTTGTATATCTCGGCTGGCGTGCCGAACTGCTGCAGCACGCCATCCTTGAGCACAGCGATCTTGGTGGCCAGCGTCATGGCCTCGATCTGGTCATGCGTCACATAGGCTATGGTGGTGCCCAGGCGCTGGTGCAGCCGCTTGATCTCGGTGCGCATATCCACGCGCAGCTTGGCATCAAGGTTGGAGAGCGGCTCGTCGAACAGGAACACCTGCGGCTGTCGCACCAGGGCGCGTCCCATGGCGACTCGCTGGCGCTGGCCACCCGAGAGCTGGCTCGGCTTGCGATCGAGGAGGTGACCGATCTGGAGGATGTCGGAGACCTCCTTGATCGCCACTTCCCGCTCGGCCTTGGGGACTTTGCGCACTTCCATGCCGAAGGCGATGTTCCCGCGCACCGTCATGTTCGGGTAGAGCGCGTAGGACTGGAACACCATGGCGATGTCGCGCTTGGAGGGGTGTAGCCCGGCCACCGACCGGCCGGCGATCTGGATTTCGCCCGACGTGATGCTCTCGAGCCCGGCAATGGTGTTGAGCAATGTGGATTTGCCACAACCGGATGGGCCGACCAGCACGAGAAAGCCGCCCTCCTCGATCTCGAGGTTGATGTCCTTGAGGATGGAGACGGCGCCATAGGACTTGTAGAGATTCTTGATGGAGAGGAAGGACATGGCAGTCATCCTTTGACCGCACCCGACATCAGCCCGCGCACGAAGTAGCGGCCTGAAACCAGGTAGACGATGAGGGTGGGGAGCGCAGCGAGGATCGCGCCGGCAAAGTGGACATTGTATTCCTTGACGCCCGTGGATGAGCTGACGAGGTTGTTGAGCGCCACGGTCATGGGCGTCGAGGTGACGTCTGAAAAAGCGGCGCCGAACAGGAAGTCGTTCCAGATGTTGGTGAACTGCCAGATGACCGAGACCACGATGATGGGTCCGGACGAGGGCAGCATGATGCGCCGGAAGATCTGGAAGAACCCTGCCCCGTCGATCTGCGCCGCCCGCACCAACTCAGTCGGGAAGGCCTCATAGTAGTTGCGGAAATAAAGCGTGGTGAAACCCAGGCCATAGACCACATGCACCAGCACCAGCCCTGCCGTGGTGCCCGCCAGGTTCAGCATGCCCAGCACGCGGGCCATGGGGATGAGCACGATCTGGAACGGGATGAAGCAGGCCAGCAGCAGCATGCCGAAGACGATCTGATGTCCCGGGAAGCGCCACTTGGTCAGCACATAGCCGTTGAGCGACCCGAGGATGGTGGAAATGAAGACGGCCGGCACCACCATGAGGATGGAGTTGATGAAGTAAGGCCGCAAGCCGGTGGGTTGCACGCCGATCTGGGCGGTCGACCAGGCCGACAGCCAGGGGTCAAGGGTCCAAACCTGCGGCAGGTTGAGCATGCCGCCCTGCCGGATCTCATCGAGCGGCTTCAGCGAATTGACCACCATGACGTAGAGCGGCAGTAGGTAGAAGGCGGCAAAGAAGAGGAGCGCCGCGTAGATCAGGCCGCGCGTCAGGCGGTTGTGGCTGATCGCATTGGCTGGGCCGGACTGGCTCATCAGCGCTTCTCCCCGCGAAGTTCGGAATAGAGGTAGGGCACGATGATCGAGAAGATCATGACCAGCATGATGATCGCCGAGCTTGCGCCAATGCCCATCAGGTTCCGGGTGAAGGTGTAGGAATACATGAAGGTAGCAGGCAGCTGCGTGGCCTGGCCGGGTCCGCCGCCGGTCAGCGCAATGACCAGGTCATAGGCCTTGATGGCGAGGTGCGCGAGCACCACGAAAGCCGACAGAAATACGGGCCGCATCAGCGGGATAATGATCCGCCGATAGATGGTGCCGGTAGAGGCGCCGTCCATTTGCGCGGCCTTGATCACCTCGTTGTCGACGCCACGCAGTCCCGCCAGGAACATCGCCATGACGAAGCCGGATGACTGCCAGACAGCAGCAAGAACCACGCAATAAATGGCGAGGTTGGAGTCCTTGATCCAGGTGAACGAGAAGTCCGTCCAACCCCAGAGCTGCACTGTGTTCTGCAGGCCGATGCCGGGATCGAGGAACCACTTCCATGCGGTGCCGGTCACGATAAACGACAGCGCCATCGGATAGAGATAGATCGGCCGCAGCACGCCTTCGGCGCGGATTTTCTGGTCGAGCAGGATGGCAAGACCCAGCCCCAGCACCGACGAGATGACGATGTAGAGCCCGGCAAAAATGCCCAGATTGGCCAGCGATTTGTGCCAGTGTGGCAGCGCCCAGAGCTTCTGGTAGTTTTCCAGTCCGACAAAGCCGTAGGACGGCAGCATCTTGCTGTCGGTTACCGACAGGTAGCCCGTGTACAGGATGAACCCGTAGACGAAGACCAGCACGAGGGCGGCGCTGGGGCTGATGACCAGCCGCGGCAGCCAAGCCTGCGCTTGTTCCTTGATGTTCACCGCTGTTACTCCCTATTGGAATTTCACGGAACCCATCCCCCAGCGATTGCAGTCGGACGAGGGGATGGGCCCGGGAGGCGCGGGGCGACCGTTTTGGTCGTCCCGCGTTGGAGGACTACTGAACGGCGGCTACTGCAGCGACCAGTTCGGCCACGGCGTCTTCCGAAGAAAGGTCGCCGTTGAACTGGCGGGTCACCACGTCATAAATGGCGTTCTTGACGGCGGCGGGGTTGGCGTGGCCATGGGCCATAGAGCCAAACAGCGTGCCGCTGGTATTGGCCGCGGCGAGATCGGCGATGGCCTTCTTGCCGCAGTCGTCGAACGCTGCATCCGAAACGTCGGTGCGGGCCGGGGCGGAACCCTTGACCACGTTGAATGCCGACTGGAAGGCCGGATCCATGATGGCTGCAGCCATGGCCATCTGCGACACGCGGCGCTCTTCGCTCACATTGAACATGGCGAACTGGTCGGAGTTGAAAGTCACCGATCCCTGCGTGCCTGGAAAGCGCATGCAGACGAAGTCGGTACCTGGCACTTTGCCAGCTTTGATGAACTCGCCCTTGGCCCAGTCGCCCATGATCTGGACGCCGGCTTCGCCATTGATGACCATGGCCGAGGCCAGGTTCCAGTCGCGGCCCGAGAAGTTCTCGTCCACATAACCGCGCAGCGTGGTCATGCGGTCGAAGGCTTCCTTCATCTGCGCGCCGCCCAGCGCCGCCGGGTCAAGGTCGATAAAGGCAGCCTTGTAGAAGTCTGTGCCCAGCGACAGTACGACGCCGTCGAAGACAGTGGCTTCCTGCCAGGGCTGGCCGCCATGGGCGAGTGGGGTGATGCCCTGCGCCTTGAAGGCGTCGAGCAGTGCGATAAATTCGTCCCACGTGGCCGGCCCAGCACCGCCCGCAGCATCAAGCGCCGCCTTGTTGATCCACAGCCAGTTGGTGGAGTGGACATTGACCGGGGCGGCGATCCAGTTGCCTTCATACTTGGAAAACTGCTGCAGCGCGGTCGGCACCACGGCATCCCAACCCTGTGCCGAAGCAACGTCGTTGAGATTGCCCAGCGTGTCCTGCTGGGCCCAGTCGAGAATGTCGTAGCCCAACATCTGCACGGCGGTCGGCGGATTGCCGGCCGTGACGCGGGCGCGCAGCACAGTCATGGCGTCGCCACCACCGCCACCAGCGACGGGCATGTCTTCCCAGGTAATGGCCTGCTCGCTAAACAGGCCATCCTTGAGCACCTGCAAAGCGGCGGCTTCGCCGCCTGAGGTCCACCAGTGCAGCACTTCTACGCCCTGATCCTGGGCATGAGCGGGAACGCCAAGGGCAGTCCCCATCAGAACGGCAATCGCCGTGGTCGTCATAAGCCTACGCATCGTTGTTCTCCCTATGCAGGCATTAAGCAGGCCCGAAAGCCTGCGCTCCTCCCTCTGCCGGAATGCCCGGCAGGGATTGCTTTGGCGCTATGTGCGCGGCACCCACCAATTGGTGCGGGCGCCGATATGCAGGTTCAGCGTCTTGGTTTCGGTGTAGTCTTCGACGGCGTGGCGCCCGAGCTCGCGGCCAAGGCCAGATTGGCGGTAGCCGCCGAAAGGCAGCTCAGAAGCGCCATCCATAAAGGTGTTGACCCAGACCGTACCGGCGCGCACCCGGCGCCCGATGGCCAGGCATGTGTCGATGTCGCGGCTCCAGACTGAAGCGGAGAGCCCATAGTCGATCGCGTTGGCGATGTTGATGGCTTCCTCGGTGGTGCCAAAGGTCAACACCGAGAGAACTGGGCCGAACACTTCCTCGCGTGCCACAGCCATGTCGGGAAGGACGCCAGTAAGAATGGTGGGAGCCATGAATTGGCCAGCGCCCAGGTCGAGCGGACCGCCGCCCACGTATACAGTCGCACCGGCGCGCGTGGCGCCATCGACATAGCTCGCGATCTTGTCGAGATGCGCCGTCGAGATGATGGCGCCTACCTTGGTTGTCGGATCGAGCGGATCGCCCACCCGCACCTGGCGCGACAGCTCGGCGATGCGCGCCACAACCTCGTCGGCAATATCGGCATGCAGGATCAGGCGCGATCCGGCATTGCAGCATTCGCCGGCATTGAAATAAGCCCCGAACACGGCCGCATCGACGAAGGCTTCGAGGTCCGCATCCGGAAAGACGACCTGCGGGTTCTTGCCACCCAGTTCGAGCGATACCTTCTTGAGTGTCGCTGCGGCATTGCTCATGGTCAGCTTGCCGATCCCGGTCGAACCGGTGAAGGAAACCATGTCCACGTCGGGGTGGCTGGTGAGCGGCGCCCCAGCCTCGGCGCCCGTTCCGGCAATGATGTTGACGGCGCCGGCGGGTAGCCCCGCCTGTGTGAGGATTTCGCCCAGCAGCAATGTCGAACCGGAGGTTAGCTCGCTTGGCTTGACGACACAGGTGCAGCCAGCGGCGAGGGCAAAGGGCAGCTTCTGCGACACGATGAGGAAGGGGAAGTTCCACGGCGTGATGATCGAGACCACCCCGATGGCCTCGCGCAGCACCACGCCAAGGGTACCGTCCCCCAGCGTGTTGTAGCTCTCGCCATGCAGGTCGCGCGCCAGTGCGGCGGCATAGCGCCAGATGTCCACGGAGCCCGCAATCTCGCCTTTGGCCTGGGAGATCGGCTTGCCCGATTCCAGGGTGTCGAGCAGCGCAATCTCGTCCGCGCGCGCCTCGATGATCTCAGCAGCACGCAACAATACACGGGCCCGATCAGCGGCGGTACGGCGCGGCCAGTCTCCTTCGTCGAAGGCGCGGCGGGCCGCGGCGATGGCGCGGTCGGCATCCTTGGTCGAGGCCACGTGGTAGCGCGAGACCACGACCCCATGCGCCGGTCCGACGCGGTCCATGGTTCGGCCATCGCTGCCGGACACGTGCTGCCCGTCGATGAACATCTTGAATTCGCGGACAGCGCGATCAGCGAGGGGACGGGGGCGCAGATGGACGGTCATGACCAGTCTCCCTTGAAATTTGGTTGGCGTTTTTCGGCGAAGGCGGTGACCCCCTCGGAGCGATCCACGGTCCCGCCCACCAGGATGGAACCCAGTGTCTCGGCAGCGCTCCCACCGCCTTCGCCCTCGGCCAGCGCAATCAGCAGTTTGGCGGTCTGCACAGCAGCGCCCCCGCGCCGAGCAATGGCGGCAGCATAGTCCTGAGCGAAAGCCAGAGAGGCTCCGCTGTCCACGACATGATCCACGACGCCCAGGGACAACGCCTCCTCCGCGGTCAGCGTCTCGCCCCCAAGCACCATCCGCCGCACCACTTGCGTGCCGAACCGCCGCGCCAGGCGCTGAGTGCCTGACCAGCCCGGGATCATCCCAAGGCCGGTTTCCGGCAGGCCGATCTTGATGTGCCGCTCGGCAATACGGATGTCGGCCGCCCCAGCGAGTTCCAGTCCGCCGCCAAGAGCATGTCCGTTTAGAGCGGCGATCACCGGCACGCGCAATCCGGCCAGCCGGTCGAACACGCGATGGCCGAAGCGCACCCATTCAAAGCCAAACGCTTCCGGCGACATGGCGCCCCAGGCCTTGATGTCCCCACCCGCCGAAAAAGCCTTGCCGGCGCCTGTGAGGATTACCGCACGGATCGTCAGGAGAGCATCGATGCGATCGCAGGCACCGGCAAGCTCGCGCAGCATGTCGAGGTCAAAAGCATTGAGCTTGTCCGGCCGATCCACCGTCAGGGTGGCCGCGGCATTCTCGACGGCGAGGGAAATGCGTTCAGACATGGACCTGCCTCGCTGGCTTGACCGGCAGGCTGAGCCCGATTGACCCCTCGCCGAACAGGTTGGCATCCATGACCTTGAGGTCGGCCGAGACGAAAAGCGGGAACTCGGACTGCGCCAGCACGTCGCGCTCCAGGTCCACCCCCGGCGCGATTTCGGTCAGCATGATACCCTCGGGACGGAGCACCATCACGCAGCGCTCAGTGACATAGGTGATGTCCTGCCCCTGCTCGATGGCGCGGCGGCCCGAGAAGGTGACGTGCTCGACCTGGTTGACGAGCTTCTTGAGCTTGCCTTCCTTCTCGATGACCAGTCTGCCATCGGCCATGGAAAGTTTTGCGCCGGCGTTGAACATGCCGGAAAACACGATCTTCCTGGCGCGGGCGGTGATATCGACGAAGCCCCCCGCACCCGCCGTCACATGCGGACGGAAGCTCAGGCGCGACACGTTGACCGAGCCGGTGCGGTCGATTTCGAGAAAGCTCAGCAGCGAGGCGTCAAACCCGGCGCCCTGGAAATAGGTGAACTGGTGTGGCGAGGGTACATAGGCCTCCGCGTTTGCAGCGCAGCCAAACGCAAAGTCGAGCAGCGGCACCCCGCCGACCGGGCCTTGTTCGATGACCCAGGTCACCGCGCCATGCAGCCCCTCTTCGAGCAGGATGCGCGGCACATTGGCCGAGATGCCGAAGCCCAGGTTGACGGCACTGCCTGCCTCAAGCTCCTGTGCCACGCGGCGGGCGATCACTTTCTGGATGCTGAGTTCGGGCAGGCGGAAGCTATCGAGCGGTCGGATAATCTCGCCCGAAATGGCTGGATCATAGAGCGTCTGGGTGGTCTGCTTCTGGTCGGGATCGACCACGACATAATCCACCAGGATGCCCGGGACGCGTACGTCATGCGGCCGCAGCGAGCCGTCCTTGGTGATGCGCTTGACCTGCGCGATGACCACGCCCCCATTGTTGCGGACAGCAAGGGCCTGGTCGAAGCCGCCCAGATAGGCGCCCTCATGCTCGTAGGTCAGGTTGCCGCGCTCGTCAGCGGTGGTGGCGCGTATGATCGCCACATGGGGGATGATCGGCTTGAAGAATAGCCAGGTCTGATCATCAAACTCAACACGCCGCACCACTGGAGTGGCACCTGCAGCGGCATTCATCGCACAGCCCTGCTGCTGCGGATCGACAAAGGTATCAAGCCCAACCTTGGTAAAGACACCGGGGCGCTTGGCCGCCGCCTCTCGATGCATGTCGAAGAGAATGCCTGAGGGAATATTGTAGGCCTCAACATCGTTGTTCCCGATCATCTGCCAGATCAGCGGCGGCTCGGCACTGGATGGACCCGATGGATACGACCCCGCGATGATCGTCTTGAGCAGGCCCTTGCGCGCTAGGTGGTCGATGCCCATGATGCCGCTCATGTCCCCCGCAGCGATCGGGTGCAGCGTAGTCAGGTTTTGGGGATGGCCGGTCGCCTCGAAGCGTTCGCCAATGGCCTGCAGGGTCCGGTCCGGACACCCCAGCCCCGATGATGATGAAACCGTCACCACCGCGCCATCGGGAATGAGCTGTGCCGCCGCCTGAACTGAAATGACCTTGCTCATATTGCGCTACACCACGACCCGGTAAGCGCTCGCGTCTGCAACGGCATGCCGGGGAGCGGGGAACGATGTTGGGGGACGAGTCGCCGGCCAAGGCCGAGCCAGGCTATGCGCCGTGAATTCCAAGCGGCACCAACGCAATCTCCATGGACGCCCCTCACCCCAAACTCCTGCATGCAAGTATCCTCGCCTTCCTGTTCGATTGTTCGAACTCTTGCTGTTGGATCGTTCTATTGGATCGTTCCAAATCTGTCAACTCATTGAACTGACGAGTCGATAGGCTCCAGGAGAGTCCTCGTTATCTATATGATATTGTTGCTCATACCGCCCTCTGAACGGGCCGTTTGCCGGTCGCCGATCAGCGATCGCATGAGCAGAACGGTTGGATCGTTCCAGAAATTCTCCTGGGCAGGATAGGTGTCAGACCGTGTCCGACACTCTGGCCCGAGTCGTGTCGCGAACCACCAGTCGCACAGGGGTACGGAAGGTATCGACTTCGATCCGCTGCGCCGTGATCTGCCGGAGCAGCAGGCCCACCGCCCGCTGGCCAATCATTTGCGGATCCACCGCGATGGTAGTCAGCTTCGGGATGGAGGAACCGGCCTCGATCACGTCGTCAAATCCGACCACGCAAAAGTCTGCGCCGGGCTCCAGGCGGCGGGCGCGCAGCGCATCCATGGCCCCGAAGGCCACCGCATCATTGAAACATTGTGCCGCAGTCGCCCTACCGCTGCCCGCCGCGAACAGCTTGTCGATCGCCGAGATACCCCCCGCGCGTGAGGGAGCCGACGGCACGACCAAAGAGGGATCGACATCGATGCCGGCTGCTGAAAGGGCATCGAGATATCCTTGCCGGCGTTCTTCGAACACTTGGATGTCTGGGAAACCGCCCAGAAAGGCTATGCGTCGGTGCCCGAGGCCGATCAGATGTTCCACTCCCATGCGCGCGCCGGCATAGTTGTCAGAAAGCACGGACGACACCTTGGCGCCCGGCACCCCGCGGATAGCGACCACGACGGGTATGCCATGGCTGATGATCGGCTTGAGGTCCGCGATCGTGGTCCCCCGTGCCGGCGAGATAATCATGCCGGCAATGCCATGTTCGCGCATTGAGGCCATGACCTCGCGCTGCCGCGCGACATCCTCTCCGGTATGGGCGAGCAGTTGAACATAGCCTGCCGACTGCAGGACATAATCCATGCCCACAGCCAGTTCGGCGAAGAAGCTGTTGGTCAGGTCATTGACCACAATGCCGATGATCTTCGAATTCGGCATACGCATATTGGCGGCGCCGCGATTGTAGACATAGCCGAGCCGCTCGATGGCATTGCGCACCTTTTCGCGGGTCGCCTCGTGAACCACCGGATTGCCCTGCAGCACCAGCGATACGGTCGACTTGGAGACACCGGCCGCCTTGGCAACATCTATGACGGTAATGGACTTTTTGGTTGTCACCGGTGATGCACCAATATGTCTCCAATCGCTGAAATCCGGCACTCCAGAGAGGTTAGTGCAGCTCTATGCCGCCCTATGCCGGGTCCACAGTCCATCGCCCGACCATAGCTTACCCGAGCCGCTCTCCGTAGCGCCCGGGCACCTGTTCACGAGCTCAAATTACGCTGGTTTTGGGCCGAAGAGCCTTACGCCGACAGCTGGAACGATCCATGCACCAACTAGAATCCAATCATCAAGTACGGCACCCTCGCACAAATCTCAAGAAGGGTCCGCCATTTCTCCATCGAGCCCCGCTCAAACATCATCAAGCGCGACCCTTGACAAATTTGGAACGTTCCAATTATCTTTGATCGTGGTCAAAGAGGCACGCCTCTGGTGGCGCGGTTGCGGCGACATTCCTCCGCCTGCGATCGCTGAAAGGCGATCCATAAGCGCAGACCGAGCGAAACAACGATGCGGCCGTCACCTCGGCCAATGAAAGGGCGAAAGCCATGTCTGAAATCAGGGTAGCGATCCTTGGAGCATCCGGGTGGATGGGGAAGGTTCATGCCATGGCCTTCCAGACCTTTCCGCACTTTTTCGGCACATCGGGCGGCACGGCTCGGGTCGTCGCGCTGGTCGAAGCGAACCCCAAGCATGCTGACGAACTGGCAAGTCGCGTGCCCGGCGCCAAAGTCCTTCAGGACTGGAGGGCTGTGGTCAACGACCCGGAAATCGACCTGATCGACATCTGCCTTCCCGACTCCCTGCATTACGAAGTCGCCAAGGCAGCCTTGTTGGCCGGCAAGCACGTCTATTGTGAAAAGCCACTAGCCAACACGGCCGCAGAAGCACGCGAACTGGCCGACCTGGCACGGGCCAAGGGGGTGATCACTCGGGTCGGCCATGCCTTCCCGCGCAACCCCGTCCACGACTTGGCGAGAGAGATCATTACCGCCGGCGAGATCGGCGAGATCAAAATGTTCCGTGGCTGCCAGCATATTGACATGTATGGCGATCCCAACGCGCCATTCATGTGGCGTGCCGATGGCAAATTGGCCCCCACCGGTATCGTCGGCGACACCGGCTCCCATATCTTCAGCTTCATGTCGTTCCTGGTTGGCCGTGTCAGTGCCTTGGTGGCCGAAAACTTCATCACCACGCCCAGGCGTCCGGTGGTCGAAGGTTCCGCCCTGGGCGCACAGGCCGCGCTTACCGGCAACGAGGCCTGGGCGGACGTGACCAACCCTGACGCGACCAACCTGATTTGCCGTTTCGAGAACGGCGCCCGCGGCATTGTCGATTTCAGCCGAGTTGCGACGGGCCGCAAGTTCATGCAGACCTACGAGGTCTATGGCACCAAAGGCAGCATTGCCTACACCTATGACGAGATCAACCGGCTGCGGTTCTATTCCAGCGCGGACCCATCCGGTCGCGCCGGCTTTCGGGAGATCGATGTCGGACCCGAAAGCGCCAACTACCGCGCCTTCCTGCCCTTGCCAAACTTTGGTCTCGGCTACAACGAGACCAAGATCATCGAGGCAGCGGAAGTCATCCGCTCCATCGTCCACAAGACGCCGATGTGGCCCACTTTCGACACTGGCCACCACATCTGTCAGATCGTCGACGCCTGCATGGAATCGGGCCGCCAGCAGCGCTGGGTCGACATTCCGACCGCCTGAACAAGTCCAGGGATGCCCGCGATGACCATGGACGTTCCGCAGCACATCCTCGATACCCTGACCGATGTCGACATGCCGCGCTTGCCGGCGGAGCCCGCCGCATCGGACATGCTGCATCTGGCAGGCCTTGATGTGCCGCTTTATCGGAGCGGCTGCATCATTGTCGGATCCGGTGCCGCCGGCCTGCGCGCTGCCGTCGAGCTGAAGCGTCGTGGCAGTGATGTGGTGGTGATCAGCCAGAGCGCCTGGGGCGGCACGTCGGCGTGCTCAGGCTCGGACAAGCAGACCCTGCACACAGCCAATACCGCCGACCAGGGTGACAATTACCAGTCCATGGCGCATGCCATCCGCGCCGGCGGCGCCATGGATGAGGACACTGCCTATGTCGAGGCGGTCGGTTCGCCCAGGATGATGGCGACCCTGCAGTATCTGGGACTGCCGCTGCCGCAAGAACCTCTGGGCGGCACGCTTCGCTACCGGACAGACCACGACGAAGTCGGGCGAGCAACCAGTTGCGGCCCCAGGACATCCAGGCTCATGGTCCAGGTCCTGGCTGAAGAGGCCCTGCGGCTGAACGTCCCGATCTTCAACCACACGACTGCAGTCAGCCTGTTGGTGGATGAGTATGGCCCGTGTCGTCGGATTGTTGGCCTTGTAACGATGCGCGCTAGCGACCGATCAAAGGGCAATCCATTCGGCTTGGCAATCTTTGCCTGCAACACGCTGGTTCTTGCCGCAGGCGGGCCGGGCGAGCTCTATCGGGACAGCGTCTACCCCAATGGGTGTTTCGGCGCCCTCGGACTGGCCCTGGAAGCCGGTATCGAGCTAGTCAACCTCACCGAAAGCCAGTTCGGCATCGGCACCCGTCGGGAAGGCTTCCCTTGGAACCTGTCCGGCACATACGTCCAGTCTATCCCCCATGTCTATTCGGTGGACTGTAATGGTAACGAGCACCATTTTCTGGCTGACTACTATCGGACAACACAGGAACTGGCCTCAAATCTGTTCCGCAAAGGCTATCAGTGGCCATTCCACGCCACTCGCATGCTGGATTTCGGGTCGAGCCTGGTGGATCTGGCGATCCATCGAGAATCCGCGTTGGGCAGGTCGGTCTTCATGGATTTCAACCGCAATCCACTCCAGATACCCGGCGACCTGCCTTTCAGCCTGGAGCGACTAGACCCCGATGTTGCCGACTACTTAGGTAAGGCAGGTGCCTTGCAAGACCTTCCTATTGCGCGGCTCCAGCACATGAACCCGCTCGCGATCGAACTATACCGCCGTTACAAAATAGACATTGCGCAGGACCCGCTGGAGTTCGCGGTGAACAACCAGCACATGAACGGCGGCATAATGGTGGATTGCTGGGGTCAAACCAACCTCAGCGGCTGCTACGCCATCGGGGAGGCAGCCGGCACTCACGGCGTGACCCGACCTGGCGGTGCCGCACTCAATGCCGGCCAGGTCTTCGGTACCCGTGCTGCCGAACACATCGCCGGAAGCCGCCCAGCTGGCAAGACCTCGCCTGGCGAGATTGCGCGCATAGCGGGACAACGCGTCGACGAGCTCTTGGCGTGCCTGCGTGCCGACAGCCCCAATACCGTCAAGTCCGTGCGCACCGAAGTACAGGCCCGCATGAGCGAGAAGGCTGGTCTGATTTGCGATGTCGAAGGCGTCAGCTTGGCACTGGCGGAAGCTCAGAACCTGGTCCGCAGCATCTCGGCCAAAGGCATCGGCTACTCCCGCTCGGCCGAGGCTGCGCGATCACTGCAATGGCGGCACATGGCGGTGGCGTCCGAAGCGGTGCTCACCGCCCTTGACCACTATGTCCGCAATGGCGGCGGCAGCCGTGGGGCGCGAGCCATCTGCGATCCGGCGGGAGGGGCTGTGCCATCGAGCAAAGACGGGCCTATGGCCGACTATCGCTTCCGCATCGAGCAGGCGGCGCATAGGGACGAACAGATCGTTGTCTGGCGTGAAGGCGATGTCCTTCGCGTCCGGACCCGGCCGAACCGGCAACTCGACAAGTCGACGAAATCCTTCTTTGAGCGCGACTGGCCCGACTGGCTGACTGGCCGCATCTACGGTGCGTCTCAGGCAGAGACGGCCCGATCGTGATCAGCTTTACCTCAAGGCGCGCGGTATCGATCGGCGAGGCCATGGTCGAATTCGCGCCGGCCGGTCCTGAATTGTTTCGCAGGGGCTTTGCCGGCGACACGTTCAATACGATCTGGCACATCGCGCAGCTCATGGGTCCGACCGCCGATTGCGGTTTCGTGACACGCGTCGGCAACGACAGCCACTCGGATCGCTTCGTTGCCGCAATGGCGGCGGATGGCCTCGACACCAACAATGTGTCGCGGGACCCCGACCGCCAGATGGGTCTCTATCTGATCGAACTGGACGGCGCTGAGCGGCGATTTCACTACTGGCGGCAGGGCTCCGCTGCGCAGCGACTTGCCGACGACACTCCAGCGCTGCGCAACGCGATCTGCCGGGGTGGTTTGATCCACCTGTCTGGCATCACCCTATCCATCCTCTCAGTCGATGCACGGTCCAGATTGTGGGCGGCACTGCGTGAAGCCCGTCAGGGCGGGGCAATCGTGTCCTTCGATCCCAATGTCCGTATGCGGCTTTGGTCATCACAGGAAGAGGCCCGTGTTGTCATCGACCGCATGCTGGGCATGACGGACATCGCCATGCCAAGCTACGATGACGAGCGCGCGCTCTGGGGCGATGCCTCCCCCTACGACACTGCGGCCAGGATTGCCTCCTATGGTGTTCAAGAAGTCATCGTGAAGGACGGCGCCAATCCGGTTCATGCCTGTTTAGGCGGCCAGTTCCATACCTTCTCCACCCCCGCCGCCAACCAGGTGCTCGATACCACCGGCGCAGGGGACTCCTTCAACGGAGGATATCTTGCGGGGCGTCTCCTCGGCCTCCGCAACGAGCCCGCGGTTCGCCTTGGCCAGCAACTAGCTGATGAAGTGATTAGGACCTACGGTGCGCTTGCAGCGCGGGAGCGTGTCGTCGAACTCCGTCCCAAATCCGAAATCTAGGGGATCCGTTCCACGAACGTCCGCTTTCGCGGCGATCGCCAAAGCGTCCTGAACGGCCGAAATGGGGCGCAAAGCGGTCGGCTTTTCGCTTGAGGATCGTCAATTCGGGTACTCGAAGCGTCGCTGGAAGGGCGACACGTTCTGTGTGCCAGCCTGTCGCCGCTAGTGCAGCAACCTTATGTTTGGCGCGGCCGGAACAGCGGCGAACCTTCTCCCATCAACGCGCTCCAGCTCGTCGACGTTCTCAAGCAGCACTGCCGACGCCCGAGCTAGCGTCGCCTCCATCCGTCGTCGCACGCTGGCAACTGCTAGTGGCGAAACTGCAGGGCGATGGTCGGGCCGTCCAAATAGATCACCCCACATTCGCCAAAGCCAGTTTTTGAACTCTAGATCGCTGGCAATCGCCGTCGCTACGGCCAAGTCGGAACCTGGGATGCCAAATCCGAATGTGGAAACATCACCGAACACGATTTCTTCCCCCGCGCGGCCGGCCATGATGACAGCGAGCAGATCATTGCAGGTCTGCGCCGTGTGGAAACGCTCCCCAGACAGGGTCTTTTCCAGCTGACGAGCGAACTCACCGGCATTGGGGGCCATCTCAGCCAGCCCAAGCTCCCGCGCCACAATCCTTTGTGCGTTTCGGTAGATAGCGATGCGGCGGCGGACCCCGGGGCAACAGCTTGTCTAAGGGATCCGGAACCTGCGCTTCGGCGACACTGTCTGTCACGTATGCCGCGCTGAAACGTTTCGGACTGCAATCCCACACGATCGCTCTCTCCGTCCACGAACAGGCGTTGCCGCTGGCACAGCGGGCGGCACGCGAACTCAAGCTGCAGGACGAGGGGTGCGCTAGCGACCCGCCTAACGCTCGCGGCCTTCGATATGGACCATCCCTGCACCGCCGGTTGCCTCGTTGTGCGCCCAACTGGCGAGGTCGGAGTCGATCACGATATAGCTCCCCGCCGGTAGGGTGAGGTGCGGGCGCACGGTCCAGTAGGCATTTTGGACGCCACCTTGGCCGGGGGAACCGTGTGATGCCCACGGCCCGTAAAGGCGCCCGTGGGCATCAACCAGGGCAATGCTCCCCGGATCGGCACCCTTGCCGTTGTTCCAGTGGTAGGTGGTGATCGCCGTAATTCGCGTTTGTCCTTCGAGCCGGACGATCGGAGCTGCGATCGGTTGCGTGTAGACGGTGTGGATGTTGCCGTTGTCGAACACCACCGGGTCGGTCCGTGGCACCTCCCATGCGACGAAAGCAACCGCTTTCTCAACTGGTCGAACCATCGGCTGGGCTGCAGAGGCCTGCTGAGGACCTGCGGCCAGAACGATCAGCGCAAGTGCAATGGCGGAAAGCTGGCAAAGCGAAGACATGTCGGAACTCCATTTCAGTTTGGACGCTGTCCCGACGGAAGGCCCAGGTCGCGTCCTGGAGGTCTGAGTCGGCCACCCGCCCGACCGTTGCCGACGGAAAGTGTAGACCCAAACATCTTGGCCGCTCCTGCAGAACCGTATGCAGCATGGCCTGCCTCAGTGGGCCTGACCTTGACGTGGATCAAAACCGCTAGGCTCCTGCCAGACCAGCGCAGGCCCCCGCAACCGCCAGCTGGGGCGTTTGGATTCCAACGCAAGGCTTTCGATCACGGCCAGAAGGTGGCGGTAGAGCGGAACTCGGCGCTGGGCCTAGCGGAGCGCCTTCGCCTCGGCCGCGTTCGCTGC
Source organism: Devosia sp. SL43 (assembly GCF_021729885.1). Taxonomy (NCBI): domain Bacteria; kingdom Pseudomonadati; phylum Pseudomonadota; class Alphaproteobacteria; order Hyphomicrobiales; family Devosiaceae; genus Devosia; species Devosia sp. SL43. Next base: position 1,755,935 of record NZ_CP063401.1, read on the forward strand.
GGTTGAAACTTCCCTCTGTCCATTCAACTGCACAAACTCTCGGATCCTATGCGGCGGTCTCGGTAGTCAGCGGGGCAGCTGAACCACGACCGTGTTGCCGCTACTTTGCAGGTCGTGACCATCAGAATTGCGTATCAGCGCCTGAGCAAACCCAATCAGGTCCGGCTTGGCCATGGCGTTGATCATTGCCATTAGGTCCGGCTGACCACCGACGGCATAGTGCGCGACCATACCGCCGCTCAGGGAGTTTGCCGTATCAACGACCATGAGGGGCAGTCCGTCGAAGGCTGATGAATCGTGTACGGAGCCGACACGGACTTGTTGGTCCGACATGCCTGCAACTAGATCCAGAACCCAATCCTTGCTGGACGAATAGATAACCACTGGCGCCCTCAGATTGCTCAGGGCGGCCTTGAACTCAACGATGGGCATATCGGGCGACAACAACGCAGCACCGCCAAACCGTGCGAAAAACTGATTGCTGCCATGCTGGCGCATTCTCGCCAGTGTATGCATGACAATGTCTGCGCCCATGGAATGTCCAACAACGACTACGCGCGACGCCCCGGCACGGGTCAAGCCGACCAGGAGGGTTTCCAGAGCGAGTTCGGCCTGCCGGGCCCGGCCTAAGTCAGCATCGTAGGCGACCAGGTTGTGGGCGTTGGGCCAGGAGAACTGGATCGTAGCGGCAGGAATGTCCATATCCACGGCCAGTTGGGTCGCCCGCATCTGGGATGTCCAAAAGGTCGTATTGTACCCATGTACGATCACCACAACCTCGCTTGTTCCGAACCTTGCTCGCGAGTATCCGACCACCTCCCGAGCAAAGGAACCTAGTGTTGAAATGCGCCGGCTCACCTTGGTCACGAACTGGTCGATATACTGACCCGGTCGACGGTCGGCCCGAACCTCCATATCGTAGTGCAAGTAGTATTGCGGTGCGGTGTCGGCGGATGTCGGTCCCGACAGCGCTGCCCGGGTGGTCGCCACGAAGATATCTTCGGCTTGCGCGGGTGTGGCTATCAGGAAGGCTTGCAGGACTAGGACGACCGCTAACAGGGCACGATGGGATGTCATGGAGGTCATTTCTCTGGTTATGCGATCACCCTCACATTTGCGTCGTCGTTCGCATTGAGATGGATCAAATGCGATCGAGGTTTCCAAGGTCTGAGTGTTCGGGGCAATGATCAGAAAGCACTGTCTCCAAAGGCTCCGATCGCCCTATCCCTGCCGGAGATAGGATGCCGGGGTCCTCGACAGCGTATTCCAGGTGATAATCGCCCCGACCCCGACGGTCAGAAGCATGGCCAGCGGGGCAACCAGGGCGAGCAGCACTGGATCTGCCGAGAAGCCGAATTGGAGCACGATGGTCACGAAGGCCCAGGCCCCCGCAACGCCGAGCCCTACGGCAAGCAGTGCCGCTATACCACCCACCAAGACATACTCCACCAGGAACGATGCGATCAGATCGGCGCGCGTCGCCCCTAGCACTTTGGCCACGATGGAATCGGCTTCGCGCTGCCGCCGGCCGGTGGCCAGCACACCGATCAGGACGAGCAGACCGCTGGCAAGGGCGATTGCCCCGACGATCGAGATCGTGGTGGAGACCGTCGTCATTAGTCCACGCACCGCATCGATCGCCTCCTCAATCGGCAGAAAGACGAGTTCAGGATATGACGCTGCTAATCCAGACTGGAGACTCTGGATCGTCCCCTCCTTGGCTTTGAACAGCCCGAAATAGGACGACTGGTAGCCATCGAGGGCGCCCGGCGAAAGAACATAGGGAAAATTGACACCGCCGCGCTGCCAGTCATAGGCACGGAAGTTGGCAATTCTGGTGGATACAGGATCACCAAAGATTAGAAAGGTGATCTCGTCGCCAAGTTCGAGACCAAGCAATGACCGCATATCTTGGGACACCGACACAAGCGGCGGGCCAGCATACTCAGCGGGCCACCAATCCCCACTGACCACTCTTGACCCTTCGGGGATCGCGACGGCGTAGGTCAGTGGCTGCTCGTCACCGAAATAGATCGTGAGGTCCTTGGGCGGCTCTTTGATCTCGGGTGGTGCATGTCCATTTATTGTAAGGGAGCTGGCGCGAACGAGGGGGATTGCTGTGAAGCTCGCAATCCTGGCATCCGTGGCGGAGAGTGCCTGGAACGCCTCAACCTCGTCGGCGAAAAGGTCCATATAGATCAAGTCGGGCGCATCGATCCGCGCTTCGGGGTCGAGTTGGTGGCGCAGATTGCTCTCGCTGAGTGCAATTAGCAGTAACAGTGAAATACCAAGCCCCAGCGACAGGATCACCGCGGAGGCGGGCGATCCGGCACGATGGATGGACTTGACCGCATTCCTGATCAAGGCATTGGGTGCCGGCGGGACAAGCCTCAGTCCGCGTTGCAAGACTTGCGAAGCCCCGCGCAGGACAGCAAAGGCTACAGACGCACCAACCGCGTACCAGAACACGATCTCTGGCCACCCGGTGTCGAAGATCGCCACGGCAATCAGTCCGGTCAGGGCCCCCAGCATCGGCAGGAGCACCCGCGGTTGTAGCAGCACGCGCAGATGCATCGCCTTACCGGATGAAGATACGGTCGACCGGAATAACTGCGCTGGCCGCATTGCCTCGACGCGGGTGAGCGGCAGATAGGCAAAGAGAAAGCTGGTCAGCAGACCAAAGGCGACCGACGCCGCGATGGATGGTCCGTCGATGATCGGCATCAGGCCCATCCCGATCATCGGTCCGATGCGCGGCAGAAGTGCCACGGTGGATGTCAAACTGAGGGCAAGGCCGAGAGTGATACCAACAAGGGTCAGGATCAGAACCTGGATCAGAAAATGCAACAGCACGCGGTTGCTCTCCGCACCCAGGGCTTTCATGGTTGCAATGGAACGCTGCCGTTCCGTTATGTAGGCGGAAACGGCGTGAGCAACACCCAGTCCGCCCACCAGCAGAGCCGATAGACTGACAACCGTCAGAAAGCGCCGGAGCAGCTCGAAGTAGCGAGACAGTTCCTCGGTGGCATCACCCGGCTGACTAATCCGCAAACCGACATCGGGGAACGCTTCCTGCACCGCTTTGACCGCAAGTGCGGCGTCTGTGCCCACGGCCAGGTCAATTTTGTACCGGTAGCGCGCGAGACCGCCCGGCTGAACGATCTCGGTGTCCGCTAGGCCGTCGGTGGAGATGAGAAGAGGATAGCCGATAGCGACGCCCTGGCTCACCTGGTCGGGCACACTGTGCAGGATACCGCGGATCTCGAACTCGGCCTTGCCTAACTGGATGCGGTCGCCGATGGCTATCCCGAGCCGGTCGAGCAGTCGCGGATCGGCGACCGCCCCGCGAACCCCGCTTCTCGATCCCAATTGCCGCTCAAGCGAGCCTTCGCCATCCACCTCGACAACGCCGCGGAGTGGATATGCCGCGTCGACGGCTCGCACGGCAGCGAGCACACTTCCATCCTGTGATTGTGCACGCCCCATCAGGTCAATGACCTCGCTGACCTTACCCAGGTCTGCAAAGAAAGCACGTTCGTCGGCATCGGCTGGCCGATGGGTCAGGCGGATTTCGATGTCTCCGCCCAGCAGCAACCGGGCGTCCCGCGTCAACGCGGACTGCAGAGATTCGCCAACCGAGCTGACCACAGTAACGCTGGCAACACCGAGCGCAATGCAGGCGACCAAAATCCAGAGGCTGCCAAAGCCCCCGCGCAGATCGATCAGCGCGACCCTGATCAGACTGAACAAGGACCGCCTCAAACCGTCACACCCTGAATTGCAGGGGGCGTTTCGTGGAGACTTCCCTGGTTCATGCTTAGCGTTCGGTCTGCACGAGCGGCAAGCTGAAGATCGTGGGTGATGAGCAGGATCGCTGTTCCCTCAACCCGAGCTAGCGCAAACATGCGCTCTATGACGCCACCACCAGTGGTCTGGTCGAGGTTGCCCGTTGGTTCGTCGGCGAGCAGAATTCGCGGCTCGCCGACAATGGCGCGGGCGAGGCCGACTCGCTGTTGTTCCCCGCCTGACAGTGCGCTTGGCAAGTGCTTTGCCCGATCGCCAAGCCCGACCGCCACCAGGGCATCCTGCGCCGCCTGACGAATACTGCCGTAGGGTCGCGAGGGATCGGCGATTTCAAGCGTGAAGGCGACATTCTCCAACGCCGTCATGGAGGGAATGAGGTGGAAGTTCTGGAACAGGATGCCAAAATTGTCGCGACGGAAGACAGCGAGCCGATCTTCGTCAAGGCCGACGATGTCTGTCCCATCGATCAGAATGCTGCCGCTCGTGGCTTTCTCCAATCCTGCCAGAACCATCAGCAGTGACGACTTTCCGCTGCCCGATGGACCAACGACAGATACGACTTCACCTGGCTGCAGAGCGAACGAGACGTTGCGCAGAACGTGCAACTCCTCCCCGGCGTTCTTGAGGTACAGGTTGACGTTGCGGACCTCAAGCAATGGGGCGGAAACCGACAGGGGATCGCTCTTCAGTTTGAATGAAATTGGGTCGCGACTGTCACTTGCCGCTCCGATGCATGCCGCAGAACATAGCCTTTGCCCGAACAGCGATATTGACCCACGTCAAGGCTGGCGAGTTTCCTTCCGATACTTGGTGGGTGTGGGGATGCTTGCGGGCGCCCTTCACTGTGTGTCGGTCCTAACAGGTAACCACTTCATGAATGCAATCCCGGCAGAGGTCGTCGTCATGCCCGCCGACGAGGGACAGGCCTTTTGCGACTTCATTGACCTGCCCTACCGCGTGCGTGGCGGAGACCCCGATTGGGTGCCGCCGCTTAGAATTCAACAAAGGGACGCACTGGACCGGATCAGGAACCCGTTCTACAGGCATGCAGAGCTTCGGCTGTTCATCGCCTACCGGGCCGGCCAGCCGGTCGGTCGGATCGCCGCCATCAACAATGCTGTGCACAACCAGACCCATGGCGAGCGCACCACGCAATGGGGCTTCTTCGAGTGCGAGAACGAAAAGGTCGCGGCGTCCGCCCTCTTTGCCGCCGTCGAGGACGCTGCCGCGGGCTGGGGACATGATCTGCTCCGTGGTCCTTTCAATCCGTCCGTCAATGACGAGATTGGCCTGCAGATCGATGCCTTCGACAGGCCGAGCTTCATCATGATCCCCAGCAATCCCGCTTATTACCGGCCTCTGGTTGAGGCGGCCGGCTACTCCAAGACAGTCGACCTTTACTGCTTCTGGATTGATGCAGGCACGCTGTCGGGCGAGCTGACGCGTGTTGGGCCCGCCACGATCGCCCGCGGCAACATCCGTTACCGCAAGCTCAACAAAGCGACGTTGGACAGGGACGCCGAGAAGATATGGCGAGTGTACAATAGCGCCTGGGAGAAGAATTGGCTCTGGGTGCACGCCACCCGCGAGGAGTTCCTGCATCTCGTCAAAAACCTCAGGCAGATCGCTGACTTCGATCTGGCCTGGGTCGCCGAAAACTCAGACGGTGAGATGGTCGGCATTTCCATCGCTATCCCCAACATCAATGAGGCGATCATGCCAATACGGGATGGGCGGCTGCTACCACTCGGCTGGTTACGCCTGTTGTGGGGCAGTCGGCGCGGGGCGATCAAGGGCTTGCGCTTCCTCGTCATGGGCGTGCTTGAGCCCTGGCGCGGTCAAGGCATTGATGTGGCATTGAACTACAATCAACTCCAAGAAGCTGTACGCGGGGGCTACACCCACGCCGAAATGAGCCAGATACTCGAGACCAACACGTCGATGCTCAACGCTGCAACACGGATGGGCGGTGTCCGGTACAAGACCCACCGCATGTTCGAAAAGGCCCTGCACTAAGCGTCGTCTCAACGACAAGCCATGTCGGCCACCTGCCGGAGGGGGATTCGCTGGGAGCTCGGCCCGAGCAGGGCCCGCCCACCAAAACCGAGTTTCTGCGGGAGCCGTCGTCGCGACCGCCTCGTGCAAAGCTCTTGGCGCCGCCCAGCTGCTGAATGTGCTCAACGCTATTCGGCTGCCTCGGCTCAGGTTCTTGCCGTGTTGGCGCTGCCGGTTTGATCTCTTGACATGGATCAATGCTCCCGCGCCCACACGGCCCATTATCGTGCCCAGCATTGAAGGATATCGCAGGTGAGGCTCTGGGCATTTCTGGCGATAGTAGGCGTGGCGGCAGGTCTAGCTGTCGGCAGCATTGCACAGGACTCTGGCGTCATCGGCGACAACACAGGCTTGCTGGCACCGCAGACGGAAGGTCGTGGTCCCAGTGAGTCCATTGTCGAATTTGTAGTAGCCCCCCACGCGGCCACGGTCCGCCTCTCCGAAGCCGGGATCGCGGTGCTTGCGGAGAGCTTCGTGGCCGATGCAGTAGCCGCGCGGCGCAACGCCGAGCTTGAACTCGGAATCCAGGCGGTCGGCGACAGCGCAGGCGGCCTTGGCGTGTTGGCGACGCTGGCCGAACACGCACTGTTCGCCGACCAATTTGGCCCGGTGAACAACGCCCTGACCAACATAGGCGGCGTGCTAGCCTTGGCGCAGGTTTCGCGCGATATCTGGAACGGACGCACCGACGCCGCCCTGACCGGAGCGATCAAGGGCTGGATGAGTTTTGCGATCGGCAAATGGGGCTGGGGATCGCTGCAGGTCGGCGGGATTGCGCTATTCGTGGTCGATGTGACGCTGCGCGAATGGCAAAGGGGCGTCAGCGACATCGCTGTCGAGGGACTTCGCTGCCATTACACCGCCTGGTACCGTGAAAATCCGCGCCCGATCAGCGACTGGAAGACCCGTGTATGGCAGCTCTACCTGCTGGCCGAGCAGGAAGGCAGGGAAGGCTTCGCGGCTTATCTCGATATCGAGCTGAACCGCTACGCCAACCTGGCGTTGCAGGATCCGGAGTGGATCACCTATGGCGACTGCAGCACGTCGACAATGGGACTTGGTCACAGCGACATCGAGGCGAAGCTGACCGATGAGCACAAGCTGTTGCTTGGCAAGCTACTGGTCGAGGAGGTGTTGCCCGAGATCGGCGAGCGAGCCTGGCGGCGAAATCTCGACGCACAGGTCATCTGGGCCAATACACATCTGCTGCCGCGGCTGAACAAGGTGCTGACGCTCGAGATCGCCACCTACGGTTTCCCCGCCGGAACGCGGATGGTGATGCCGCTGCCAAACGGCGGTGAATGGTCTGGCAAGCTACGCCCGGACGGCACCTTCAGGGCGGCGATCACCAAGTTCGCGCTGGCCAAGGCCGGGTTCCCCGAAGTCGTCCGCATCGAGACCGAGGCCGGTATCGAAGAACGCCGCCTGTCACTGTCAGGCGACCGGCTGGTTGCGATGTTTGGCACCCCCGAAACACCGCTAGTCTCGCGCTTCCAACTGAGCGAACAGGCTGGCCAGTGTCGGATAACCCGTATCGCCGCCGACGGCAGCCGCGAGGAAGAGGTCCAGGACATCGAGATCCATGCGCCGCAGGATGTCGATTTCGCCATGCTGCCGAACGGCAACTGGGTAATGGGTCACTACGCACAGAGCGGCGGATGGTCCATCGCCTCGCCCGGGGCGACTGTCGGCGATCGGATCGATTTCGGAGCGCCGCTGTGGGACGGGATCACCGGATTCAAGGGCTGCGTCATCAGCTTTCTAGGTGACGACCAACTGGCCCGCACCACCTGCAGCGTCGAACGCTTCGACAGCAAACAGGTCAGTACCCGGCTGCGGATCGACAGGCTGTGTTCGTCCCCAGCCCAGCTCGACATTTCTGGCGTCTTCACCGCCCTCGTCGCCGGCGAGACCACCTACTACCCGCTCGACGGGCCCGAAGGACAGGTGATCGTCGACACGCTCAAACGCGGGATTGGGGAAGGCGTCGTCGGTGGTTTTCCCAGCATGCCGGACTTGCCCGATCTGTCCCGAATGCCGGCTCTGCCAGGAGGCAATTGATGCGCAGGATACTGATTTCACTGTCAATTCTGGCAGTGCTTCTGGCGCCGGCCAGTCGGGCGCAGGACTTGGAGGACTATGACGAGTTTGGCGTGGTAGATGACGGCAAGAGCCTGGACGAGGTAGCGCCCGATGACGGCAGCCTGCCACCATCAATGCCGGCCCCTGACGATGAGGCCGCCGAGGCGCCCGAGGACGCCGACGCCGCGCCCGACGCTGGTGCGGGCGCTGTCGTCCCGCCCACCCCGGCCGCTGATGCGATCGCCAGGATCACGCCTCCAGCTGACTGGCAGGCAGTCTCGTTCCGAACCCTCACCGCCGCGCTACCGCCCGAATTCCAGTTGGGCGACGACGCGGATGACGGTCGCATGTGGTTCCTCGGCGACATGGCGACTCATAAGGGCGTGATCTTTGGCTTCACTTTGGGCAGCGAGCGCGACATTTTTCCAGACCACGCCGAGATCCACGTCGACCGCGCCGTAACACTCGACGGCGTCGCCTACCGCTGGCGCGAAATCACCGCTGACCTGGGCGATGGCACGATGGCCGACCTGCTCCTGCTGTCTTCAGTCGATCCGGTCGATGGCGACGAAAGCCAGCTGATCACTGGCACGACCATCGGCGTGAGCTTCGAGGAAAATCGGCAGATGCTCGAAACCGCGATCGGAACCATCCGCATCGGGACAGCGCCGCCGCCGCCGGAGACCCAGGACGGCACGGCGCTCGACGGTCTAGTGATCTATTCGGTGCCCGAGGACTGGAATGTTCTAACCAGTCAAGGCGGCCTGCAGGTCGGCTTCTGGCCCCAGGTGTATTCCGGCTATATCGGTATTGCCCGCGGCGAGGCCGTTACTGGCATTGACGGGCTTCAGCACGACATCCCCGAAGACATAGAGCTGCAGGCGGCCGAGGTTCTCGGCCAGATCGCCGACAGCTACTACTGGGACGGGACCGAGGACGAGTTCCAGTTTGGCGGCGCGATGGTGCCAGGCATGTTCACCTACTACCGCCTGCTCCGGTGCGTAGACGGCGACCCGGTCATGGTCACCCTTGTCGGCGCTCGAGGCTGGGCTTGGGAAGACGAGTTCTATGCCGTTCTCGACGGCATTACGCTGGACGCTGACAAGCTCACGTCCTGCTCCAGGGACGATGTCGGCAGCGCCGGCGCCCCGCTGCCGCAGGAAGACATCCCAGCCGCAGAGCCGTCAGTCCCCGTCGCGGCGCCCGTTCCGGCCCCAGGGGCCGCCGCCGCAGCGGTCACGGGGTCGCCCGTCGATGTCGGCGGCGTTACCTTCCTTCTGCCCGAGGGCTGGAAGGTGACCTACGACACCCAGGACGACAAGCAGTTCGTCAGCCCGGACGGTCGCTGGACACTGCTGAGCTTCTGGTGGCTCCCCGACGAACCCCTGCTGGGCTACACCGACATCACCAGCGTCGAGAACCTTGTTCTCGACCACGAGCCTGTGATGCGGATCTCCAGTTGGTTCGAAGGCTTCCGCACGGTGCAGACGGTGACCGAACGCGCGCGCAGCGACGGAAAGCGGTTCATGTTCACCGTCGAGGGCCAGAGTGCGACGGATAGCGAAATCACCAGTGTCGTCGCCGCGTTGACCGCCAACCTGCACCTGCAGGGCGGCTTCGATCCGTCGAAGATGGTCGATCCACTCGCCGCTGCCGCCCTGGCAACCCAGCCCGCCGCGCCTTCCACGCTGGCGGATGAAAGCCCCGGCGGGGTCGGCAGGGTGGTCGACTTTGCGGACGGGCCGCAGGGTTGGATCGGCGACCACGCGACGCTGACGGCGGAGCGTTCCGGCGGCCCTTCGGGCGGTGGTGTGCTCAAGGCGTTTGCGCCTGGCGACGGCGTCAATGGCTACCTGATCGCGCCGCCGCAGATGTTGGGCGACTGGGTCGGTGCGCAGGGAATGACAGTCACCATCCGCACCGAAAGCGGCACCTACGTCGCCCCGTTCGACTATGGCGGTCGCGGCGACATCTACATCGAAAGCCGCGGGCGTACCGCCGCGATCGACTTCCCGCTGCCGGTTGGCACTGCATGGACCACCGAGGCTATCCGCTTCGATGCGCCAGGCTGGCGGCTTTCCGGAGCCGCGTCGATGGCCGAACTGCTGGCCGATGTCACCGCGCTTCATGTCCGCATCGAGTTTCTGAGTGGCGACGCCACAGCGTGGGTTTCCAGAATTGAGCTGGTTGGAGGCGACGCGGCCGCAGCGTTGGTTCCCCCGAACGGCGATGCAGGCTGGACGGCCTATGTGAACGCTCGCTTCGGCACAACGATCGAATACCCGTCCGGGCTCCTCGCCATGCAGCAGGCGCCCGACAACGACGACGGCCGCACCTTCCGTAGTCCGGACGGAACGGTCACATTGCTAGTGTTTGGCCAGTACAATATCGACGGGCTCGACGGCCCTGCAATGGTGGCCCGTGATCGCGACTGGGGCGACTATGGCGAGGTGACATACCAGAGCGCAAAATCCGATCGCTACGCGCTTTCGGGTTACTCCGACGACCGGGTATTCTACCGCGCCGCCCGCATCGACAATCAAACCGGTGTGGTCCACGTGTTCGAGATAGAGTACCCCGCCGCAGCGAAAGCGACATGGGACCCGATCGTAACCAGGTTGGCGAAGTCATTCCGGGAGTGATGACCCGGTTTTCGAACCGGACCATCGCCCCGCGTTCTTCGTCTCCAAGGTCGCTACGTGATTGGACTTATCCACTCTGGAAGCCTAGGGGAAGGGAGTACATCATGCCCGACCGGTACGACACTTTTCTACACAACGAGAACATCAAAAACTTCGAGGCAAAGATCAGGGTCGAGACGGATCCTGTTCGTCTTGCCTGGCTGCATGACATGCCGGCGCAAGAAATGGCGGGGACTCTAGTCAAGAAGCCCCCTATGGGAACACTCAAATGAAGGCCGCTCTGCTGGTCCGGCCGCCTTCTACTTCCCGTTCGCCGTCGGTTTTGAGCTGCTTGGGCGCCTTCATCACCCGCCGTCCGCTTCAAAACCTCGAGCGGATCGCCATGGTGGATGAGGGCTTCAAGGTAATCGTTCAGGCTGAACAGAGAATGCGTGGCCACGATGACGCTCAATGATCGGGCGACATCAGTGAATGATGACTGCACCAAAGGCACGAGGGTTTTTGCGGGCGTCCAGCTGACGCGGCGTGCGACTGCTGTTGGTTGGTTGGGGACTGCGTAGCTCCGAGCCATGGACCGGGATCGATCATGCAAAGGTCTTACGGCCGCAGAAGGTTTTATGGTCTCGCCACGAGGCGGGCGCGTTCGAGGGCGTCGAGGATCAGGCTGAGACCGTAGGTGAACTCGTCCGCTGGGTTGTAGTTACTTCGCGTGAGTTCGTTGGCGCTCTCGTTCAGGTAGGGGTACTCTTGCGGGGGCAGTTGCGGCAGGAACACCTCGTGGATCATGTCCGCAAGCTCGTCGGCGCCGGCGAAGGGAAGGGTCGCCTCCTGGAGGGCGAAGCCGTAGATATAGCTGTCGAGTAGCCAGTTTGCGTGTGTGGCCATCGGGATCGAGAAACCGGCCGTGCGCAGCGAGGCCTTCACAGCCTCGTGGTGCCGCAGGTTGGCGGGTCCCGAGTTGGTCCGTGACGCCATGAGGCTGATCGCCCAGGGGTGGCGGGCCAGCACCTCTCTGGCAGACACCGCCCGCGCTCGCATCGCCGTTTGCCAATCATCCCGGCTTTCCGTTAGCTCAATCTCGGCGAAAACGAGGTCCACCATGCCGTCGAGCAACTCCTCTTTGCTGGCGACGTGGTGGTAGAGCGACATCGCCCCGACGTTGAGCTCCTGCCCCAACCTGCGCATGCTGAGCGCGTCCATGCCCTCTCTATCGGCGAGAACAAGGGCTTGGCGCAGCACCCTCGCCTTGCTGAGCGGGGTGGTGGCTCCTGCCCCTCGTCCAGAATCTGCGCCCATGCGGCGGCCTCCTTCGAACACGGTCTTGACATTTCGCACAGTGTACGGTTATCGCATCTGGGCACTAATCATACAGTGTACGGTTAGCGCGGTGTGAAGTCGACGTCACCAGCTGACGGGGCCGACTCACAGTCACTGTAAACAGAGAAGATTCGGCAACTCCGAGCAGAGCACCTGGTATTTGATCGCGACGTCGAGTTCAGTGACGCGCTTACAGTCGGAAAAGCGGCATCGTCTCCACGTAATCTCGCGAATCCGCTGACCTAGACCAGCAATGTTAATGGCCCCAGGATATCTATCCTGGGGCCATTTTTTGCTCTTCCATTCGGATCGCCCGTTCCCTTGAGCCGCGAAGTTCATTCCGCCTTTTTGCCTAAGGCCATTCTAAGACTTCAATGGATCGCCCCTTACAGTTCAAAGGGTTAACCCCTATCTGTTCTAGAACTATCGAATAGCGCACAGTTGGTTTTTTCTGAGGAACTCCAAAATTGCTTGGGGAACACATACTGGGAGGCCGATACGAGCCATTTCAATGGCGTAGGCCAAATGCAAGTCAAGCACGGGTGGCTACGAGAGCGAATTGATAGTGGCAATGGCTGGACACCACGCCCTCGGCAGAAGGCTCAGCAGAGGTTCAAAGACCCGCTTAGCGCGGCAACCGGCGCTGCCGAGAGATAAGTGCGAAGCCTTGCCGCAGTTCGGCAAGGAAGACGGCAGATAGGCCAGCCGATATGCCGCGCAACCAGACGCAACCATTGGATTGGCGGCAGTTGGTGCCATCACGCTCGAACCGCCAGCCAATTGTGCTGCAGACGGCCATGCTGTCAGCGAAGGAAGGCGAGAGCCTCCTGAACGAACACGGCGTGATGCTGGAAGATGCCGCCATGGCCGGCACCCGGAAAAATGCTCAGCTGGGCATTGGGGAGTTGGCGCGCCAGTTCGAAGGAATTGATCGTCGGCACCATGACGTCATTGTCGCCATTGGCAACCAGGACGGGATGCTGAACCGCGCTGAGCCCAAAGGCGTCACCCTGCCCCCACGCCTGAATGGCCGCCACCTGAGCCTGAATGGTCTCGTTGCTCACCGGCGCATCGCGGCCTTCCTTACGTTCGTTCAGCCGCGCAAGGAAGGCATCAGCTGCGGCCTGACCATCGCTCGTCGGGGAAAAGAACAGAAAGTGCTTGGGATGCTTGCCAGAACTTCCAGCTTTGGCAATGGCACTCTGCAGTACCGCGCCGACATTAACGATGCCTTCGCCACCGGCAGGGCCGGCGCCGGCGATGATGACCTTGCGAACAAGGTCAGGCTCTTGCTGGACGATAGCCTGGGCAATGAAGCCACCCAGAGAAAAGCCCAGCAGATCGACCCTGCCCAGTCCGAGCGCATGGATGAACGCGACCGCATCGCGCGCCATCTCCCCGACGGAGGTCTGTGTCTGGCCGCCTGAGCCGCCCACCCCTCGATTGTCGAACGCGATGACATGGTGCTTGGCTGCCAGGCCATCGACCACCCGGGGGTCCCAATCGTCGAGCACCGCCGTCAGGTGATGCAGCAAGAGCACCGTTACACCGCTCTTTTCTCCGAACTCTCGATACACAAAGGACGTGCCGTTCACGTCGATCGATCTGGTCGGGGCATTTTCAAAGGTCATAGCCAGGCTCCATTCAATAGGCCACGCGGTCCATGGCGACCGGCTTGGCGGATAAGATAACGATCGCTATATAACGATCGTTATCTTACAAGGCAAGACGTGTTTGGAGGTTGGCAATGAGATATCCGCCGGATCAAAAGACGAAGGCCAGGGAGGCGATCCTGCAAGCTGGAGCACGGGCGCTCAGGACAAACGGCTACAACGGGATCGGGGTAGACGGCCTGGCAGCTGCAGCTAGCGTGACGTCGGGCGCCTTCTACTCGAACTTCCCGAACAAAGAGGCACTATTGGAAAGCGTCATCGACGCCTGCCTTGGAGAGCCCTTCATCGATCCTGACACGGGAACTCCAGATGAACGGCGGGACCTTCTAAGGCAATGGCTCGCCAACTACATCAGCGTCTACCACCGGGAAGATCCGGCAGCTGGCTGCGTCATGCCGACCTTGAGCGCCGATGTCGCTCGTGCCAGCCAGCCAGTTCGCGTGGCCTACGAGGGCAAGATGCTCGAGCTGATCCGAAAGATGGCGGGGGTCCTCGACGGTCCCGACGCTGATCGTGAGCGGCGCGCCTGGAGCATCGTCGCCATGATGGTTGGGGCGATTGCGATCTCGCGGGCCATGCCAGACGGCGAGGAAGCGACCGCTCCCCTCGACTTCACCTTGCAGACCGCGACTTCCCTTGTCGGCTGAAGGCACCCCACAGCCATGACTGTCAGCTCAGATGGTGAGCACACTCTGGGCGTCGTATGCAGACGGCGCAGTCACACGGACACACACGCGTATTTCAGTTCGAGATAGTCCTCGATTCCATAGTGCGAACCTTCCCGGCCCATACCCGATTGCTTGATGCCCCCAAACGGGGCGACCTCAGTCGAAATGAGGCCGGTATTGATGCCCACCATCCCACATTCGAGCCGCTCCATCACCCGCCAGGCGCGGGCGAGGTCTCGGGTGTACACATAGGAGGCGAGGCCGAATTCGGTGTCGTTGGCCAAAGCGATGACCTCATCTTCCGATTCAAAGCTGAAAACGGCGGCAAGCGGCCCGAAAGTCTCCTCACGCGCCAGTTTTGCCTGGGTTGAGACGCCTGCCAGCACAGTTGGCTGGAAGAACGTGCCCTCCAATTGTGCCCCGCCGAACAACAGCCGCGCCCCGTTGGCCAGTGCATCAGCGACATGATCCTGAACCTTGGCCAGAGCAGCCAAACTGATCAGCGGACCAATCTCGACCCCATCTGCGTCGCCCGGCCCAACCTTCAGTTTGCTGACGCGCTCGGCGAGACGATGGGAGAAGACTTCGTGGATTCCGGCCTGGGCATAGATGCGATTGGTGCAGACACAGGTTTGCCCGGCATTGCGGAACTTGGAGGCGATAGCGCCGTCCACCGCGGCGTCGATATCTGCGTCATCGAACACGATGAAGGGGGCGTTGCCGCCCAGTTCGAGCGACAACATCTTGATCTGGTCGGCGCTCTGCCGCATCAGGATGCGGCCGACATTGGTCGACCCGGTAAAGCTCAGCTTGCGGACTGCCGGGTTCTGGCAGAATTCGAGGCCCAGTTCCGCACTTCGTGACGATGGCACTATCGAAAGAACACCTTTGGGCAGGCCTGCGCGCTCCGCTAGGACGGCCAGCGCCAGGGCTGAAAGTGGCGTCTCAGCGGCGGGTTTGGCGACGATCGTACAGCCGGCAGCCAGTGCCGGCGCCAGCTTGCGGGCGATCATGGCATTGGGGAAATTCCACGGCGTTATGGCGGCGACCACGCCGACGGGCTGCTTGAGGACCAGCAGACGCTTGTCGCGCTGATGGCCCGGAATGATGTCGCCATAGATGCGCTTGGCCTCTTCGGCGAACCACTCGATATAGGCGGCGCCATAGAGAATCTCGGCCTTGGCTTCAGCAAGGGGTTTACCCATCTCGGCGGTGAGAATGCGGGCAAGGTCGTCCGCGTTGGCAACGACGAGATCATGCCAGCGCCGCAGATGGGCGGCCCGCTCCTTGCCCGTCAAGGCGGCCCATGCCGGCTGCGCCCTGCCAGCGCGAGCGATCGCTTCGGCCGCCGCAGCGCGATCGCAATCGGCGACCTCGGCCAAAAGGTTGCCACGCGCGGGATCGCGCACCGCCAGGCGCTCAGACGAGCCGATCCACTCGCCACCGATGAAGGCGTCAGTGGCGAGCAGCGAAGAATCCGACAGGTGCATTTCCTTACCCCTTGGCGAAGGCGCTGGCGGTTTCTGGGTTCCAGCGCACATGCATTGCGTCGCCTCTCTTGATACGCCCAGAAAGCGGGTGACCGAAGCCAATGCGGATGACAATTTGCTGTCCCCAACCCGTCCGGACCGAGACCAACATGGCATTGCCCAGGAAAGCGGCATCCTCGACGGTGACGGGCAGAGAAGCGCCGGTCCCTCCCGGTTCGGCGGCAAGGTCGACCCGCTCGGGCCTCAACAGCAGTTCGGCGGTCCCGCCACGGCGGCCGTCGCCGTGCAGGCGCACCGGGGACAGTTGCGTGCCATCGGAGAAGCGCAGGCTGACCTTTCCGTTGGCAAGCTCAGCAATCTCCCCGGCAAGAAAGGTGCTGTCTCCGATGAAGTCGGCAACGAAATGGGTGGCCGGATTCTCATAGAGCTCGGGACCAGTACCGACCTGCTCGATCCGGCCGCGATTGAAGATCGCAATACGATCAGACAGGCGAAGGGCTTCGTCCTGATCATGCGTGACATAGAGGATGGTGACGCCTGTCTCCTGGTGAATGCGCCGGATTTCGACCTGGATTTCCTCGCGCAGCTTCTTGTCGAGCGCCGAAAGCGGCTCGTCCATCAGCAGCACAGGTGGATCGTAGACGAGGGCACGGGCCAGGGCGACACGCTGCTGCTGTCCGCCCGAGAGCTTGGCTGGCATGCGGTCCTCAAGGCCAGTCAGCCTGACCAATGCCAGCGCCCGCGTCACCCTTTCTGCAATCTCAGACTGGTTCATCCGCCGCACGCGCAGCGGGAAGGCGATATTTTCACCAACGCTCAGGTGAGGAAACAGCGTGTAGCGCTGGAACACCATGCCGATTTGGCGCTTGTGCGGCGGGATCGAGAGGATGGACTTGCCGCGGATGCGGATATCGCCCCTGGTGGGGTCCTGGAAGCCGGCCAGGATATAGAGCGTCGTCGATTTGCCGGAACCAGACGGCCCCAGAAAGGTGACGAGCTCACCCTGCTCGATCGTCAGATCGACATTGTCTGTCGCGACCACGTCGTTATAGACCTTGCGGACGCCATCGATGTGAAGATACGGGCTGCTCATCTGGACTTGCCTTTGCGGATCAGGGCCGCCGCCGCCATGAGCAGCAAGGTCAGCACGACGAAGAGGGCGGAAGCAGCCGCGACCACGGGTGTCAAATCCTGCCGCAGCGTGGACCAGACGCGCACGGGCAGCGTCTGAAGCGTGGGTGACGCCATGAATATGGACAGCACCACCTCATCCCAGGAAATAAGGAACGAGAAAATCGCGGCCGAAAACAATCCATGACTGATGGCCGGCATCGTGACGCGGAACCGCGCCTCCCAGGGGGAAGCGCCACAGAGCACGGCAGCGTCCTCAATGGCAGGGTCAAATGTCTCGAGCGCACCCGAAATGGTAATGATCGCAAAGGGCAGCGCAACGATCACATGGGCAATGACGAAGCCGATGAAGGTGCCGCTCAGACCCACACGCAGGAAGGCGGCATAGAGTGCTACCCCGATGATGGCCACGGGCAGCACCATAGGCGTCAGGAAGAAGGCGCGCAGGATCGAGCGGCCGGGAAATGTGCCGCGGACCAGCGCGAGAGACGCCAGGAAACCAAGAACGACCGAAATGATGGTGACCACCACGCCGATGCGGGCGGAGGTGAAGGCGGCCTCCAGCCAGCGCGGATCGGACAGCAGTTCCTGGTACCACTGGAGTGTCCAGCCCGGCGGTGGAAAGATCAACCAGCGCGAGTTGCCGAAGGACAGGGCGACGATAAAGACGATGGGTAGCAGCAGAAACAGCGCGGTCAGCAGGCAGATGCCGAGCAGCAGCCACTTCCAACTGCCCAGCTTGTGAAAATCGAGCAGCATTAGCGGCTCCCCACCGGTTCGAAGAGGCGCAATTGCACGGCGTAGAGGGCCAGCGTGACCACCAAGAGCACGAAGGCAGCGGCCCCGCCCATGCCCCAGTTCACCAGGCTCTGCACCTGCTGCACGATGAGCTCGGCCACCATCATGTTGGCGGTGCCTCCTAGCAAAGCGGGGGTGACGAAGTAGCCAAGCGACATGACGAAGACCATAAGCGCTCCGGATGCGATGCCGGACATCGCCAGTGGCAGCAGCACACGGGTAAGTGCCTGCCAGCGGGTCGCGCCGCACAGGCTGGCGGCTTGGAGCGTCATCGGGTCGATCTTGCGAATGACACCGTAGAGCGGCAGGACCATGAATGGGATCATGATGTAGACCATGCCGATGGTCACGCCAACGAGGCTGTTGGTCAGTTGCAGCGGCTGCTCGATGACGCCGAGCGCCTGGAGGATGCGGTTCACCACCCCGGTCTGCTGCAGCATGACCATCCACGCATAGGTCCGTGCCAGAAGGTTGGTCCACATCGACAGGATGATGATGCCGAACAGGATGGCGGCGAGGGGTTTCGGCATGATGGCCAGGGCCCAGGACACCGGGAAGGCAATAAGCACCGTGATGATCGTTACGAGCCCGGCCACCATGAACGTGTTGAAGAAGATGCGTAGATAGGTCGTGCTGCCCAGGAGCGTCGCATAATTTTGCATCCCCAGGACAGGCTCGGTGACCGAGCGAGCGAGCAGCAGGGCAACCGGCACCACAAAGAAGGCGACCAGCAACACTGTGGCCGGCATCGCAAAGCCAAGACCCGAACGGCGCGACGAGACCACGGCAGCACCAAGCATGTTAGGGTCCTCCCCAAAAGCGCATTGGCAACCCCGACCGTGGCCGGGGTTGCCCGGATCTTATTGAGCCTGCCAAGCGTACCAGCGATTGCCGATCTCGTCCCGGTTCGTGGCCCAGTAGGCAAGATCCGCATTCACTTGCTCGGCCGTCTGCGCATCGGGGAGCGTCGCCCGGACGGCGGCATCCATCAAGTCGGCCGAATCCAGATTGATCGGGGCGTAGCCCGAAGCTGCCGCGAACGCCGCCTGCCCCTCTGGGCTGGTTGCTTCAGCGATGAACTTCATCGCAGCGTCCTTGTTGGTCGTACCCTTGGGGACGACGAGCGCGTCGGCGGCAGTGACATTCTGCTGCCAGCTGATGCCCACATCCACACCCGACATTTCGAGCGCTGCGAGGCGTCCGTTCCAGAAGAAGCCGATAGGGGCCTCGCCCGAGGCAAGCAACTGCTGGGACTGGGCGCCGCCGTCCCACCAGATGATTTCAGATTTGATCGTGTCGAGCTTGGCAAAGGCCCTGTCGAGATCAAGCGGATAGAGCTGGTCGGGTGCGACGCCATCGGCCAGCAACGCTGCCTCGATCACGCCGGGCGCAGCCCACTTGTAGAAGGTGCGTTTGCCGGGAAATTTTGTGGTGTCGAAGAGATCGGCCAGAGTGGCGGGCTGGTCGCCGGTGAAATTGGCCGGGTTCCAACCCAGCACGAAAGAGTAGTAGAACGAGCCCACCGCGTAGTCGGAGACGAACCGCGGATCGAGCCGGGACTTATCGATGATGGTGAAATCCAGCGGTTCCAGCAGCCCTTGCTCGGCGGCCTGCAGGGCATAGTCGTACTCGACATCGACCACATCCCACACCACCGACCCAGCCTCGACCATGGCTTTGATCTTGCCATAGTCGGTGGGGCCGTCCTGGGCCACCACGGTGCCGGTTGCATCGCTGAACGGCTTGGCCCAGAAGGCGCTTTGCGCATCCTGGGTGGTTCCGCCCCATGACGTGAAAACAATCGTCTGCGCTTGGGCGGCCGAAACCGCCAGCGTACCCGCGAAAGCCAAGCCGAGCAGTAAACGTTTCATAGTCGTCTCCTTTGCATTGTCCCTCAGCGCATGACGAACGGGTCCGGGATCGGACTGTCCGAGGTGCGCAGCCACACGGTTTTCACCGTCGTGTAGTCGAGTGCCGCTGCCAGGCCGCCTTCCCGGCCGAAACCTGACAGACCGTGTCCGCCGAAGGGCGCCATCGGCGAAACGGCACGATAGGTATTGACCCAGACAACACCGGCGCGAATGCCGCGGATCATGCGGTGGGCGCGGGTGAGGTTCTGCGTGAAGACGCCCGACGCCAGCCCGTATCGGGTCTCATTGGCCAGCGTCAGCGCGTGCTCCTCATCCTTGAAGCCAAGGACCGAGAGGACGGGCCCGAAGAGCTCTTCGGTCAAGCAAGGTGCTTGTGGCGCATCCGAGCAATCGAGAATGGTGGGAGGATAGAACTGTCCCGTGTCAGCGTCCGGCGTGCCGCCAGCGATCAGGCGAGCGCCGCAAGCCAGGGACTCCGCGACGACCCGGACAATGCGATCTCGCTGCCGCGCGGTGCAGAGCGGACCGACTTCGGTGGCCATGTCGTCGGGCGCGCCCATACGCACGGCTTCCGCCTTCTGCTTGAGCCGGGCGAGCAAGACGGCCTTGACGCTCTCCTCGACGAGCAGGCGCGAGCCGGCGACGCAGCTTTGCCCAGTGGCCGCAAAGATAGCCGCCACCTGCGCGTTTGCTGCACTTTCCAGATCGGCGTCCGCAAAGACGATAAAAGGCGACTTGCCGCCCAGTTCGAGCGAGGTTCGCGCCAGGTTTTCCGCCGAACCGCGCACCACGTGGCGGGCAGTCTCGACCCCGCCGGTAAAGGCGATATGGGCGACCTTGGGATGGGTGGTCAGCACCTGACCGCAGGTTGCTCCGAAGCCGGTAATGATGTTGACCACACCAGGCGGAAAGCCTGCCTCATGGACGAGTCGGGCGAATTCGAGCAGCGGAGCCGGGCCATCCTCGGAGGCCTTGACCACCAGGGTGCAACCGGCCGCCAGGGCGGGCCCGATCTTGACAGCCGACAGGAACAACTGGCTGTTCCAGGGCACGATGGCGGCGACCACGCCCACCGGCTCGCGGCGCAGCCACACCTCCATGTCCGGCTTGTCGATCGGCAGGTGAGCCCCTTCGATCTTGTCGGCGAGACCGGCATAGTAGCGGTAGTAGTCGGCGACATAGGCGATCTGGGCGGAGGTTTCGCGGATGATCTTGCCGGTATCGCGCGTTTCGATTTGGGCGAGGCGGGGGGCCGCCTGCTGCACGAGATCTGCCAACCGCATCAGTAGCTTGCCACGGGCGGTGGCCGTGAGTCCGGCCCATTCCGGCGCCAGGAATGCACGATGGGCGGCCTCAACGGCGCGCTCGACATCGGCGGCGCGGGCCTCGGGCATCATCGCCCAGGGCTTGCCCGTGGCGGGGTCGATGCTTTCAAAGCTCGCCGCCCCGGGTTCGAACTTGCCATCGATATAGAGCTGAAAGCGGTCCATCTGATCCTCAGGCGAATGCCGGCATGACATCGCGGATGAAACGCTCGAGCGAGGCGCGCTTGCGCTCAAAGCTCATGCCGCTGTCGATCCAGAACGAGAACTGATCATAGCCCATTGCCGCATAGGATCTGATCCTGTCGATCACCTCGGGCGCCTCACCGACGATCTGGTTCTGGCGCATCGCCTGCGGCGAGTAGAACGGGTGGGCCGCGATCTCCTCAGGCGTCAGGGCTTCAATGAGCCCCATGGAAATGGGCCGCTCATTTTTGAACCAGGCGCCGAAATAGTTGTAGAAGGTGTTCAGTTCCTCGGCGCCACGCTGCGCATCGGCCTCGTTGTCGGCCACGTAGGTATGGCGCAGCACCATGATCTGGGGACGCGGCTGCTCGGGAAATTTGGCGCAGGCCGCGTTGAAGCGATCCATCAGGCTCTGCACTTCCTCGTCGCCGAAATGGAGCGGCGTCACCTGCACGTTGCAGCCGTTGGCAACCGCGAAATCATGGCTGTTGGGGTCGCGTGCCGCCAGCCAGATCGGCGGGTGCGGCTGCTGCAGCGGCATCGGCGAAGAGGTCGTCTTGGGAAAGCTCCAGAACTCGCCCTCATGGGTATAGTCGCCCTGCCAGAGTTTTTTGACCGCGGGGATCAGCTCGCGCATGCGTTGCCCGGCGCCCCAGGCGTCCAGCCCCGGGACGAGCCGCTCGTATTCGAAGCCGTAGGCGCCACGAGCGATGCCAAGGTCGAGCCGCCCGTCCATGATGATGTCGGCCATTGCCGCTTCGCCGGCCAGGGCAATGGGGTGCCAGAAGGGGGCAACCACCGTGCCGGTCCCTAGCCGCACCCGCGAGGTGCGGCGCGCTATGTCGACCAGATTGAGCAGCGGGTTGGGCGCAATGGTGAAGTTCATGCCGTGGTGTTCGCCGGTCCAGATGGCGTGCATGCCGCCCTCGTCGGCCATGCGGCACAGTTCGATCATTTCTTCATAGAGCTGTTTCTGGTCGTCGCTGGCCGAAACGCGCTCCATATGGACAAAGAGCGAGAACTTCATGGCGCTAGCCTTTCCGCGACAGGCGTCACGCGCCCCTGCTCGTGATTGCCGAAATAGACGCCGTAATTGCCCATGCGGGACTCCTCGGCCAGACGCTGCAACATGACGCGGATGGCCGGATCGGCGACACGGGACATGCTTTCCACCGTGAGATCGACCAGCATGCCATGGGCAGGAAGGCCGCTGGCTGTCGGGCAACGGAAGGCGATGTGCTGGGAGCCGCGCTCGACATTGTCGTAGACGGCGTAGATGGAGCCCGGCTCGGCCTGGAGGCCGGTTTGCCCGATCAGCTTTTCAAGCGATGCCTGAACGCCCGCCCGCTCGACGCGCATCGATGGCAGCGTCAGCGCCCCGGTGCCATCGTCGATCAACAGAACCTGTCCAGGCGCCTCCAGGATTGCCGAAATCACGACGTCGGGCCCGGTTGGCAATTTCACCGCAGTTTGCGCGGGGGTGACGTACGCGCCGCGGTAATAGCCAAGGCCAGGCGCCTGAGTAACGTCAAAGTCGACGATCTGCCCGATGAGAATGGTGTGGTCACCCGCACTCACCACCTGGTGCATGTCACAGTCGAACCAGGCCGAGGTTCCAGCGATCACCGGCGATCCGGCGGGACCGTTTTCCCAGGCGAGACCAGCGAAACGATCTTCCACCGGCTTGGCAAAGGTTGCCGAGACAGCCTTCTGGTCCTCGGCCAGGATGTTGACGGCAAAGCCGAGTGCACCGACGAAGGCGGCATGGCTGCGCGAGGTATTGGCGATGGACACCAGCAACAATGGCGGGTCCATCGATACCGAGGAAAACGAGTTGGCGGTAAAGCCCAGCGGCTTACCATCAGGCCCGTTGGTCGTGACCACGGTCACGCCGGTCATGAAGCAGCCGAAAGCATCGCGGAGGGCACGGGGCGTCCGGCCGGTGACGGGGGGAGCCTGGCGCATGTTCAACCACTCGCTGAGTTTGGCGTTGACCAGGTCTGGCGCGGTCAGCGCGACCATATGACGGTGCCCGGGAATGACCGCCGCCACCCCCGATTGTACGGCATTTGCTATGGCTTGACTCATGTCCGGCGACGAGTTGGCGTCGTCTTCCCCGGTCAGTATCAGCGCCGGACAGGCGATTGCGCCCAGCCGGCCGACATAGGCCGTGTCGCCTTCGGCAAAGGCCCGATAAGCGGTCGCATAGCTCTGGCGGTCCATGCCGCCAAGCCAGCCGGCGACCCGCTTGCGGAATGGCCCGTCCTCATCGCCGAACCAACGCGCGATCGGTCCGTTGATACCGTTTTCGCCCCGCGCAATTTCGTCGGCACGCGCCAACACCGACTGGCGCAAGGCCGCCCCGCGTTGGTAAACGGCGCTGAGCAGCGCCACCCGACGGGTCAGGTCGGGACGTGCTATTGCAAGCCCCGCTGCAATAAGTGCGCCCATCGAGTGCCCGGCCACATTGACCGGCCCAAGGGCAAGCGCCTCGACGACGCTGGCGCCCCAGTCGACGTAATCCTCAAGGCGCGCCGTCGGCGCGAGCGGGTCGCTGCCGCCGTGGCCGGGCATGTCAATGGCGATCACGTGGTGATGGTCCGAAAGTGCCGCAATCTGCGGCTCCCAGACTTCGGCCCGCAGCCCGACACCATGGATGAGAACCAGCGGCTCTCCGGCCCCTGCCTCGAGCAGCCGGACCTTGCGACCGTCAGATAGCAGCAGGATTCGCGACGTCATGGCCCAAATCCTTGAGATCCTGATAGCGATCGCCAATCCGATGGTGGGGTCGGCCGCCAATGGACGCACCCAGGGCCACGACGATCTCGTCGGCGGACGGAGCATCGGGAATGGCAAACTGAATGGTGAGGTAGTGCGAGCGCCGACCTTCGTCGACCTTGTCCATCAGCGGGATCATAATGGGGCAATTGGCAGGCCCGCGGGTATTGGTGAAAGCCAGATAGGTCTTGGCGCCGACCGCTTCCCGATAGTGGTTGCCGAAGCGGAGGGTGTGAATGAGCGCCGAAGCATGCTCGATCTCGCCATCAAGGCCGACCACGGCCGCCTTGCCATAGCCCTCGACGGCTGCGCCGCCACCGGCCGCATCGCAGATCATCTGGGTCAGAAGGGCTCCCAGCTCGGGCGCCACATCGTGAATTTCCGGCTTGAGATCGGCAACGAAATCACGCCCTGCCCAGGGATTTGTCACGACCGCGGCCGCCGCGATCAGCTTGAGTGGACGGGCAGCGGGACGTCTGCCTTCAACAAGTGTCGTCTCAATGGAAAGAAACGTCTTTCGAATTTGCGCAGCCACAGCATGCTCCTCAGAAGCGTTGCTGTAAGTTGGTATACCATAAGACGGAATGTCAAGGCATTGCGTTGCTAACCTCACCCAATTATGGTGCCGGTATGATCATCATGCCGAATCTCAAGATCGAGTCTTTCCCGCAAACTCTGCGTGAAATCTGCGTAGACCGGCTCCGCCGGGCTATCATTTCGGGTTACTTCGCACCCGGTGAGCGGTTGGTAGAGCGAGCCCTTTGCGAGCAGCTGGATGTGTCGCGCTCGGTAGTCCGGGAGGCGATCCGATATCTCGAGGCAGAGGGCTTGGTGGTCCTCCTGCCCCGCAGCGGGCCAATGGTTGCCCGGCTCGACTGGGAGCAGGCCCGGCAAATCTATGATATTCGATTGCTGCTTGAGGCGGAGGCTGCCGCTGACTGCGCCCGCAAGGCCGATGCGGCAGCCAAGGCCGCCCTGAGTCAGGCGCTGACCGCCCTCGAGGCCGCCAGCCAGGCCCCTGAGCCTGATCGGTTGTATGACGCGTCCACCCACTTCTATCAGGTCATTTTCGAGGTCGCAGGACACGACGTTGCCTGGGAAATCGTGCAGCGGCTCAATGGCCGCATCTCCCGCCTACGGGCGCTGACATTGGCGACGACCGACCGGCATGTGTCGGGTCCAGCGCGGATGGCGCGCATCGCCGGCGCCATTGCTGCAAATGACCCTGCGGCGGCTGCGACTGCGGTTCGGGAGCATCTTGCGGAGGCGGCTGAAATCGCGCATCGCCTGCTGGAAAAGCCAAATGGCGCGGCGGGCACAGCCTGATGGCCGCCTACTGGATAGCGCATGTCACGGTCACCGACCCTGACGCCTATGCCGGCTATCAAGCACTCGCCCCCAAAGCCTTCGCCCAGTTCGGGGCACGCTTTCTGGCGCGGGGTGGCACGGCGGAGACTTTGGAAGGCCCGGCCTTTGCACGTCATGTGGTGATCGAGTTTCCAGATCTTGCGGCGGCGCGGGCTTGCTACGAGTCCGACGCGTATAGCGCAGCCCGCGCCAAACGAGCGGGGGCCGCGAACGTTCACATCGTCATCGTCGACGGCGTCAAGCTTGGCTGAGGGCCTGCCACCGATGGAGGTACAGGACATCGGCGATGGCCGGCCGGTAGCGCGATACGCGGCGGTCACCGTATTGGCCATTAACATGGCAATGGTCATCGGACCGACGTCGCCAGGCACTGGCGCAATGACAGCGCCCATGGACGTATTTCGAACAGTGGGTGAAAGGTCTTAGCCCAGCCGTTCTGAGGCATAGCTGCCGGGGCTCGGTGGGAAGACGATCGTACGGCTGCCATTGAGCAGCACACGACGGTGGATGTGGGCGTGCACGGCCCTGGCCAATACCTGGCTCTCGACGTCGCGACCGAGGGCGATGTAGTCGGCCGGACTCTGGGCGTGGGTAACACGGACAATGTCCTGCTCGATGATCGGACCTTCGTCGAGATCCTCGGTCACATAGTGCGCAGTGGCGCCGATCAGCTTTACACCACGCTCATAGGCCTGCTTGTAGGGGTTGGCGCCCTTGAAGCTGGGCAGGAACGAGTGGTGGATATTGATGATCCGCCCCGACATCTTGCGACACACCGCTTCGGACAGCACCTGCATGTAACGCGCCAGAATGATCAGTTCGGTGCCCGATTGCTCGACGACGCTCATCAACCGAGCCTCCGCCTCTGCCTTGTTGGCTTTGGTGACGGGGATGTGGTGGAACGGAATATCGTTGTTGACCACCACTTTCTGATAGTCGAAATGGTTGGACACCACCCCCACGATATCGATCGGCAGGCCGCCGATCTGCCAGCGATAAAGCAGGTCATTGAGGCAATGACCGAAGCGCGACACCATGAGCAGCACTTTCATCTTGTGCGCGGCGTCATTGATGGTGGCGGTCATGCCGAAGGATTTGGCGACCGGCTCAAATCCTTCAGTCAGCGCCACCCCGTCGTGGCCTTCCTCGCTGACGAAGGTCACGCGCATGAAGAAGCGCCCCGTCTCCTGATCGTCCATCTGGGCGCTGTCAGTGATGTTGCAGCCCATGCCGGACAGATATCCGGCGATCGCGGCGACGATGCCGCGGCGCGACGCGCAGCTGACGGTTAGGACGTAGGCAGTCATCGATGAACCTTTTGGCTGCGGGACTTGGGCGAGCTCAGATATCGAGCGTGCTTTCGCGTTCCCATGCGGTGAAGTGGGACGCATAGGCATTCCATTCGCCATGCTTGAGCTTGAGATAGGCGGCAGAAAATTCCGGGCCCATTGCCTGCTTGAGGCTGTCGTCCTTGTCATATTCGCGCAGCGCGTCCAGCAGGTTGAGCGGCAGACGTGGCGCGTCTGTCACCAGATGCCCTTCCTGATACATGTCGATATCGTAGCGCTTGCCGGGATCGGCCTTGCGCCGAACGCCGTCGAGCCCTGCGGCGATGATGATCGATTGCAGCAGATAGGGGTTCACCGCTCCGTCAGGCAGGCGCAGTTCGAACCGCCCGGGACCTGGAACGCGCACCATGTGGGTGCGGTTGTTACCAGTCCAGGTCACCGAATTGGGTGCCCAGGTTGCACCCGAAATCGTGCGGGGGGCGTTGATGCGCTTATAGGAATTGACCGTCGGATTGGTGATGGCGGCCAGCGCGGAGGCATGGGTCATGATGCCGCCCAGAAAGTTCCGCCCCTTGGCGGAGAGCCCCAGTTCCATGGACTTGTCGGCAAAGACGTTGGTCGTGCCGGCCTCGTCCCATACCGAGACATGGCAGTGGCAGCCATTGCCGGTCTGCCCCTCGAAGGGCTTGGGCATGAAGGTAGCGCGGAAGCCGTGCTTTTCGGCGACCGACTTGATCATGAACTTGAAGAATGAATGCCGGTCGGCCGTTTTGAGGGCATCATCGAAGGCCCAGTTCATCTCGAACTGACCATTGGCGTCTTCATGGTCGTTCTGATACGGGCCCCAGCCCAGCTCAAGCATGTAGTCGCAGACTTCGGTGATGACGTCGTAGCGACGCATGACGGCCTGCTGATCGTAGCAGGGCTTGGCGGCCGTATCATACTGGTCCGAAATCTGCTGGCCATCGGCACCGATAATGAAGAACTCGGCCTCGACGCCGGTCTTGACGTGCATGCCTTCTGCAGCCGCCTCAGCGACCAGGCGCTTGAGCGTATTGCGCGGCGCCTGGGCGACCGATCGTTCTTCCATCACGCAATCGGCGGCAACCCAGGCGACTTCGGGTTTCCAGGGCAACTGGATCACCGAGGACGGATCCGGTACGGCGAAGAGATCTGGATGGGCAGGGGTGAGGTCAAGCCAGGTTGCGAATCCAGCAAAGCCGGCGCCGTCCCGCTCCATGTCGGCAATGGCCTGGCTCGGCACCAGCTTGGCGCGCTGGCCACCAAACAGGTCGGTGTAGCTGATCAGGAAATACTTGACGCCACGCTGCTGGGCGAAGTCCGCAAGTTCGCTGCTCATAGGAAGTCCTTTCAAGGCATCGGCTCAGGCAGTGAAGGGTTAGGGGCGTCAGAATCCGGACCGGCCGGGAATCCAGTCGGTGCCCGCGAGCGGAACGCCGGCCATGGCCGCTGCTTCCAATGTCAGCGCACACAGGTCCTCGGGTTCGAGATTGTGCACATGGTTTTTCCCGCAGGCACGCGCGATGGTCTGGGTTTCCAGGGTCATGACCTTGAGGTAGTTGGCGAGGCGACGGCCTGCGGCCACCGGGTCCAGCCGCTGGCTAAGCTCTGGGTTCTGCGTGGTGATACCCGCCGGGTCCTTGCCCTCATGCCAGTCGTCGTAGGCGCCCGCCGTCGTGCCCAAAGCCTGATACTCGGCCTCCCAGCGCGGATCGTTGTCCCCGATGGCCACCAGCGCCGCCGTACCAATCGAAACGGCGTCGGCACCCAGTGCCAGCGCCTTGGCGACATCGGCGCCGTTGCGGATGCCACCTGAAACCACCAGTTGCACCTTGCGGTGCATGCCCAGGTCCTGCAGCGCCTGCACGGCTGGTCGGATGCAGGCCAGGATCGGCTGGCCGACATTTTCGATGAACACTTCCTGCGTGGCGGCGGTGCCGCCTTGCATGCCGTCAAGCACGACAACGTCGGCACCGGCCTTCACCGCAAGCGCAGTGTCATAATAGGGCCGCGCGCCACCGATCTTGACGTAGATCGGCTTTTCCCAATCGGTGATTTCGCGGAGCTCCATGATCTTGATTTCAAGATCATCCGGTCCGGTCCAGTCAGGATGGCGGCAGGCCGAACGTTGGTCAATGCCCTTGGGCAGCGTGCGCATTTCGGCGACGCGATCGGAGATTTTCTGGCCGAGCAGCATGCCGCCACCGCCGGGCTTGGCCCCTTGACCCACCACCACTTCAATAGCGTCGGCGCGGCGGAGATCGCGCGGGTTCATGCCATAGCGCGAGGGCAGATACTGATAGACCAGGACTTGCGAATGGCCCCGCTCTTCCTCGGTCATGCCGCCATCGCCCGTGGTGGTGGAGGTACCCGCCAGGCTGGCGCCTCGCCCCAGGGCCTCCTTGGCCTGGCCCGAAAGCGAGCCGAAGCTCATGCCGGCAATGGTAATGGGGATCTTGAGTTCGATCGGCTTTTTGGCAAAGCGGGCGCCGAGCACGACACTCGTGTCGCATCGCTCGCGATAGCCCTCGAGCGGGTAGCGCGAGATCGAAGCGCCCAGGAACAGCAGATCGTCGAAATGGGGCACCTTGCGCTTGGCGCCACCGCCACGGATGTCGTAGATGCCGGTCGCCGCGGCCCGGCGAATTTCAGAAAGGGTATAGGCATCGAAGGTGGCCGATTGGCGCGGAACGGTAGGCGGATTTTGATAGCTCATCTTGGCCTCAATACGCGTCGGCGTTGTCGATGTTGAAATTGTAGAGCGTGCGGGCGGAGCCGTAGCGAGTGAACTCGGAAGGCTCGACATCATCGATGCCGGCGCGTTCGAGCAGGTCCGCCAGAATTGCCAGATGCTCGTCGCGCATCGGCTTCTCGACGCAGTCGGCACCCAGACTCTTGACGCTGCCGCGAACAAACAGGCGCGCTTCATAGAGGGAGTCGCCAAGCGCCTCACCGGCATCGCCCAACACGACAAGATTGCCCGACTGGCCCATGAAGGCCGACATGTGGCCCACGCTGCCGCGCACGACGATGTCGATGCCCTTCATCGAAATGCCGCACCGCGAAGCGGCATTTCCGTCGATGATCAGCAGTCCACCGCGCCCGGTCGCACCGGCATACTGGCTGGCATCGCCCTTGATGTGCACAATTCCTGACATCATGTTTTCGGCGACGCCGGGGCCGGCAGAGCCATGCACCGTCACCGTGCCCTGGCTGTTCATGCCGCCGCAGTAATAGCCGACGCTGCCATGCACATCGACATGCAGCGGGGCATCGATGCCCACGGCGACCGAATGGGCGCCGCGCGGGTTGAGAACCTCCCAGGCGGTGTCGTTGCTGCCCGATTGCGTGGCGTGCAGTTGCGCATTGAGTTCGCGCAAGGTGGCGGTCGCCAGATCGAAAGTGGCCATGACCTAATGCTCCCAGAAATAGACGGTGGCCGGCTCCGGCTCCCAGACGCGGGCGCTCTCGATGCCCGGCAGGTTGACCAGTGCGCGATATTCGGAGCCGAACGCCACATAACGATCGGTTTCGGCCATGATGGCCGGTTTGCAGGCGATGGGGTCGCGGACGACGCCAAAGCCTGAGCCCGTACCCACGACAAAAGTGAAGAAGCCGTCGAGATCGCTGAGACCGCTCTCCAGCGCCTCACCCAGATTCATGCCGTGCGCGATCTTGTTGGAGATGTAGGCGGCGGCAACTTCACTGTCGTTTTCGGTTTCAAAGCGAACACCGTCGCGCTTGAGCTCCCGCCGCAGATTGTTGTGGTTGGAGAGCGAGCCGTTATGCACCAGGCACTCGTCCGGGCCGGTCGAGAATGGATGGGCGCCCATCGTCGTCACGGCGGACTCCGTTGCCATGCGGGTGTGGCCGATGCCGTGTGTGCCGCTCATGCTGGCAACCGAGAACCGCTTGACCACCTCGGCGGGCAGCCCCACTTCCTTGTAGATTTCGACGCTTTCACCCCGCCCCATGACGCGGATCGCGGGGCGCAGCTCAGCGAGTGCGGCACGGGCCAGTTCGAGGACCGCCAGCGGGAGGGTGATCACGGCGTGGCTGCTCTTGCGGATAACCGCAACTGGAGCAGCAAGCGTCTCACCTAGAGCCGTTTCGAGACCGGCAAAATCAACGTCGGGATTGGCCGACTGCACGGTGATCTTGGCCTGTCCGGGCGTGGCTGAACCGTAAATGGCAATGCCGGCGCTATCGGGTCCGCGGTCGGTCATAACGATCAGCATTTCGGACAACATCGCGCCGAGCTGCGGTTCCAGCGTCTTGTCCTTCAGGAATAGCCCGACGATTCCGCACATATTTTAAGCTCCGCTCGGTTCATGCCCAATCGGTAGCACCTTCACTTCATGATTTCAACTAGTACGAATATTACTTTCGTACAGAGAAACATTCGGGGCGGGCGTGGCCGGTCCTGCGCTCGAAACGCAGGCAGGCGCAGCGTTGCGGGGAACTGCCCCGCGATCACACTGAGGGGATTAGCCCCACGGAACGCGGACAAGTCGGCGAGGCAGGCAGCGGTGTCGGCCGGAACTAACGCTGCGGGTAGGAAATAATCGACAGGAAGCGGATGGGCAGGGTCACCAACACCTCTGGCCCATGCGGCGCATCGGCGTCGAAAAAGAAGCTGTCCCCGGGCTGCAGCGTGTACAGCGTGTCACCGTGGCGATAGTGGACCTCACCCTCGAGCATGTAGATGAATTCCATGCCCTCATGCTGGAAGGCCGGAAACACGTCAGAGTTGGCCGTAAGGGTGATCAGGTAGGGTTCTACGGTGACCCCGCTGGTATTGTCACCGAGATGGCCCAGCAGATTATATTGATGGCCCGAGCGCGTCCCGCGCCGTTCGATCTCGACCCCCTCCCCGGCCTTGACCAGCACCGCGCTGTGGCTTTCTTCAAAGCCGCGAAACAAGGCCGATACGGGCACGCCCAGGGCCCGCGACAAGGACTGCAGTGTGCGCAGCGATGGAGAGATTGTGCCGTTCTCTATCTTGGACAGCATGCCCATGGAGATGCCGGTCGCCGACGATAGATCGGCACCGGTGATGCCCAACTGGCGCCGATACGAGCGGACCTCGCGTCCGATTGCCAGCTCAAGATTGTATTCCTTTGGCTCTCGCAGCGCGTGCGGATCCTGGGTCAGCGCCGGCACTTGGCTGATCGCCGCAGGCTGGGTGGGCATTGTGGAACCAGGCTGGGTTTGGCGCTTTGATTTCTTGTCCATGCAACACAATGCGCTGCGCGCCAAAGGTTTCAACCGATACCTTGAAGAACATTTCCGTTATCCAGAGGAAAGCCGCTGACGGTCAGCCCGTGGCGACTGGCCGAAATGGCGGCGATAGGCGCGGGAAAAATGCGCAGGCTCGGAAAATCCCGCCGCCAACGCGATCTCCGAGATCGAGAGCAGGCTCTGCCGGACGAGGCGCCTGGCGTGGTCGAGCCGGATGCCACGATAGACGTCGGTGTAGCTGCGCCGCAAATGGATGGCGAATAACCGGTCCAGATGACGCGGCGTGATGCTGACAAGTCGTGCCATGGCGGCACGCGGCAACGGCGCTTCGATCCGGCTTTCCATGGCTTCGAGCGCCGCCAGAAGTGTGGGATGATGTGCGCCATAGCGTTCGGCCAGACTGGTGCGCTGCGGCGCTTCGGACGGATCGATATGGGTATGCAGGAACCAGTCGCTGACGCGGTGAGCGAAGTCAGCACCCTGACGCTCGGCGATAAGCGCGTGCATCAGATCGAGCGGAGCCACGCCGCCGCCGCAGGTGATGCGGTCACCATCGATGACGAAGCGGCTACGCTCGGGGACCAGATCGGGAAATGTCTCGACCAGCATTGGCGCATGTTCCCAGTGGATGGTGAAACGGCGCCGCTGCAGCAGGCCTGCGGCCGCCAACACATACGGGCCACCCGAAATGCCGCCCAGGCGGACCCCGTCAAGGGCCATGCGGCGAAGGGTTGCGATGACCTCTGGATCCAGCCAGGCGGCCGGATTGCCGCCGGCACAGACAAACACTGTATGCAGCCCCCTGCCGTTCCGCGGGAGGGGCTCGGCGGCGATGGGCAGATCGGCCGACGCGCTGACCGCCCTCCCACCGGGCGCAAAGATGCGCACCCGATAGAGTTCTGCACCTGCCAGCAGGTTTGCCGCGCGCAGGGGTTCGATTGCCGAGGCGAATGACATAAGCGCAAAGTCCGGCAGCAGGATGAAACCGATTTCCTGGGCAACGGCGGGATCATGATCGGACATGTCCGTTCTGTACCAAAATGTGTCTGTGCAAGACAAGTCTGCTGCGCGATTTGGCGCATTGTCGGGGCAGTTGGAGCCAGACCCTCGCCATGCGCTACTCTGCCCTATCGCTGTTCCTGAAGGGCCTGGGGGGCAACAAGGGTTGGGCGCCGGCCTGGCGCAGCCCCGACCCCAAGCCGCATTACGATGTCATCATTGTCGGCGGCGGCGGGCATGGATTGGCGACGGCCTATTATTTGGCAACCGAATTTGGCATCACCAACGTCGCGGTGCTGGAGAAGGGCTGGCTCGGTTCGGGCAATATCGGGCGAAACACCACGATCATCCGCTCCAACTATCTGCTGGAAGGCAACGAGCCCTTCTACGAATTTTCCATGAAGCTGTGGGAGGGGCTGGAGCAGGCGTTCAATTTCAACGCCATGGTCTCCCAGCGCGGCGTGCTCAATCTCTATCACTCCGATGCGCAGCGCGATGCCTTTACCCGACGCGGCAATGCAATGGCCATGCACAGCGTCGATGCGGAACTGCTCGATCGGGAAGCCGTGCGTAAGATGGTGCCGTTTCTCTCGTTCGACAATGCACGCTTCCCGATCCGTGGCGGGTTGCTGCAGCGTCGCGGCGGCACTGTGCGCCATGACGCGGTTGCCTGGGGCTATGCCCGCGGCGCCGATCAGCGCGGCATCGATATCATCCAGAACTGCGAAGTCACCGGCATCCGCATGGATGCCGGCCAGGTGGTTGGCGTCGAAACCAGTCGCGGCTTCATCGGCACCAAGCGGCTGGCACTGGCGGCGGCCGGTAACTCGACGGTGGTGGCGGATATGGCCGGGCTGCGCCTGCCAATCGAAAGCCATGTGTTGCAGGCTTTCGTGACCGAAGGGCTCAAGCCCTTCATCGACACTGTCGTCACCTTCGGCGCCGGACACTTCTATGTATCGCAGTCCGACAAGGGAGGGTTGGTGTTTGGCGGCGATATCGAGGGCTACAATTCCTATGCCCAGCGCGGCAACCTGTCGGGCGTGGAGCATGTCGCCGAAGCCGGCGTCGCCATGATCCCGGCGCTATCGCGCATCCGCTTGCTGCGCTCCTGGGGCGGCATCATGGACATGAGCATGGATGGCTCGCCCATTATCGACAAGACCCCGATCGACAATCTCTACCTCAACGCCGGCTGGTGCTATGGCGGGTTCAAGGCGACGCCGGCTTCCGGCTGGTGCTTTGCCCATCTGATCGCCCGCGACCAGCCCCATCCGCTGGCCCGCGCCTTCCGGCTGGACCGCTTTGCCCGCGGCTTTGCCATCGATGAAAAGGGCGTCGGCGCCCAGCCCAACCTGCACTAGGTCAATCGGAAAGCACCCTCATGGCCAGCCTGTTGTCCTGCCCCCATTGCGGCACCCGTCCCAGGGAGGAATTCACCGTGCGCGGCGATGCCACGCTGATCCGTCCGGCCGCGGACGCGCCGCAAAGCGAATGGGAGGCGTATGTCTTCCTGCGCGACAATCCGCGCGGCTGGCACAAGGAGCACTGGCACCACACCGGTGGTTGCCGGCGCTGGCTGGTGGTGGAACGCCACACCGTCAGCCACGCGATCAGAAGCGTCGTGGATGCGGGGATGCGGGCATGACCTCCTATCGCCTCGCCTCGGGCGGACGCATTGATCGTACAGCGACTGTCCGATTCAGCTTCGACGGCCTAGCGCTTACGGGCCACCCGGGTGACACGCTGGCCTCGGCGCTGCTGGCCAATGGCCGCCAGCTGGTGGGGCGCAGCTTCAAATACCATCGTCCGCGCGGCATTCTGACGGCAGGCGCGGCCGAGCCCAACGCTCTCGTAACGCTCGGGGAAGGCGGCCGAACCGAGGCCAATACCCGCGCGACCATGGTGGAAATCCATCCCGGTCTCGTAGCGCGCAGCCAGAACCGCTGGCCCTCGCTTGATTTGGATCTGGGGGCCATCACCAGCCTGGCGGCGCCGTTTCTCGGTGCCGGATTCTACTACAAGACCTTCATGTGGCCGTCTGCCTTTTGGGAACGGGTCTATGAACCGTTGATCCGCAAGGCCGCCGGCCTTGGTCGCGCCAGCTTTGAAGCCGACCCGGACAGCTATGAAAAAAGCTGGGCTCATTGTGATCTTCTGGTCGTGGGGTCGGGACCATCAGGGCTCGCCGCCGCGCTGACCGCCGCACGGGCCGGCGCCCGCGTCATCCTGGCGGACGAAAGTGCCGAGCTCGGAGGGTCGCTGCTGGCCGAGACCGGCTCGGTCGATGGCGTTTCCGCCGCCGGCTTCGTCGCCGCAACATTGGCGGAACTGGCCAGTTTCCCCAAGGTCAGGCGGCTGGCTCGAACGACAGTTGTCGGCTGGTACGACGATG
This sequence comes from Devosia sp. SL43, assembly GCF_021729885.1. Classification (NCBI taxonomy): domain Bacteria; kingdom Pseudomonadati; phylum Pseudomonadota; class Alphaproteobacteria; order Hyphomicrobiales; family Devosiaceae; genus Devosia; species Devosia sp. SL43. The sequence goes on from NZ_CP063401.1 coordinate 1,791,065, forward strand.
GTGTGTTCGGGGCGCTGGAACGGGTCCAGAAGCATGTCGGCGCAATCGACCCAGACCATCCAGTCGAACGGTTCTGGCGCATCCAGGCCCGGCAGGCGATTGTGGCCGCCGGGGCCGAGGAACGTCCGATGGTCTTCGGCGGCAATGATGTGCCGGGCGTGATGCTCGCCGGGGCGATGCGCACCTATGCCAATCGCTACGGCATCGCCCCCGGCCGTCGCGTCGCCGTGTTCACCGCTGGTCCCTCCGGCTATCGCACCGCAGCAGACCTTGAAGCCCTGGGCGTCGAGGTCGTGGCTATCATCGATCCAGGTGAACCCGCGCCGGGCAGCTACACCGGCAAGGCCCGGGTCTTGAGCAATAGCGTGGTTGCCGGGACCGGTGGGCGAAAGTCATTGAGCGGCATCACCGTGCGCGGACCCAACGGCGAAGAAACCATCGCCGTTGACGCGCTGGCCATGTCGGCTGGCTGGAGCCCGATCGTCAACCTGGCCTGCCATCGTGGCGACAAGCCGGTATGGTCCGAAAGCCACGCCGCGTTTCTACCGCCGCAGTCGCGTGATGGCCTAGCCGTGGCCGGTGCGGCAGCGGGGGTCTATGGCATCGCCGCCGGCCTGGCCGATGGTGCCGACCAGGCGGTTATCGCACTGAGCGCATTGGGCATCGGGGCCAAGCCCGCCGTTTTCGATGCCGGACAAGCAACGCCCGAGCGGCCTGGCAAAGCGTTCTGGTTTGTGGAGCAGCCGATTGGCAAGGCGTTCGTCGACTATCAGAACGATGTCCACCTCAAGGATCTGGGGCTAGCCGTGCGCGAGGGCTATGGCCATGTGGAACTGGCCAAGCGCTACACCACAAACGGCATGGCGACCGACCAGGGCAAACTGTCCAATATCAACGCCATCGGCATCCTCGCGGCGGTACGGGGCGTGTCGCCCGATGCTGTGGGTACGACGACTTATCGCCCGTTCTACACGCCGGTCTCCTTTGGTGCGCTGACCGGTGTGTCGACTGGCGCCCATTTCCAGCCGATGCGGCGCTCGCCTTTGCATGATTGGGCCGAACGCCAGGGCGCCAGCTTCGTCGAGACCGGCCTCTGGTATCGCTCGGCCTGGTTCCCGCGCCCGGGTGAGACGACCTGGCGGCAGAGCGTCGACCGGGAGGTCAACGCCGTCCGCACCGCCGCCGGGCTGTGCGATGTCTCCACCTTGGGCAAGATCGAGATCGTCGGTGCGGACGCGGCGGAGTTTCTCAATCGCGTCTATTGCAACGCCTTCCTCAAGCTGCCCGTGGGCAAGGCCCGCTACGGCATCATGCTGCGCGAGGACGGCATGATCTATGATGACGGCACAACCAGCCGCCTGGGCGAAAATCGCTACTTCATGACGACGACGACAGCGCTGGCGGCTGGTGTTCTCACTCATCTCGAATATTGCGCCCAGGTGCTCTGGCCAGAACTCGATGTGCGGCTGGCATCGGTAACCGACCAATGGGCGCAGATGGCCGTAGCCGGACCCCGCTCGCGCGACATCCTCGCCGGCATCGTCGATGCCGACCTTTCCGAAGCGGCATTTCCGTTTCTCGCGGCACGCGAGGTGACGCTGTTCGGTGGCCAGATCGCGGCGCGGCTGTTCCGGATTTCGTTTTCGGGTGAGCTGGCATTCGAACTGGCGGTGCCGGCCGGTTTTGGCAGCGCGGTGGCCGATGCAATCATGCAAGCGGGCGCTGCCATGGGGATCACGGCCTACGGCACCGAGGCACTGGGCGTTCTGCGCATCGAAATGGGCCACGTCACCCATGCGGAGATCAACGGCACCGTGACACCGGGCGATCTGGGCTTCGGGCGCATGGTGTCGGCCAACAAGCCCGTTTTCATCGGCAAGGCCATGCTGGGCCGCGAGGGTGTACAGGCCGCCGACCGCCCGCAACTGGTGGGGGTCAAGCCGCTCGACGCCACCGAAAGTTTTGCTACCGGCGCCCACCTGCTCGCGCCAGGGGCGGCCCCGTCGATGGCCAATGATCTGGGCTATGTCACCTCAAGCTGCTTCTCCCCGACGCTCGGGCACACGATTGGTCTGGCACTGGTGCGCGGCGGTCCGCAGCGCCTCGGCGAGGAGGTGACGCTCTGGAACAAGCTGGCCGGAAAGACCACCCGCGCCGTCCTGTGTTCGCCGGCATTTTACGCTCCGCAGGGAGAACCAGCGCATGTTTGATATCAGACTTGTCAGCAAGGCAGCGCTGGCGGACGCACGATTTGGGCAGTCTGGCGCAATCGGGCCCAAGGGCCCTGGAGTGGTCCTGTCCGCCCTGCCCGAGACATCGCTCCTGTCGCTGCTGGCCGCTCCTGATGCCGTTGCCTTACTGGAGCGTCTGGCTGCACTTGCGACGCATGAACAGGCGCAATTGCGTTCGGCTGGCTATGCGCAGTGGCTGTTGATCGGTGCAGTTGGGACGTCGTTGGACCTCGTCGCAATTGAGGCGGCACTGGGCCGGGACGCCGCCTTGGTCGATCTGGGGCATGCCCGTGTCCGCATCAGTATTGCCGGACCCAGTGCAGCGGACGCGCTGGCAAAGGGATGCGCGATTGATCTCGACCCCGAAGCCTTTCCACCGGGTCGATCTGCCCAGACCCTGCTCGGCCACATCGGTGTCCATCTGACCCGGATTGGGCCTGAGGCGTTTGAGTTGATCGTCATGCGCAGCTTTGCACTCAATCTGTGGCAGGACCTGCTTGTCCTCAGCCGCGCGTTCGGAGTTGACGCCCGTGCGGCAACCGACTTGTAGGGGATGACGATGCCGCCACAACCCGCACCCAGAACGGCGACTTGAGCCATTCGCGGCCGTCTCACACCTCGTTGGATAGCCCGTGGCCTGCCATTCGATCTAGATCACCGCTCCGAGGTGCTGCTTGTAGGTATCAGCAGGGGCAGACAGGCGGCGCGCCCCGATGGCCAGCATGGCCTGATGCTGGCTGAGGTGTAGCCCACCACTCAGATGCTCAAGAAACGCCGTCTTGTGCAGGTGGTCGGTGACCGGCCCCTTGACCTCGGACAGATGCAACCGCACGCCCAGATCGGACAATTGCCGCTGGATGGCCTCTAGGCTTTCGAGCGCTGACATGTCGATGGCGTTGACCGCTGAACACATCAGCACCACGTCCTTGACCGTCGGGTCGGATGCGACCTGGTCGTAGATCAGGTCTTCCAGATAGCGCGCATTGGCAAAGTAGAGGCTTTCGTCGACGCGGATTGAGAGCACGCCGGGGATGGTCTCGACCCGATGGCGCTTGACGTTGCGATAGTGCTCGGTGCCCGGCACCAGCCCGACGACAGCGGCATGGGGACGCGACGAGCGATATAGGAAAATCAGGATCGAGGCGCCGACGCCCAGCGAAATGCCAACCTCCACCCCCAACAACAGCGTGCCCAGTAGCGTGATGGCCACCGCTGCGAAATCGGCCTTCGAATAGGCCCAGGCCCGCTTGAGGATAGAAAAATCCACCAGCGTCAACACTGCGAGTACGATGGTCGCCGCCAGCGTCGCCTTGGGCAGGACGGCGAGGAACGGGGTCAACAGCAGTGTCGCCCCGGCAATGCCGATGGCGGTGAAGGCGCCGGCCGCCGGGGTGGCCGCCCCGGCGTCGAAGTTGACCACCGAGCGGGCAAAGCCGCCGGTCACCGGATAGCCGCCGCCAATGGCTGCAGCCAGGTTCGACGCACCCAGCCCGATCAGTTCCTGGTTCGGATCTATGCGCTCCCGCCGCTTGGCGGCGAGGGTCTGGGCTACCGAGATGGATTCGACGAATCCAACGACCGAGATGATCAGCGCCGGCAGCAGCAGCGCCTGCATCGTGTCGAGATTGAAGCGAGGCAGCGACAGCATCGGCAGGCCCTGCGGTACCTCACCGACCAGCGCAACACCCTTGCTGCCGAGGTCGAACATCGCAGACCAGGCCATGGTGAGGAAGACTACGAACACCGGACCGGCCCGTACGATGACCGTGGCCACGCCTTTGGGCAGGCCGAAGCGATTGAGCCAATTCTTGAGGTCGAGCCGGATCCACAGCAACAGCGCCAGTGCCACAACCCCGACAGCCACAGTGTTCCAGTTGATGGAACCGACATTTTGCACAATCGAGGTTACCAGTTGCGGCAGCGCATGGCCCTCGGTCTTGATGCCGAGCAGACCACCCACCTGGCTGGTGGCGATGATCAGACCCGATGCGGTGATGAAGCCAGAGATCACCGGATGGGAGAGGAAGTTGGCGATGAAGCCAAGCCTGAACAGGCCCATTACCGTCAGCATGACACCCGACAGCAAGGCCAGCAGGATGGCCGCGCTGGCATAGTCGGCCGTACCTTCGACCGCCAGCTTCCCGACGGCAGCGGCCGTCATCAGCGAGACGACCGCCACGGGGCCGACGGCCAGTGCCGATGATGTGCCGAAGATCGCATAGGCGACCAGCGGCAGCACCGAGGCATAAAGACCCACTTCCGGCGGCAGGCCGGCCAGCAGCGCATAGGCCAGCGACTGCGGGATCAGCATGATGGTGACGATGACCGCTGCGACGAGGTCGCTGGTCAGCGTCTGCCGGTTATAGCGCCGGCCCCAGTCGAGAATGGGGAAGTAGGTCTTGAGATTCATCCGTCTTACTTGGACAGCGTGGCGTAGAGGCTGCCGGCGCGGGCGCCGGAGCGGCAATAGCCGAGCATCGGCTTGGGCATCTTCTTCCAGGCGTCATGGAAACGGATGATCTGTCCCTCGCCCAACCCGCCGGACACGGGAATGTGGACGATTTGCAGCCCCAGCGTCTCGGCAGCGCGGGCCACCTCGTTGAAGCTGGGCTGTCCCTGCTCCTCGTTGTCGGGTCGCGCACAGACGATGGACTTGTATCCGGCATCGGAGACAGACTGGACCTGCTCGGGCGTAATCTGGCCTGTGACGGCAAAACTGTCGTCGACCTTGCGAACGTTCATGGTGTTGGCCTTGGATTTGAAAAGGGAGAACATGTTGGGGGCTTTCTGAAGTTGCTCCTCCCCTCGCAGGAACGAAGGGAGCCGAGCTGCGACTGGGGGACAGCTACAGCCCGTTAACGGGAACCTTGAGATAGGTCTTGCCGTCGGTGTCCTTGGGCGGCAGCCGGCCGGCGCGCATGTTGACCTGCAGCGACGGAATGATCAGCTTGGGCATGGTGAGCGTGGCGTCACGCGCCTCGCGCATACGGACGAAGGTGTCCTCGTCGGTGCCGTGCCCGACATGGATATTGTGGTCGATCTCATCGCCAACGGTGGTCTCCCACTGGATGTCACGCCCATTGGGGCCGTAGTCGTGGCACATGAACAGGCGCGTCTCGCGCGGCAGAGCCAGCACGCGCTGGATCGACCGGTAGAGCGTACGCGCATCCCCGCCAGGAAAATCGGCGCGGGCCGAGCCGCCATCGGGCATGAACAGCGTATCGCCCACAAAGGCGGCGTCGCCCGCCACATGGGTCATGCAGGCCGGGGTGTGGCCCGGCGTGTGCATCGCATAGACGGTCAGCCCGCCGATCTGATAGCTGTCACCGTCCTTGAACAGGCGGTCGAACTGGCTGCCATCGCGCTGGAATTCGGTGCCCTCGTTGAACACCTTGCCAAAGGTGTCCTGCACAATGGTGATGTTCTCGCCGATCCCCAGCTTGCCGCCGAGCTTGCTCTGGATATAGGGCGCGCCCGACAGGTGGTCGGCATGCACGTGCGTCTCGATCAGCCATTCGAGCTTGAGCTCGTGCTCCTCGATATAGGCGATGATTTTGTCTGCACCATCATAGGTGATCCGGCCCGCTGCATAGTCAATGTCCATGACGCTGTCGATGACAGCGCAGGCATTGGAATCGGGATCTTTGACCACATAGCTGATGGTATTGGTCGGGGCGTCGAAGAAGGCGGTAACCTCCGGCTTGGCCGAGAGATCGGGCGTAAAGGGAAGTTTGCTCATCGCGGTTTCCTTTCCAGGGGTCAGGCGGTTTGCGTCGCGCGGGATTCCAGCGCGAGGCGGACAGTGCGGGCGGCGAAGATTCCCGCCAGCATGGTGCCGACGAAGATCCAGACCGAGCTCTCCCCCAGGCCCAGCGCCGGAATGGCGCCGCCGGGACAGAAGCCGGACATCCCCCAGCCCACGCCGAAAATGGCGGAGCCGGCGATCAGCGGCAGATCGAGCTTTCGCCCGGTCGGCAGGTGGAATCGGGCTTCCACAACAGGCCTGTCGCGCCGCAGCACGATGCGATAGCCGATGGCGGTAACCACAAGGGCACTGGCCATGACCAGCGCCAGGGAGAGGTCCCAGCTGCCGGCGAAGTCAAAGAAGTTCAGCACCTTGGCCGGGTTGGACATGCCCGAAAGTGCCATGCCGGTGCCAAAGACCAGGCCGATCAGGCCGGCAATGATGGTCCGCTGCATCACAGGCCTCCCATCACATGCCGGGTGACGAAAACGGTCGCCGCAGTCGTCGCCATGAAGATGGCTGTGGCGGCGATCGAGCGCGGCGACAACCGCGCCAGGCCGCAGACGCCGTGGCCCGAAGTACAACCGGAGCCGAAATAGACGCCTACGCCCACGATCAGCCCGCTGACCGCCAGCCAGGAGGTAGGGACCGGACTGTCGAACCCAATCGCCTGGCCGGACAGCATCACGATCAGCATAGGCGCCACGATGGCACCGGCGATGAACGCGGCGCGCCAGCCCCAGTCCGCTGCAATGGGCGGCAACAGGCCCGTCAGGATGCCGGTCATCCCGGCGATGCGGCCATGAAAGGCCATGAGTAATACGGCAGAGAGCCCGATCAGCGTGCCGCCAGACAGCGACATGAGAGGGGTGAATTCAGTCATCGGCTCGGAACCTTGCAGGTGGAAAGACCAAGAATGGCGTAGAGGGGGCAGAAGCGGACCAGGGCGGTGACGATCAGCACGACGCCGACGATCACCGAGGCCCACAGCCAGACGGGGTTGGCGAACAGGGCCATGCCCGAAACGAACGGCAGCAGAACCAGCACGGCCCCGATGACAATGCGGGCAATCCGGTCGGGTGTTCCGACATTGATTCTCATGGTGGTGTCCTTGAAGCTTGAGGAAATTCGGCAGATATTGACGTTACTCACAGTCGTATATAAGAACATTCTAATATGATCAAGATGGAAATCGACAAGATGGAGGCCAATGCCGATCAGGCAACGCGCCTCCTCACGGCCATGGCCAACTCAAAGCGGTTGCTGATCCTGTGCAACCTGCTGGAACGGGAGATGAATGTGACGGAGTTGGGCGACAGGGTCGGCTTGGCGCAGTCACCCCTGTCGCAGCACCTGTCCAAGCTGCGCGCCTGGGACTTCGTCAAGACGCGGCGCGATGGCCAGCAGGTCCACTACAGCCTCGCCTCAGATGCGGTGAAGCAGGTGCTGACGACCCTCTACGGGATCTATTGTGCATAAGGAACAGCGCCAATTGGACGACAGGCCGAGCAACGGCCTGCGCAATGTTCGCCATTTGAAGGACTAGTCGTGAAATTTCTGACGTTCAGATGAACCTCATTGGCGCAGCTGGCGCCGCTTCACCCAACTGAGTCATCGCCGTTTACCAGCAGCAGAATCCGCCATCGACCAGCAGGTCGATGCCTGTCACGTAATTCGCCGCATTGGACAGAAGGAAGACCGCCGGCCCCACCATTTCATTGACATGGGCCATCCGTTGCATTGGCGTCTGCTCTTCGAAGGACTTGGTCTGGTGCACCATTTCGGGGCGGGTGTTCATCGGCGTTGCGGTGTAACCAGGGCTGATCGTGTTGACGCGGATACCGCGCCCGACCCATTCCATCGCCATCGACTTGGACATGTGGATCACGCCAGCCTTGGACGCATTATAGTGGCATTGGTTGAGCCCGCGGTTGACGATCACCCCCGACATCGAGGCGATGTTGACAATCGCGCCGCGCCCATGCGCCAGCATGGCCCGCGCCTCGGCCTGGCAGGACAGGAAGACGCCCTTGAGGTTGATGTCCATCATGGTCTGGAACTGACTCTCTTCCATGTCCTCGGCGGCGTTGGCATTGGCGATGCCTGCAGCATTCACCGCCAGGCTTAGTGCGCCCAACTCGGCCTCAGTGCGGGCCACGGCATCATTGAGTGCGGCGCTACTGGTGACGTCAGCCGCGATCTGGATGCTGCGACGGCCGGCCCGGGCGATGAATTCGGCGGTGGTGGCCAGCCCGTCATCGGTGCGGCGGTCGAGCAGGGCGACATCGGCGCCACATTGTGCCAGCCCCATGGCGATGCGCTGGCCAATGCCGCTGCCGGCACCGGTGACCAGGGCGACATTCCCCGTGAGATCAAACAGGGTCGGCGCATTGAGCGTGATGTCGGCCATCGTCTAGTATTCCTTGTTCAACTTGTCGCCAGTTCCATGACCGAGACGTCATTGGCGTCCTTCCGGTCCAGAATTCCAGCCTGCTTTCCATGCGCCATGACCATGACGCGGTTCGAGACGCCCAGGACCTCTTCGAGGTCCGAACTCACGACAATCACGGCAACGCCCTGCCGGGCCAGGTCCATGATCGTGTCATAAATGGAGGATCGCGCGCCGACATCGATGCCACGCGTCGGTTCATCCAGCACCACGACCTGTGGATTGCGCGCGAGCCACTTGGCCAGCACGACCTTCTGCTGGTTGCCCCCGGACAGCTCGCCGGCATCCTGGCCGCCACGGCCCTTGACGCCAAACCGGGCAATGAAGGTATCGGCAAACTGGGCCAGCTGGCCCGACGTCACCACGCCGCGCCGCGACACAGTGTCGAGATTGGCATAGCCGATGTTCTCGGCAATTGAATGGTCGAGCACTAGGCCCTGCAATTTGCGGTCTTCCGGCACCAGCACGACGCCGTTCCGGATCGCCTCGGCCGGTGAGCGTGGCGTTATGTCCTTGCCGTGCAGGATGACTTGTCCCCTGGCAATCGGATCGGCGCCGGCAATCGCGCGCACCAGCTCGGTTCTGCCAGCGCCAACCAGCCCGGCGATGCCGAAGACTTCGCCCTGCCTCACCTGGAAGTTGATGTCGTTGAAGGTACCCAAAGGTGAGGCAAGATCGCGGACCTCGAGAACCACCTCGTCGCTCGGCGTGGGTATGGCCGGGAACATCCGATCCAGGGAGCGGCCAACCATCGCTTCCACGATGGTCCGCACAGGCACGTCACCGCTGTCGAACTCCTGCACCTTGGAGCCGTCCCGCATGACCACGACACGATCGGCAATCTGGTGAATTTCGTCCAGCCGGTGGGAGATATAGACGATCCCGACGCCAGCCGCTTTGAGGCGCTCGATCTGCCGGAACAGCAACTGGGTTTCCTCGCCGCCCAACGCCGCCGTCGGCTCGTCCAGAATCAGCAGCTTGGCATTGAGGGTTAGCGCCTTTGCGATCTCGATCAATTGCTGGTTCGCCGTCGACAGCCCTTCGACCAGCCGGCTTGGCGATATCTCAAGGCCAAGCCGCTGCAGGCCCGCGTAGGCCCGCTCCTCCATCGCCTTGCGATCAATCCGCCCGCCGCGCATCAGGTAGCGCCCGACAAACACGTTCTCGGCGATCGACAATTGCGGAAGGAGCCGCAGTTCCTGGTGGATCATCCCGACGCCGGCATCAATCGCGGCGCGCGGATTGGCCGGGGCATAGGGCGCCCCGAGCCAGGTCATGTCACCCGAACTAGCCTGAACAGCGCCGGAAACAATGCTCGACAATGTCGACTTTCCGGCGCCGTTCTCGCCCAGCAGCGCCACAACCTCGCCTGCGCGGACGTCGAGATCGACACCGTGCAGAACCTCAAGAGATCCGTAGGATTTTCGGATCTGCCGCAGGGTGAGGATGGGAGCGGTATCGCTCGCGGTCATGGCGCTACTTTCTTCCGATCAGGGATGCTCGGCGACAAACTCGGCGGCATTCTCCGGCGTTGTCAGGAAGCCGGGCAGCAGCTGCTCGGCCGGCAGCGTTTCACCGGCAGCCAGCTTGATGGCGCTGTCGACGGCCAGACGGCCGATGCCGCGCACCTGCTGGGTCGCGGTGGCGTCGAAGCCACCTTCGGCCAGGATCGGCAGTGCGGTCGTGTCACCGTCGAAGCCGCCGATATAGACGCGCTGCGCGACGCCCGAAACCTTCACGGCCTGGGCCGCGCCAAGGGCAAGACCATCGGCCTGGGCGAAGATGAGCGTGACTTCAGGGTTGGCCTGCAGCAGGTTCTGCCCGATATTGAGGCCTTCGGCCTGCGACCACTGCTCGCTCCACTGCTCGGCGACCAGCTCGACGCCCGGATTCTCCGAGATCGCCTGCATGCAGCCCTTGGTGCGTTCGACTTCCGGGGTCGTGCCCTTCTGGCCGTGGATCATGATCATCTGGCCCGCGCCGCCGGCCAGGCCGATGATGTGCTTGCACACTTCGTAGGCCGAGGTGGCGTTGTCGGTGGCAATGAACGTGTCGCCCGGCGCTTCGTCCGCATTGCGGTCGACGTTGACGACAGGAATACCGGCTTCCTTGGCGAGGCGTGTCGGCACGGCGGCGGCGGCGGCGCCAGCCGGGATATAGATGAAGGCGTCGATCTCCTGGGTCAGCAGGTCTTGCACCTGGCTCACCTGGGTGGCGCTATCGTTCTTGGCATCGACCGTGATGACCTCAATCCCCAGTTCAGCCGCATAGGCCTCGACGCCGATCTTGATCTGGTTGAAGTAGTCGGCCTGCAGGTTCGAGACGGCGAGGCCGATTTTCTTGACCTCGGCAGCCGATGAGGCGAGCGGGCTGAGCGCAGTCGTCGCCAGGATGGCGGCCATGATGGCAGTCTTGAGCTTCATGATGTTTCTCCTCCGTTGATTCCGGTATCCGCATTGGCGGGACCGAAGCTTTTGCCTGGCGTTGAGCCCGGCGATTGACCGGCGGCTAAACCGCCGGTTATTGGCAGGCGCCAAATTCGCTATCTCTTCTTGAAGGCCTCCGCACCGACCGCTAGGGCGATGACGACGCCGATGACCACGGCCTGGGTGAAGGGCGACACGCCCAGCAGGTTGAGCCCGTTGCGCAGCACGCCGATGATCAGAACGCCGACAATCGTTCCCACGACGCCGCCCTTGCCGCCCGACAGGCTCGTCCCGCCGATGACGACGGCCGCGATCGTGTCGAGTTCATAGGTCACGCCCGCCGTCGGCTGCACCGAGTCCAGCCGCATGGCCAGCACAATGCCCGCCAGACCCGCCAACAAGCCCGAGACCACGTAGACGCCGATGGTGAACAACGAGACGTTGATCCCGGCCAGGCGCGCCACTTCGGGATTGCCGCCAATGGCATAGAGCGAACGGCCGCCGCGCGTGAACCGCAGGTAGAGCCAGCCCAATAGGAATACCACCAGCATGATGGCGACAGTGGCTGTGAGGAAACCGCCATAACGATTGTAGGCTAGGAGGCTGAACCAGGACGGAAAGCCCACGATCTGCTGGCCATCGGTGATCATGTTGGCGAGGCCGCGCGCCACCGACATCATGGCCAGCGTAGCAATGAAGGCTGGCACCTTGAAGATGGTGATCAGCCCGCCGGAGACGGCGCCGCTTGCCGCCGCGACCAGCAGCGCCAGGACCATGGCGATGGGGAATGGGTAGCCCAACTGGTTGGAAAGGTACCCCATCACCATCATCGCCAAAGCGAGGACCGATCCAACCGCCAGGTCGATGCCGCCAATCAGGATGACCAGCGTCATCCCGACGGCCATGATCCCCAGCACGGTGATCTGGTCGAGGATGTTGAGCACGTTGCGCACCGACATGAACTTGTCGGTGGCGAAGGTCAGGAACAGGCAGAGCAGGATGAGGCCGATCAGCGGCCCCGTCGCGCCTTTGAGAGCCGACATCGCTACGCGCGCGGCCCCTCCCTCCTCGCGATCCTTCACCGATGCAAGCATCACGGCTCCTCCTCCCGCATTCGATCTACCGTTTCGCAAACCGATACGCATATTTATTCAAGTACGTCTGTAAATGCGTAGCCGATCAGCGCCCACCGTGTCAACATGAATCCCCAATGCTGGATTTTGGTCGAGGCTGCCATTTTCGCTTGACTTGCTTGGGCGTCGCGCAAATATATGGGCAACAGTATATTTATGCACAACGAGAAAATCATGCAGCCGAACGATCTCGAGCGCATCGCCCGCCAGATTCGCCGCCGCGACCTGCAAGCCGTCTACGAAGCCGGTGCCGGCCATATCGGCGGAGAAATGTCGGCCATCGACATCCTGACGGCGCTGTATTTTCACGTGCTCAGGATTTGGCCTGACCAGCCCCGGCACCCCGATCGCGACCGCTTCGTGCTGTCAAAGGGGCACACGGCCTGTGCACTTTACGTGACACTGGCCAAGCGCGGCTTCATCCCCGAGGAAGAGATTTCCACGTTCCTCAAGCCGCATTCCCGGCTGAACGGTCATCCCAATACGAACAAGGTTCCGGGCGTCGAGACCAATACCGGTCCGCTCGGACACGGCCTGCCGGTCGCCGTCGGCATGGCCAAGGCCGCCAAGATAATGGGGGCCCGCTATCATACCTACGTCCTGACCGGTGATGGCGAGATGCAGGAAGGCTCGAACTGGGAGGCGATTTCGGCAGCTACCCAGTTTCGCCTCGACAACCTCACGCTGATCATCGACCACAACCGTTTCCAGCAGGGCGCCTCGCTCAGCGACACCAACGATCTGGCGCCGTTCCGCAGCAAGCTCGAAGCTTTCGGCTGGCACGTGTCGGAGATCAACGGCAACGCCATGTCCGAAGTGGTGCCGGCGCTGCAGCACCGGAGCCAGGGCCCGCATGCCATCGTCGCCCATACCAACAAGGGCCATGGCATTTCATTCATGCAGGATCGGGTCGATTGGCATCACAAGGTGCCCAATGCCGAACAATACCAGCTCGCCCTGGCCGAGCTGTCGGAGACTTTGTGATGAACGCGGTGACCAACTCCCCCAAACTGCATGACTGCCGCGACGCGTTCACGGCCATGCTCGAACGGCTTGGCGCGGAGAACGAGCGGATCGTCGCCGTCTGCAACGACTCCGTCGGCTCGTCCAAGCTTGTTGGCTTCAAGGCCAAATGGCCCGGGCGGCTGGTCAATGTGGGCATCGCCGAACAGAACATGGTCGGCGTCGGTGCCGGTCTCGCCAATGGCGGCCTGCTGCCCTTCGTCTGCGCGGCGTCGTGCTTTCTGACAGGCCGTTCCCTCGAGCAGATCAAGGCGGACATCGCCTATTCCAATGCCAACGTGAAGCTGGTCGGCATTTCCTCGGGCATGGCCTATGGCGAGTTGGGCCCCACCCATCACTCGATCGAGGATTTTGCCTGGACCCGCGTCCTGCCGAACCTGCCGGTCATCGCCCCCTGCGATTCCATCGAGACCGCAGCGGCCACCGAGTGGGCGGCCAGCTACCAAGGCCCGGTTTTCCTGCGCCTGTCGCGCGTCGGCGTACCGGACCTGCTGCCCGCAGGGCATAAGTTCGAGCTCGGCAAGGCCAACCTGTTGCGCGACGGCAATGCCGTGACCCTGATCGCCAATGGCACCCTGACCCATCGGATGATGAAAGCCGCAGATCTCCTGGCGACCAAGGGGATCGAGGCACGCGTCCTGAACATGGCGACCGTCCGGCCGATCGACGTGGAAGCCGTGGTCGCCGCCGCGCGCGACACCGGAGCCATCGTAACGGCCGAGGAGCATTCCATCTATGGCGGCCTGGGTTCTGCCATTGCCGAGGTCGTCGTCGCCGAGTCACCGGTACCCATGAAGATCCTGGGCGTACCGGGCATTTTCGCCCCGACCGGCTCGGCCGAATTCCTGCTCGACGAATTCGGCATGGCGCCGGCGGCCATCGCCGAAGCCGCGATTGTACTCATCGCGCGGAAGGCTTCTCGCGCGTGACCCTCGCGCGCTACCTTCTGCGCCGGGCACGGTAAGTCCTCCCGACTACCGTGCCCACTTCCTACCGCTGCCGGAGTTGCGATGATCCCCGCCATCCTAGCCATCGACCAGGGTACGACCAATTCCAAGGCGGTGCTCGTCTCCACGTCAGGGCAAATCCTGGCGCGTGGTTCGTCCCCCGTGGGGGTCGTGCATCCACATCCCGGCTGGGTGGAACAATCACCACTGCGGGTCTGGACATCGGTGCAGGAGGCGATTGCCGCCTGCCTCAAGTCCGGGCCGGACGTCGACATCGTCGGAATCGGTATCTCAAACCAGCGTGAATCGGTGACCGCCTGGGACGCGAAAACGGGCGAACCGCTTGGTCCGGTGGTCAGCTGGCAATGCCGACGCACGGCCGATGCCTGTGCCGGCCTGGTCGCGGCCGGCCATGCCGAGCGGGTGCAGGCGCTCACCGGTCTGCCCATCGATCCAATGTTTCCCGGCCCTAAGATGCGGTGGCTGCTCGACTTTGTGCCTGATGGCCGCGATGTCCGCCTTGGCACCATAGACGCCTGGCTGATCCATTGCCTGACAGCCGGCGCAGTCCATGCCTGCGACGCCTCCAATGCGGCACGCAGCCAGCTCTACGACCTGAGCGCCCAGTGCTGGAGCGACGAGCTCTGCGCTCTATTCGGCGTGCCTGAATCCATGCTTCCCGCCGTGCATGACAGTTCCGCGCGCTTCGGCGTCACCAGGAATGTGCCCGGCTTGCGCGACGGCATTCCCATCTGTTCGACGATCGGCGACAGCCACGCAGCTTTGTTCGGCCACGGTGCATTTCATCCTGGTGACGGCAAGGTGACATTTGGCACCGGATCATCGGTGATGACGACCCTGCCCGGCTTCGTGGCACCACAACGCGGCATTACCACGACGATCGCCTGGGCCATTGACGGCCGACCGACCTACGCCTTCGAAGGCAACATCCTCGTGTCCGCAGCGGCCCTGCCCTGGATGGCCGACATGCTCGGCCTGGCGGACGTGCAGGCATTGACGGACCTGGCGGCCACTGCTGAGCCGGGTGGTCCGGGCTTCGTTCCGGCCTTTGTGGGGCTGGGTGCGCCACATTGGCAGGCCAATGCGCGAGCGCTGTTTTCCGGCATCGACTTTGGCACGACCCGGGCGCAGATGGCGCGCGCGGTTACCGACTCCATTGCCTTCCAGGTCCACGACGTCTTCGCTGCCATGTCCGCGCAATCACCAACTGCGCTCGGTCATCTCTATGTCGATGGCGGCCCAAGCCAGAACAGCTTCCTGATGCAATGCGTGGCCGACATCATCGATCATGGCCTGATCCAGTGCGACGCGCCCGAGGCCTCGGCATTGGGGGCCGCTTATCTGGCCGGCCTTTCGCTGGAAATCTGGCCCGATCTGCCAGCGATCGCGGCACTGCCGCGGGCCGAGCATCTGCTGTCGCCGCGCGCCACCGATTCTGCAGGACAATTGTCGATTTGGCGGGATGCCATCTATCGCGCATCGCTGCCAAAAGCTAAGTCTGAGGGTGAATAAAAATTCACACCTGGAGGCGTCGATGGGGCGGATCAATGAGTTGCGGCTGATTGCCCGGGTAGCGCAGATGTACCATGTCGAGCACAAGCGACAGGCCGAGATCGCCGACGTGCTGCGCATGTCGCAGGCCACGGTGTCGCGCATGCTCAAGCGTGCCGAGCAGGAGGACATTGTCCGCACCACGGTCATCCCGCCGGCGGGCACCTTTGCCGAGCTGGAAACCGCGTTGCGGGAACGCTACGGCCTGACTGAGGCCATCGTCATCGACTGCTCCGAGGACCGCGACGGCGCCATCATGGCGCGCATCGGCGAGGCCGCGGCGCATTTTCTCGAAATCACCCTGCAGCAGGACGAGATCATCGGCGTCTCCAGCTGGAGCCAGACCATCCTGCGCATGGTGGACAACATCCACCCCATGAAGGGCACTCACGCGCGCTACATCGTACAGACGCTTGGGGGCATGGGCGCACCATCGGTGCAGACCCATGCGACGCAGCTGACCGCCCGCCTGGCCAAGCTCACTGGCGGCGAGGCGCGTGTGCTGCCAGTGCAGGGCGTGACATCGTCGCGCGAAGCCAAGCTGGTCATGCTGGCCGACCCCTTTGTGCGCGAGACGATGGACCTGTTCGACCGGATCAGCCTGGCCATTGTCGGCATCGGCGCGGTCGAGCCGTCCGAACTGCTGGCGCGCTCAGGCAACGTCTTCTCGCCGCAGGAGCTGGCGACGCTGAACGAGGCGGGCGTGGTTGGGGAAATCTCGCTGCGCTTTTACGACAAGACCGGCAAGCAGGTCAAAACGCCGCTCGACGAGCGGGTGATCGGCATCACCCTCGAAGAACTGACCAAAGCGGATCGCGTCATGGCACTGGCCGGCGGCGAATCCAAGACCAATGCGATTGCCGGCGCCCTCAAGCTCGGCGTCATCGATGTGCTGGTCACAGACAAGTTTACCGCAGCCCGCCTGACGGCCTGAGCCCTTCGGGCCTCCGTCCGGCGCGTTGCCATGATGGAGAAGAGGCATGACTCGGTTTGCGGAACAGACGGTGTTCGTCACAGGCGGCAACAAGGGCATTGGCCGAGGCATCGCCACCCGCTTCGCCCAGGAGGGCGCCAGGGTCGCCATCGCGGCCATCGAGCCCGACACGCCAACGATTGCCGCTGAGCTGGCGCAGGAAACCGGTGCCCAGGTGCTGGGGCTGACACTTGATGTCACCGATGCGAAGGCCGTGCGCGAGGCCTATGGCGAAGTCGAGGCCAAGCTCGGGCCGCTTTCGATATCGGTGCAGAATGCTGGCGTCATCACCATCGCCAAGGTCGAGAACCTGAGCGAGCGGGAATGGGATCTGAACCTCGACGTCAATACCAAGGGCGTCTTCCTGTGCTGCCAGGAGGCGATCCGCCGGTTTCGCGCCAGCGGTATCAAGGGCCGCCTGGTCAACACGGCATCGGGTCAGGCCCGCGATGGGTTCATCTACACGCCCCATTACGCAGCGTCCAAATTCGGCGTCATGGGCCTTACGCAAAGCCTGGCCAAAGAGGTGGCGCGCGAAGGCATCACGGTCAACGCGATCTGCCCCGGCATCATCCATACAGAGATGTGGGACTATAACGACCGCGTCTGGGGGCAGATGCTTGGAGATTATGGACCCGGCGAATTGATGCATGAATGGGTGCGCGGCATCCCCATGGGCCGCGCCGGAACGCCCGCCGAAGTCGGTGCTCTGGTGGCATTTCTGGCATCTCCCGATGCGGCCTACATCACGGGCCAAACCATCAATGTCGATGGTGGCTTGATCATGTCCTGAGCAGGCCTATTGCCGCAGGATCTTTGCCATCGGCCTGCCCTTGGCCAGCTCGTCCACCAGCTTGTCGAGATAGCGTATCTCCCGCATCGTGGGTTCCTCAATGTCCTCCACCCGAACACCACAGACGACGCCGGTAATCAGCGCGCGCGATGGATTCATCTTGGGCGCCTGCGCGAAGAAGTCCTCGAAGCTGGTCTTGTTTGACAGCTCATCACTCAAACCTGCCTGACTGTGGCCCGTCAGCCAGCAGATGATCTCGTCAACCTCGGCTTTGCTGCGTCCCTTCCGCTCCGCCTTGGCGACGTAGTGGATGTAAACGCTCGCCACGCTCATCGCGTAAATGCGGTGGTTCTTGGTTTCCATGGTCGCTTCCTGCTCAAGAGCGGTCGATCGATGTCTGGCGTGCGCTTGCCACACTTGAATGGTACAGCATGCCCAACCACACCAGCTGGATCAACCCGATGAAGACCTACACTTTCCCGACCACCGACCGCCCCGTCTCCAGCGTCATTCTGGGCCTGATGCGCATCGCCAGGATGAGCAATGCCGAAATCCAGCAACTGGTTGGCGCCGCCCGCGATGCCGGCATCAATGTGATCGACCATGCCGACATCTATGGCGGCGAGCGTCATCTCTGCGAAGCCCGCTTCGGCGAGGCCATCACCCTATCATCCGCCGAACGCGATCAACTGTTCATCCAGAGCAAGGTCGGCATCCGCAAGGGCTTCTTCGACTTCTCCAGCGAGCACATCCTCAAGACTGTCGACGAATCCCTCGCCGCCCTCAAGACCGACTATCTCGACCTGCTGCTGCTCCACCGCCCCGATACCCTCGTCGAGCCCGAGGACGTCGCCGTCGCCTTCGATAAGCTCAAGGCCTCCGGCAAAGTCCGCCACTTCGGCGTCTCCAACCACACACCCGGCCAGATCGAACTGCTCAAGCGCTCGCTCAACGTGCCGCTGGTGGCCAACCAGGTGCAGCTCAGCATCACCCATGCACCACTTTTCGCCCAGGGCATCGCCGCCAACATGACCGGCCTCGACCAGTCGATCAGCCGCGATATCGGCCTGCTCGACTATTCGCGCCTCAACGACATGATGCTGCAGGCCTGGTCGCCCTTTCAGAAGGCCTTCTTCGACGGCGTCTTCCTCGGCGATCGCGAAAACTTCGCCGAGCTCAACGACGCCATCGACGAGATCGCCGCCAGCTATGGCGTCACCCCGACCGGCATTGCCGTGGCCTGGATCACCCGCCATCCGGCCAATATCCAGGTCGTGCTCGGCACCACCAAGCCCAGCCGCGTCATCGAAGCCGCCGCCGGCTCATCGGTGCCGCTGACCCGCCAGGAATGGTACCGCCTGTTCACCGCAGCCGGCCACACCCTGCCCTGACCGCTACGGTTCGGCTGGGGCGTAACCCGCATCCTGCCGAACCGCCATCGCCCGCCGCGCACCCCGGCCCGGAATCGCCGCCAGCAGCGTCTTGGTATAATCGTGCTGCGGATTGCGGAAAATCGCCTCCGTCGGCCCGATCTCGACGATCTTCCCCGCCTGCATCACCGCCACCCGATCACTGATATTGGCGATCACCCCCAGGTCGTGGCTGACGAACATATAGGTCAGCCCCAGCTCGGCCTGCAGCCCCTTCATCATGTTGATGATCTGCGTCTGCACA
Organism: Devosia sp. SL43; assembly: GCF_021729885.1. NCBI lineage: Bacteria > Pseudomonadati > Pseudomonadota > Alphaproteobacteria > Hyphomicrobiales > Devosiaceae > Devosia > Devosia sp. SL43. The sequence goes on from NZ_CP063401.1 coordinate 1,810,031, forward strand.
GACACATCGAGCGCCGACACCGCCTCGTCGGCAATCACCAGCCGCGGGTCCGACGCCAGCGCCCGCGCGATGGCGATACGTTGCCGCTGCCCGCCCGAAAACGCATGCGGATAGCGCTCGGCATAGTCGGGGCTCAATCCCACCTTCGCCAGCAGCCCCTGCACCTTGTCCTCGATCTCGGCCGCGCCATACCCGCCATTGACCTGCAACACCTCGCCGATGATATCGCGCACCCGCATCCGCGGATTGAGCGACCCCGTCGGGTCCTGGAACACCATACGAATATCGGTGCGCAACCGCTTTGCCGTCGCCCCCTTCGCCGCCAGCAGATCGATCGACCCATCGCCATCGGCAAACTGCACCGCGCCACCATCGGCCTGATGCAGCCCCACAATCGTCTGCCCCAGCGTAGACTTGCCGCAGCCGCTCTCACCCACCAGCCCCAGTGTCTCGCCCGGGTAAATCTCGAACGAGACATCGTTGACCGCCTCGACCTTCCCCACCTGGCGCTGGAAGAAGCCGGCGCGAATGGGGAAATGCTTGTGCAGGTTGCGCACGCTGAGCAACGGCTCAGCGCCTACCGCAGGCCGTGCCGCCACCGGCGCTGGCATTGCCGCCTGCGCTGCGGGTCGCACAAACTCGGCCGCGCGCGGCCCATAGGCATGGCACGCCGCAATGTGCTCATTGCCGAAATCCGTCAGCCCCACCGGCACGACATTGCAGATTCCCGCCACCGCCCAGTCGCAGCGCGTATGAAACGAGCATCCCGCCGGTCGCAATGCCGGTGGCGGCACCATGCCGGGAATCGCCCTAAGCGGCGCCTTGAAATCCCCATCCAGACGGGGCATCGAGGCCAGCAGCCCGCGCGTATAAGGATGCTTGGGATGCTCCAGCACCTCCTGCACCGGCCCGCGCTCGACTATCTTGCCCAGATACATCACCGCCACTTCGTCGGCGATCTCCGCGACCACACCAAGGTCGTGGGTGATGAACAGCACCGCCATGCCGGTCTCGCGCTGCAATCGCGCCAGCAGGTCAAGGATATTGGCCTGCGTCGTCACATCCAGCGCCGTCGTCGGCTCGTCGGCGATCAGCAAGCGCGGCTGGTTGATCAGCGCCATGGCGATCATGGCGCGCTGCCGCTGGCCGCCCGACAGCTGGAACGTATAGCTGTCATAGCGCCGCGCCGGCTCCGGCATCCCCACCTGCTCGAGCATCGCAATCCCGGCCGCCCGCGCCTCCGCCTTGCTCACCTTGCGATGCAGCGTCAGCGCTTCGCTGATCTGGTTGCCGATAGTGTAGAGCGGCGACAGGAATGTCATCGGCTCCTGGTGGATCATGGCGATATCGGCGCCGCGCACATGCTGCATGACCGGGCTCGACGGCTTGGTCGCAGCGATATCGAGCACCGTGCCATCAGGTTGGCGCAGATTGATCGTCCCACCCGAAACCCGGCCGGGATGATCGATCACCTGCAGGATCGCCTTGGCCGTCACCGACTTGCCGCAGCCACTTTCGCCGACGAGGCAGAGCGTCTTGCCGGCGGGAATATCGAGACCGAGCCCCGTCACCACCTCGACGGACCCCGCGAAGGTGATCTTGAGGTCGCGGATTTCTACGAGGTTATCCATGCGCCTCAATCCGAATAGGGGTCTGCGGCATCACGCAGACCATCGCCGAGAAAATTGAGCGCCAGCACCGCAATCACCACGGCACCACCAGGCAACAACAGCCATGGCGCCGAGGCGATGGTCCGCACATTCTGCGCCTCCTGCAGCAGCACGCCCCAGCTGACGATGGGCGTCCGCAGGCCGATACCGAGATAGCTCAGTGCTGTCTCTGCCAGGATCATCCCCGGAATGGCCAGCGACACCGTCGCGATGATGTGGCTGAGAAAGCTGGGCAGCATATGCCGGAAGATGATGCGCACAGGGCCGCAGCCATCGAGCCGCGCCGCCTTGACGAAATCCTCGTTGCGCATGGCGAGGAATCTTCCACGCACCACACGCGCCAGGCTGGTCCAGCCGAGCACCGACAGGATAATGGTGATCAGGAAATACACCTGCAGCGGCGGCACCGATGCAGGAATGGCCGCCGCCAGCCCAATCCACAGCGGAATGGCCGGCACCGACTGGATAAACTCGATGAACCGCTGGATCAGGTTGTCGACCACCCCGCCAAACAGCCCCGATATGCCCCCGATCAGGATGCCGAACACCAGGCTCAGCGCCACGCCGATCAACCCGATCGTCATCGAAATGCGCGTGCCATAGATAGTGCGACTGAGGATGTCGCGCCCCAGACGATCGGCCCCAGCAATGAAGAACGGTTGGCCGACCTCTACCGGTCCGAACAGGTGTCGGTCAGCGGGTATCAGGCCAAACAGCCGGTAGGGCTCGCCGACCACAAACAGGCCAATATCGATCGGCTGCTCCGGATCGGTCACGAAGGTGCGACGGCCGGAATTGTAGTCGATCTCGGATGTGTAGGCGTTGACATGCGGCGCAAACCGCCAGCCATCCCCATCGTCCCGCCCCCACTGGATCGCCTGCGGCGGCGCATAGCTATAGGCCGGATTGTAAGCTTCGAGCGTCACCGGCGCGAGGAATTCGGGGATCAGCGCGACGATATAGGCGAGAATGACGACAACCCCACCGGCGACCCCCAGCTTGTGGCGCAGGAACTTCTGCCAGACCAGCGCCCAATGCCCATCGTAGCCTCGGCCACGCTGATGCTGCGGCGCGACGGGGGCAACCAGCCCGGTGGTTTCGTCGAACGTGCTCATGGATGTGGCTCCCACGGACTTTCACCCAACCACCGGGTCATTCCGGCGAAGGCCGGAATCCATGTCCGTGGCCTGCCGCAGCATCCAGATTGATGCGGGGTCACCGCATGGATCCCGGCCTTCGCAGGGATGACACCGCGAATGTGGAAAGACATGGCCATCCGCCCCTACCCCTGCTGATACCGGATGCGCGGGTCCAACCACGCCAGCAGCAGATCGCTCAGCAACGTCCCGATCACCACCAGCACGCTCAGCATCAGGATGAAGCTGGCCGCCATATACATGTCCTGCGTGCGCAGCGCGTCGAGCAGCAGCGGGCCCGTTGTCTGCAACCCCATGACGATCGCCACAATCGTCCCACCCGAGACGATGTCGACAAAGATGTCGTTCTGCCCCGACACGAACGGGTTGAGCGCATGGCGCACCGGATACTTCATCAGCAGCGCGAACTCGCCCTTGCCCTTGGCCCGCGCCGCCGTGACATAGGGCTTGTGCAACTCGTCCATCAGGTTGGCGCGGATCACCCGGATCACGCTGGCCGTCCCAGCCGTGCCCAGCACGATCATCGGCAGCCAGAGGTGGTTGAGCAGGTCAAGCACCCGCCCCCAGCTCCACGGCGCCTCGAGGTACTCCGGCGAGAACAGCCCGCCGACATTCATGCCAAACCAGGCAAAGGCGATGTACATCACCGCCAGTGCCAGCAGGAAATTGGGAATGGCAAGGCCCAGAAAGCCAAGAAAGGTCGCAAGATAGTCCCCCGCTGAATAGCGGCGCACGGCCGAGTAGATGCCGATTGGAATGGCGACCACCCAGATGAACAACAGGCTCGCGACCGACAGCACGACGGTGAGGCCGAGCCGCGGCCAGATCACGTCCTTGACCGGCAGGTTGAATGAGAATGAGAAGCCAAAATCGCCGCGCAGCAGCACGCCCGATATCCAGTTCCAGTATTGCACCATGACAGGCAGATCGAGCCCATAGGCCCGGCGCATGGCCTCCTGCTCGGCCAGCGGCATGATATCGCCCTGGGCGGCGCGTAGCTCTGCGGTGCGGGTGATGAAATCACCCGGCGGAATGGCAATGACGAGGAAAGAAATCAGCGACACCGCGATCAGCGTCGGGATCACATAGATGATCCGGCGCAACATGAATGATCCCATGGTCGGTCTCCTTTCCGTGCGGCGTTTGCCGGAAGCAACCCCACCCTCATAGGGGGAGGGAGGCGCATGACCACATTCCGAGGATCGCTCGATGCAGCCTCAAGGCACCGGCCAGGCTTCCCTCCCCTTGTGGGGAGGGAATGAGGGTGGGGGTTCTGCGAACGCCGAGGCTCCGCCGCTCCCTCACCAAATAGAAACAGGCCGGCTCCGCTAAAGGGAATGAAACGGAGCCGGCCCCAGTTGGGATGGCCCGATACGGGCCATCCTGCTCGTGGAGAGCGTTACTTGAAAAAGAAGGTCGAGAAGTTCGCTGGCGCCGGGCCCGGATAGAGCCAGCCTTCGATCAGCTCAGCCGGCACGTTGTGCAGGTTGTTCTTGACCGAACGGTAGTAGCCCGCCGGGTTGGCGATGCCGATGGTCAGGAACTCTTCGGCCAGCAGGTCGGTGAATTCCTTCATCAGCGCGGCCTGCTCGTCTCCAACCGTGGTCGGAATGGTCGAGCGCAACACATAAAGACGCTGCACATTGGCCGGTGGCTCGATCGGCGCCCAGCCTTCGGGCAAGGTCGCCTCAGGATTGAGCCGCAGCATGTCCCAGGCGGCCCAGCCGGACCAGTTGCCCAGCGACCAGTAGCCATAGTCGTTCATGAAGCGACCAAGATTGAGCAGTGGCAGCTGGCCACAGCCGTTCTCGCCCACCCACACGGCCGCATCGGCATCCGGCTTGGCGCGCGCATTACCGAACAGCTCGTCCGAGTGGTAGTTGATCGTGACATCGAGCCCGGCCTGCTTCCAGGTGCGTTCGATCAACTGGAACGCGTCGACCGTATCAGGCTTGAAGTCGGCATTGATCTCGACCGAGAACTTGAACGGCTGGCCGTCCGGCCCGACACGCACCCCATCGGGTCCCATCGGGATGATCTTGTCGAGATGCTCAGCCGCTGCAGCCGGATCGAACTCGGTGAATTCCTTGGCCAGCGTCTCGTTATAGAACGGGGAGTTCGGCAACGGCGCCGGCTGGAACGGCTCGCCCTGACCCAGATAGATCGTGTCGATGATCTCCTGGCGATTGATGGCCAGCGATACACCGGCGCGGAAGTCCTTGGAGCCAAAGACCTGCGCCTTGATCGGATCGGGATGGTTCACCGAGAAGCCCAGCACGGCCGTGTTGTAGTCGCAGCTCGTCGCCGGAACGAGGCGATAGTCGCCCGCTTCCTGGCTGTCGAAGAACACGGCACGGTTCTGTGGGGTCGACACATTGCGCGGCGACATGGTGATCTGGCCCTGGATCGACTGCAGCAGCGTCACTTCCGGGTCAGCCGCGACGGTCCACACACGCTCGTCGATATAGGGGAGCTGCTGGCACGAGGGATCGACAGCGAAGTAGTAGGGATTGCGGACATAGGTCACGCGTTCCTTGCCCAGCAGCGTATCGGTGCCGATCCAGGCATGGATCGACGGACGCTCTGGATTGTTGAACTGGGCGGCGTCGCCATAAGAGCCGACATTGCCCTTCCACCAGGCCGCATAATCGGTCGCCCCGGCGGCGGCCATCATCTCGGCCACACCATCGGGGTTCAGGTCGATATCGAACTGTTCCATGTAATGGGCCGGAAACTGCACGACGCGCTGGCCATAGGGGCCGGCCATGTTCTGCAGGAACAGGCCGTTAGGCTGCTCATAGGCGAAGGTTACGGTGTAGTCGTCGACCTTGGTGACGGTGGGCACGGCGCCATTGTTCTTGAGCTCGGCGCGCGGTCCGCCGGTCATGACCTTGGGATTGTTCTCGACGCGATCCCACCAGAAGATGATGTCGTCGGCGGTGAAGGGCTGGCCGTCCGACCACTTCATGCCCTCGCGCAGATGGAAGGTATAAGTCGTCGCGTCCTCGCTGACGTCCCAGCTCTTGGCGATGCCGGGCACCACTTCCGAGCCATCGACGCTCCAGCGCACCAGCGGCTCATAGCCGAACTGACGGAGATCGGCGACGTTGCCACCGCCCCAACTATCGATGAACTGGCCGCCATAGACGCCGATTTCCTCGGCTGGCTGGATCACCAGCGGTTCGAGCGGCAGGCGCTTCGCCACCGGTGGCAACGTGCCCGCATCCACCTGCGCCTTGAGCTGCGGCGCCTCAGTGAAGCCGCTGGCACAGGCATTGGCCACATCCTGCGCCTGCACCGGCAGCGCAATAGCGCCGGGCAAGGCCGTTGTGCCGAGCAGCACCGACGTCACCGTCAGCAGTCGCGTTATGCCAAAACGATCCTTCTGCATTTGCAATCCCTCCCACGAATGAAACTTCGCATCCTCCGAGGTCCGGCCGGTGGGTTGAGCCGGAAGCCTCACCTTCCAAGGGTGCTTATGCACCTCGTAACTAGACCCCACACCTATCGGTTGGATGACGATATGTTGTAAACGTTTTCAAAACAAGGTAGGAATTCCCGACTAGGTCGGCGTCTGCTTTTTTGCTGGTCCGAACCCGGGCAAGACCTCCAGCATGCTGGGGATTTTGATGGCCATTGACGGGTCAACGTGATTGCTAGCTGGGTAGAGAGCGGCGCGACTATGGTGACTATCAAGGATGTGGCGAAGGCCGCCAATGTCTCGATCGCCACGGTATCGCGCGTGGTCAACAACTACGCCCATGTCCGCCCGGCCGTGCGCGAAGCTGTAGCCAAGGCCATTGCCGAACTGGGCTATCGCCCCAACGGCCTCGCCAGCTCATTCCGCACCCAGCAGTCCAACATCGTCGGCGTCCTGCTGCGCCAGCAGCGCACGCCCTTCAGCAGCGCCCTCGCCTACGCCATCGAAACCACCATGTTCGACCAGGGCTACCGTGTCCTGCTCTGCTCCACCAACGGCGACCCCGAGCGCGAGGAAGCCTATCTCGAGACCATGCTCGACATGCGCGCACAAGGCGTCATCATCCGCCCCAGCGCCGCCACGGCCCGCACCGTCAAACAGGTGAACACCCTGCGGGACCGCGGCATTGCCGTCTCCTTCGTCGACATGAAGCCCAAGATGGCCGCCATCAGCTCCGTCGTCTGCGACAATTTTTCCGGCGGCTACCAGGGGATGCGCCACCTGATCGAGCTGGGCCATCGCAAGATCGGCATCGTCGCCGGCAAGATCGCCCAGAAGGGCGGTAGCTTCGACGTTGGCAGCGAGCGCGTGCGCGGCATACGCCAGGCCGCACAGGATCTAGCGACCGATGTCGAGATCGTCTTCTCGCCGCCCTTCGACATCGCCAGCTTCGAAGTCGGCCGCGAAGCCGGCCAGGCCATGATAACGGGTCATCGCGGCCTAACCGCCATCTTCGCCACCACGGACATGCTGGCCATCGGCGTCATGCACGCCGCCCACGCACTCGATCTCGACCTGCCCCGCGACCTGTCGATTCTCGGCTATGACGGCGTCCTCGAATCCTCGGTCACCTTCCCCACCCTCTCCACCATCGCCCAGCCCATCCACGAAATGGGCCAGATCGCTGCCACGACCCTGATCGACCACATGACCGGCGCCAGCAAATCCCCCCGCCAGGTCGTCCTCGAAAACACACTGATCCAACGCAGCTCCACCATCCCCCTCCCCGAGTAGCTCCGCCAAGCATGCTGGAGGTCTTGCTGGCGACAGCAAATTTTACCCTTCAACATGACTTGCAGATAAAATCTGAAAACGATTACAAGATAGCAACCGCGTCCGCACTCCAAGAAGGCACGTCATGTCGTCACCATTCCAGGCCGCCACACCGGCGGAGATAGAACTGGCGCGCCGCCTCGCTCCAATGATCCGCTTCGGCGACAACGAGCCGTTCCTGCCATCGCGCGTCGGTGTCTCGGTGCTGACCAACCCCGGCCGCTCGCCTTCCGCGCCACTCGATATCGCCTTTGCCCCCGGCATCGCCAGGGTCATCGAATATGCGATCTGGTGGGACTGGGACATCCAGCATCTCTACGAGCTTGAACACATCTGGCTGCATCTGGACGCATCCGACGCCCTCGTTTCCGTCGAGGCCAGCGCCCACGGCGGGAAATTCGCCATGCACACAGCCGATGGCGCCCTGCCCATCGAGGCAGGACGCGTAACCCTGATCTCGACGCCAGGCAAACACGCCTTCACTGCCACTCCCGATGGTCAGCGACCGCATGCTGAAATGACGACCGTATGCTGCCAGGAACTCGCCGGGCGCGGTGGCGTGTTGATCAACGACATGTTCCGTGACCAATTGGCCGATGTCAGCCTTGAAGACCATCGCGCGGTTAAACGCTACCTCCAGGCTCGCGCCTTCCTGCCTAGTTTCAGCTTCGGCCAGGTGTTCGACCTGGCTTCGGTAGAGATTGTCAGCTGGCATGATCTGGCGGCTTGGATACCGGGCCAGGTCAAGGCGGTGCTGGACCAGGTGCGGCAGGAACAGCCCCTGCTCAAGGCGGTGTTTCTTGACAGCGGCGATACGCTGGTCGACGAGGCCAGCGAGAAATTCGATGCCGACGGGTATGTGATCGAGGCTGACCTCATCCCCGGCGCGCTCGAAATGGTGCGCTCGCTGGCCGAAGACGGCTATCGGCTGGCACTGGTGGCTGATGGGCGCGTGCGTAGTTTCTCAACGGTCCTAGGTGGCCACGGCATCGCGCCGCATTTCCACGCGCAGGTGATTTCGGAAACAGAAGGATGCTCCAAGCCGGATGCGCGCATGTTCCAGAAGGCCATGAGTTCGCTGGGATTGGAATCCGATGATGCCGAGGCCATCGTGATGGTCGGCAATCACCTGGAGCGCGACATTGGCGGGGCCAACCGGCTCGGCATTGTCAGCATATGGCAGAGCTGGTCCAAGAAGCGTAGCCACGTCCCTGCCGAAGCGATCGAGGTTCCCCGCTACACCATCCGCACCCCCGGCGAACTGCCGGGCCTACTGGCCGATATCGAGCGCCAGATGGCGCGCGACAAAGCCAACCCGGTGCCAGGCTTTGAAGAGTCGCGCCCCACGTAGCGGGAGGAGCGCCGCTTTAGCCGATCTTCCCACCCAGTTCGTCCTCGATATGGATGCGGATGATTTCGTCGAAATCAGCATCGCCGGCAAAGCCAAGCGCGCTGGCACGACGGGCATCGAAGGCCTTGGGCCACCCGGCGACAATGCGGATGATGGTTTCATCGGGTTCGCGGCGGATAAGCGCTGTCGCCTTTGGCCCGGCAACGCGCTCCAGCGCAGCGATCTCTTCACCGACCGTGGCGGCAAGGCCCGGCATGGTGAGATTGCGCCTGGCACCGAGCGCATCGGTATCCATCTCTGCGGCGTGCAGCAGGAAGCCCACCGCAGCGCGCGGGCTGGCAAACCAGTGTCGCACATCCTCGGCAACAGGCAGGATCGCTTCCATGCCGGCCAGCGGTTCACGCAGTATGCCGGAGAAGAAGCCAGACGCAGCTTTGTTGGGCTTGCCGGGTCGGACAACGATGGTCGGCAACCGGATACCGACCCCATCGAGAAAGCCACGGCGCGAATAGTCGGCCAGCAGCAGTTCGCCAATGGCCTTCTGCGTGCCGTAGCTGGTCAGCGGCGTATGCTGCTGGGTATCGCCGATCACCTCTGGTAGCGGCTCACCGAACACGGCGATCGACGAGGTGAAGACCAGTCGCGGCTTGTAGCTGTGCTGGAGACCCGCCTGACGGATCGCCTCGAGAAGATAGCGGGTGCCGTCGAGATTGATCCGATATCCCTTGTCGAAATCCGCCTCAGCCTCCCCCGAAACGATGGCTGCAAGGTGGAAGATGATATCCGGGCGATCTGCGATCAGAGCTGCGGCCGCGCCTTGAGCGGACAAGTCGGTCGCCACCCGGGTGATGGGGATGCTCGCCGTAACGGGACTAGGCTCGACGACATCGGCCAGCGTCAGTCCGGCGATCTCGCGCCCACCGACTTGGCCGGTCTTGAGCAGAGCCGCCACCAGCTTGCGCCCCACCATCCCGGCTGCGCCGATGACCAGTATTTTCATGTGACGATTCCTCCATTAGCCTATGCTGTGCATGGCAAGTATGGGGTGTCCAGCAGGCCTGGCATAAAAACGGCGCCCTTCTGGGCGCCGTTCAATCGGACTTTGTGGTGCGCCGTCGTGGCTGGCGCGCCGAGGATTAGTTGAAGCGGTAGCGGAGCGTGCCGCGCACTTCGTGCAGCCAGTTGTTGTCGGACCAGACGGTGTCTGGTTCTGCCGCGCCGTTGGTAAGCGAGGCGATGTAGACACCGCGGTAGCCAATATCGGCCACGACGGCACCGAAGTCATAGCCGACGCCAGCCATGGCGGCTGCGGCAAAGCTGGTATTGCCGCCCGACGGGACGACAACGCCGGCAGGAGAAGCGATATCGACATGGCTGAAGGCCGCACCGGCACCCACGCCGACATAGCCGAAGGCACCACCAGCAGCGCCGTAGCCGTAGTCACCGCCGAAGGAGAAGTCGTAATAGGCGTTAGCCATGGCCAGAGTCGAGCGCAGCTTGACAGTGTAGTCGCCGGCGCGAACGCCGTAAGATGCATCCTTGGTGACCTTTAGGCCTTCATTGCCGACATAGTCGATGGTGGCATCGAAGCGCAGGCCCGTGCCAGTTTCGTAACCGAAGCCGGCACCGACGCTGTAGCCGTAGCCCATGGCGACGAAGGGGAATGTCGTGACGACTGGAGGGCCGCAGACCACGCATTCAAAAGCGTAGGCCTCTTTGGACCACAACACGTTCGCGGCGGCGCTGCCACGGAGGTAGAACGAGCCCTGGACGCCATAATCCACATCCGGGATTTCGATGATTGGCGGATATTCCGGGAAGTCGGCAGCGAGTGCCGGACCAGCAATGACGGCGGCTCCTGCCACCATGATCGCAGCGATGAGCTTGCGCATGAAATTCGTCCTTTGGGTTGCCACGACACCAGTCGATTGAGCCCAATATCCGTCAATTTCCTTAAAGCTCACTTAACCTAAAAATTTAACCCTAACAGCAGCATAAGGCGGCCAGTCGATAGTTTACAGACGGTAAACAAGACTAGCCGACAATTGTGCTGCGGGGATAACTTCAGGCAACTTCGCGGATGGCTGCTTCAATCTGCGCCACCACTGTCGAGACCAGGGCTGCATCATCGGCCTCGCCCATGACGCGGATTACCGGCTCTGTGCCGGAAGCGCGCACGACAAGGCGCCCGCCAGTACCGAGCATGGCCTGACCATCGGCTATGGCGGCGATGACCTGCTTGTGTTCAAGCGGCTTACCCGACTTGAACTTGACGCTGCGCAGCAGCTGCGGAACCTTGTCGAAGCGCGCGCAGATTTCCGAGACCGGCCGCTCCTGCTGCTTGAGCACTGCCAGCAATTGAAGAGCCGCCACAAGGCCATCGCCCGTGGTGGTGAAGTCCGACAGGATGATGTGGCCCGACTGTTCGCCGCCGACGTTAAAGCCCTTGGCGCGCATGGCTTCCAGCACATAGCGGTCGCCCACCTGGGTGCGTTCCAGCGTCAGCCCTAGCGTCGTCAGGTAACGCTCGAGGCCCAGATTGGACATGACGGTGGCGACAATGCCCCCGCCCAGCAGCATTTCGCGCTCGAGCCAACTCTGGGCGATGACGGCCATGAACTGGTCGCCATCAACCACATTGCCCTTTTCGTCGATGATGATGACGCGATCGGCATCGCCATCGAGCGCAATCCCGATATCGGCCCGCATTTCGCGCACCTTGTCGGCCACTGCCTGCGGTGCGGTGGACCCGACCTTATGGTTGATGTTGTAGCCATCGGGCTCGACACCGATGGTGATGACTTCGGCACCCAGCTCCCAGAGCGCAATGGGGGCGACCTTGTAGGCAGCGCCGTTTGCGCAATCGAGAACCACGCGCAGCCCGGACAGATCGACGTTCCGCGGCAGGGTGCGCTTGGCATATTCGATGTAGCGCGTGCGCGCTTCCTCGTCGCGATGCGCGCGTCCGATATTCATGCCATGCGCCAGCATCGACGTACTGTCGCTATCGATCAGTCGCTCGATATCGGCCTCGACCTCATCGGAAAGCTTGTAGCCGTCGGGTCGGAACAGCTTGATCCCGTTGTCGTCGTAGGGATTGTGCGACGCCGAAATCATGACGCCGAGATCGGCGCGCAGCGACCGTGTCAGCATGGCAACGGCCGGTGTCGGCATCGGGCCGAGGAAGTACACGTCCATGCCCACCGCCGTGAATCCGGCACCCAGTGCGCTCTCGATCATATAGCCCGAGCGGCGTGTATCCTTGCCGATCACCACGCGGTTACGATGTTCACCGCGGACGAATTTGTGCCCGGCAGCCATGCCGATCTTCATGGCGAGTTCAGGGGTCAGCTTCTCGCCATTGGCGAGTCCACGAATACCGTCGGTGCCGAAATATTTCCTGGCCATGTTCTGCCCCTCATTCGTCCTGTCGCAACCGTAGCGCGCAACTGTTAAGACCGCTTTTCGGCGGAAATAACGCAGAAATCGTCAATGCAAAAGGGCCGCCTCGCGGCGACCCTTCCAGATTGTCTATGCGCCTCAGCTACCCGGCTGAGGCTCAAGCCCACCCTCTGGCGGCGCGTCGGGGCGTTTCTTCCCCGACTTGCCGGCCGATGGCACGCCACTGGCCTTGTTGGACGGGCCGCTATCATCCGGACGAACCGGCTGCTGGCCATCCATCAGGGCGCGCAGCTCGTCGCCGGTCAGCGTCTCGTATTCGAGCAGCGCCTGGGCAATCGCCTCCCACTGATCGTGGTATGTGGTGAGGATGTCCTTGGCCGAAGCCTCGCCATCCTCGATCAGCTTGCGCACTTCCTGGTCGATGATGCGGGCCGTGTCGTCGCTCATGTTGGTCGACTGCGTCACCGAGTGGCCGAGGAACACTTCCTGGTCGTTCGACTTGTAACGGACGCGGCCGAGCTTCTCGCTCATACCCCATTCCATCACCATCGAACGGGCAAGGCTCGTCGCCATCTGGATATCACCCGAAGCGCCCGACGTGACCTTTTCCGGACCGAACTTGATGATCTCGGCTTCGCGACCGCCGAACAGCATGGTGAGGCGAGCCAGCGCCTTTTCGCGCGAGAACGAATAGGTATCGCTCTCGGGCAGGGTCATCACCATGCCAAGGGCACGGCCGCGCGGAATGATCGTCGCCTTGTGGATGGGGTCGATGCCCGCAACCTTGAGCGCGATGATGGCGTGGCCGGCTTCGTGATAGGCGGTCAGCTTCTTCTCGTCCTCGGACATAGCCATGGTGCGGCGCTCGGCGCCCATCATGATCTTGTCCTTGGCATCTTCGAACTCGGCATGGGTGACGAAGCGCTTGTTGCGCCGCGCCGCCATCAGGGCCGCCTCGTTGACGAGGTTCATCAGATCGGCGCCGGAGAAACCGGGCGTACCGCGAGCCAGAACCTTGAGATCGACATCCGGTGCAAGCGGCACCTTGCGGACGTGAACCTTGAGCACCTTTTCACGGCCCGACACGTCGGGGTTCGGCACCACGACCTGGCGGTCGAAGCGGCCGGGACGCAGCAGAGCCGGATCAAGCACGTCGGGGCGGTTGGTGGCGGCGATCAGGATGATGCCTTCATTGGCTTCAAAGCCATCCATCTCGACGAGGAGCTGGTTGAGGGTCTGTTCGCGTTCGTCGTTACCGCCGCCCAGGCCAGCGCCACGCTGGCGACCGACGGCGTCGATTTCGTCGATGAAGATGATGCAGGGTGCGTTCTTCTTGGCCTGCTCGAACATGTCGCGGACGCGGCTGGCGCCAACGCCGACGAACATTTCAACGAAGTCCGAACCCGAAATGGTGAAGAACGGCACGTTTGCTTCACCTGCCACCGAGCGGGCAAGCAGCGTCTTACCGGTACCCGGAGGGCCGACCAGCAGCACGCCGCGCGGGATACGACCGCCCAGGCGCTGGAACTTGCCCGGATCGCGAAGGAATTCGACGATTTCCTCAAGATCCTGCTTGGCTTCGTCCACACCGGCAACGTCCTCGAACGTCACCTTGCCATGCGACTCGGTCAAGAGCTTGGCGCGGGACTTGCCGAAGCCCATAGCGCCGCCACGACCACCGCCCTGCATCTGGCGTATGAAGAAGAACCACACGCCGATGATGACGATGAACGGCAGCCAGGAGCTGAGCAGGATCGACCAGAACGGGCTCGATTCAGGGGCACGCGCCGTGATCGACACGCCCTTGTCTTCGAGCCGGTTCACGACATCGGCGCCATCGGGCAGCACGGTTTCGAACCGCGTGCCGTCGCGCAGGGTGCCGCCGACGATATTGTTGGTGATGGTGACGCTGGTGACGCTGCCGGCGTCGACGTCCTTGACGAATTCGCTGTAGCTCTTGTCGGCAACCGAGATCGAGCGGGTCGAAGACTGGAAGACCTGGAACAGGCCCATCAGCATGAAGAGTATGACCAGCCAGATGGCGAAGTTGCGGAAATTTCCGTTCATCAATCCTGTCCCGGAGAGGGCCTGCGCGAGACGGCGCGGCGCGTTTGCCGAATGTATGTCCGGCAATGGGGCGTTACAAGGGCAAGACCTGCGGCCCTTTGGGCGCTCCGTCCAGTCATAATGTCGCGATTGGGTTAATACGCGGTGGGGATTTGGAAGGTTCCATCCGGTCGTGCGAAAGCGCCGCCTGGGATGCGGTTGTCGAATGGAGCAGCGATGGCGAGACCGCAGTCTCGATGGGTAGTCAAAAAATGATGAGGCCGAAGTCTCGCCATCGCGCCGGGATTTTCGCGAGTTTGGACCAGGTACGCTGTATCGCAAGCGCAGCTGCCAGATTCCCCCCGCTCGATGGAAGCGACCTCCCATCCCCGACTATCCCCAGCGCAGATCACTCGTCATGACCGGGCTCCTACGCGGGCGACGGGCACACTGTACGCGCCGATTTGCCGGTGGGGATAAGGGGGATAACCGGAGTTGACTGCGAGATCGGCGCACGCGCCCTCAATCGATCAGCAACTGCACCTTGATGCGTTCGTCGAACGACCAGCCGCCTAGCGCCAGCACCCCGCCGGCTGCATCCCGAACGATCGGCGCCGTGCGGATGGCCTCCGCTGGGGCCGTGACCTTGAAACCCAAAAACTCCTCCAGCCGGTGGCGCGGAAGGTAATCGGCCACGCTGGCGGTCAGGCCGGCTTCGTCCGAGCCGTTGATGATGCGGAAGCGTTCATCCCAGACCAGTTCGCCATGCGGGGGCAGAATTGAGTCGGGCGGCAAGACCCGGCCCGGCTCGCGGGCCACGATCACGGCGCCATCCTTGATGCGGATGACACAGCCCAACACGGTGGTCGCCTTGGGCAGGCCCGCTTCAGCGATGGTCTGGCGCAGCCGCTCGACCTGACCCAATGCGCGCGGCTTTTGCCGTCCGCCGACGATATTGAGCACGCGACCCAGCAGGCGCGTCGAGATGGCTGGCGAGAGGCCAACCAGTGGCGTCAGCTCAATGCGCGCGGCGCCAAAGCCATCAAGCCGCACAATTTCGCTGAAACAGCCATCGGCCATCTGCGCGATGGCGGCATCGGCCTCAGCCATACGCTCGGCGAAGGTTGCGATGGTGGCCGCATCGAGGCCCAGCTCGGCCAGACCGGGCATGGCCTGGCGCCAGCGCACGCGCTCGTAGTGCGTATCGACATTGGACGGGTCGTCAGCAGGGATCAGGCCCGCCGCAACCACCACGGCGCGCAGGGCCTCGGGGTCGATATCGAGCAGCGGGCGATGCACGCGGATGCCTTCGACTTCGGCAATTGGCGCCATGCCCCGCAGGCCCTCGATGCCGCTGCCATGGGCCATGCGCATCAGCACGGTCTCAGCCTGATCGTTGCGATGATGCGCCGTCAGCAGCAGGCCGACGCCGTCGGCAGCCATGGCTGCACCCATCAGACGATAGCGCGCGATGCGAGCCGCTTCCTGCACCCCGCTCTGCGGCTTCTCGCCGGTCCAGGCCAGCCCTGTAGCCGCCAGGTCGAGCGAGCGCGCGAGATCGAGCACCATGGCGACTTCGCCTGATGCTTCGGGCCGCAGGCCATGATCGACCGAATAGACGTGGAGCCGCGGTGGATTGGGGCGGTCCGCCGCCCAGCGCTGTACCAGCAGCAGCAGCGCCAGGCTGTCGGCACCGCCGGAAACGGCCAGGCCAATGGCAGGTTCGCCGGCAATCCCGGCGAACAGCGCTTGGAGGCCCGCTGGCGACGCGATGTCAGGTGCTAGGCGGGCGGGCATTCGGCTCCAGTCTTTTCGGCAGCCAGACGTGCTGCCAACTCAGGCGTGAGGCTGGTATAGGTGGCCTCTACCTGTGCGAAGGTGCGGCAGGCGACCTCGCGCTCCCCGACCCCGGCCATGGACGCACCGAGCTTGATCAGCAGGTCGGGGGCACGCGGGCTGGATGGCGCGGCCTGATAGGCCTTGAGCAGGACATCGGCCGCTTCATTGTAAGCTGATCGCTGCATCAGGGCATCGCCCAGGAAGCTGGCGACATCCGGCGCTTGCGCGTTGTCGGGGTAAAGCGACAGGAACTGGCTGAACTGGTCTTCCGCAAAGGCATAATCGCCCGCGGCCAGGGCCTGATAGCCGGCGGCGAACTGCGCATCTGCGTCCGGATTGCCGGTATTGGCGGCAGCCGGATCATAGCTCAGGTCGATGGGTTGGCCGGTGTTCAGATCGACACCGCCGCTGGCGCCAGTGCCAACCAGCGGATCGGCGGAATTGCCGACATCATCCATCGGCGCGGCTGCGCCTTCGTCAAAGGTCGGATCGAACTCAGCTTCGCCCGGCAGCGGCTGTACGCCCTGTTCGGGGATGACAGTCAGCGGCACGCCGTTGGCGTCGGTTGGCACGGCATTGGGGTCCTGCGGCAACGCCTCGGGCTGCGTCACGCTGCCGGGTTGGGTTGCCGCATCAGGTTTTGGGCCGGCACCGCTTTCAAGTGCCTGCAGGCGCGCCTCGTTGCGGCTGACCAATTCCTGCAATTGCGTGAGCTGGAAGGTCAGGCCTTCGACCTGGCCATTGAGCACGCGGTTCTGCTCTTCGAGCTGCTGCAGGCGCACCAGCAGCTGCGCCACGTCCTGGCCCTGGGCTACGAGGATAGGCGCCTGCTCGTCGCTGCGCACCTGCCCGACATTGGCCGGCGGCGTGTTGAAGATGGCGGCATTGACCAGCGCCGGGGTTGCGATCCCGATGGCCAACGCGGCGGCAAAGGCCACACCCATGCGCGCCTTGGTGGATTTGGTCGTCTTCAAGAAACTGCCTCCAGTCGTCCTGCCTTATGGCAAGGAACCATGAACCTTCGAAGGCACGCGGATAAAGGCAAATTTTGGTCAAAAGAAAGCGCCCGGGCCAATTACGCGGCTCCGGGCGCTCTTGCCTCCAGTTTGCACTGGATCGCTTCGGCTCCGCCCTAGGGCAGAGCCGGTTTATTGTTACTGGACGACGGTGACCGCGCGGCGGTTCTGCGACCAGCAGGAGATGTCGTTACAGATCGCCACCGGGCGTTCCTTGCCGAAGGACTGGCTGGTTATGCGGGCCTGGTTGACGCCACGCGACACCAGGTAGTTCACCACGACCGAAGCGCGGCGGGCGCCCAGGGCGATGTTGTATTCACGGGTACCGCGCTCGTCGGCATGGCCTTCGATCATGATGCGGTAGTTCTGGTACTGGTTGAGCCAGGCAGCCTGCTTGTCGAGGGTGGCCGAGGCTTCCGAGGTCAGAGAGCTCGAATCGGTTTCGAAGAACACGCGGTCACCGACCGACACCAGGAATTCCTGCTGGCTGCCCGGAGCGCCACCGCCCGGCCCGAGATTGCCGACACCGGTCGGCATGGTGTTGGGCGTGCGCGAACAGGCCGCAATGACCACGACGAAAAGCAGCATGGCGGCAGCGCGCAATGCGGTGTTGAGGGGTGCGGTAATGACCACGGGGAGCTCCTGAAAGGCGATAATCTTAAGTACGGCATTTACCGCGCTTAATCTTAAGGCCGGGTTTTCCAGGAAGGTTAATCTTGTCCTATCGCGGCGCGAATGTGGCGGGAATCCTGGCTTTTTCGTGATGGTGCTGAATTGCCACAGGATATGGGGGCGTTCACGTTAAGGTTAAGTGGGGTGGGCGCACTGTTGCCCGCCACTGCCACGATGTCATTCCGGCGAAGGCCGGAATCCATGCGGCGAGCCAACCGCAATCTGGATGCTGCGGGTAGCCACGGACCTGGATCCCGGCCTGCGCCGGGATGACATCGTGGGTGTTGGTTGTCAGGCGGACGATAGCCGGTAGAGCGCCGAACCATGGCTTGGCAGCGTCGCGGAGACATCGCCGGAGACAATGCCAACGTCCCGCCCGGCCCACAGATCGCGCACGGCGACCGTGCCGGTTACACCCAGCCGCGAGAGCTTGAACGGCACCACTTTCTCCGCCTTGGACGTATTGAACAGCGCCAGGTAGTGATCGCCATTCTCCGCCCGGGCGCTCCAGATGCGCGTGCCGTCCAGCTCGAAATGCGGCCGGTTGTCGGTGGAGCTCTGGTTGACCGCGAGCACTTCGGCATTGGTCAGAAGGGCCAGCGTGGCCTCGTCGAGATGGCGCAGGTCGCCGCCCATGATCAGCGGCGAGCGGGCGATGGACCACAGGGTCATCAGCGTCTGCTGCTCGTCGGGCGTGAAATTGGTGTCGCGGTCGCCGAGCGCGAGACGGCCGAGCGGCAGCATGTCGGCATCGGGCCAGGCGCCTGGCTGGCGCCAGGGGTTCCAGTTTTCGAGACGGGTGAACTGGGCATCGAGCATGGCCCATTCGTCCCAAAAATCGTCACTGATGCGCCACATCTGGGCATGTTGCTGCACATGGGCACCGCGCAGCAGCGGCGTTTCGCCGGGCGACAGCGACAGCACCATCGGTCGGCCAGAGTTGCGGGCCGCCAGCGCGGAGGCCTCGATCTCGGGCGCATGCGCATCGTAGGGCCGGCTCATATCGTCCATCTTGATGAAGTCGACGCCCCAGGAGGCGTAGAGCGCGAAGATGGAGTCGTAATAGGACTGAGCGCCAGGCTTGCTCATGTCGACGCCGTACATGTCAGGGTTCCAGCTGCAGATGCTGGAGGTGTCGGCGATATCGGCGGCGTGGAGATTGGTGCCGAGGACTGGCAGGTTCTGCTCGACTGCGAGCCTGGGGATGCCGCGCATAATGTGGATGGCGAATTTCAGACCCAGCGCGTGGACCTTGTCGGCGATGGGCTTGAAGCCGGCACCATTGGCGGCTGAGGGGAAGCGGTTGAGCGCCGGCGTCACCCGGCCATAGCCGTCCATCGTCGGGACGGGCTTGGCATTGTAGGTGTAGCTCTGCGCTGCCGGCTCGTACCACTGGATGTCGATGGTGAAGACATCATAGCCCGACGGCAGCAGCTTGTCGGCCATGATGGCAGCTGTTTCCAGCGCCTGCGCCTCGTTGATCGTGGTGGCAAAGCTGTTCCAGCTGTTCCAGCCCATGGGCGGGGTCGGGGCGAGGATGGTCATGGAGACACCTGATCTTGAAAACAAGCGCGACTATTCAGTCGACCTTCCCTCCCCCTTGAGGGGAGGGATCGAGGGTGGGGGTCCGTCGGCAGTCCACTAAAACGACCCCCTCCCCAGCTTCGCTATGGCCTGCGGCCAAGCTGCGCTACCCTCCCCTCAAGGGGGAGGGTGGGCAAGAGCCCAAGTTTTCGGACTAAGCCCGCAAGCCCGACCAGGCCGGATCGCTGGCATAGCTCTCGGTCGGGATGGTGAGCAGGTTGCGGCCCCAGATGTCGACGCTCATCAGCTTGGGGCCGTCATTGCCGCCCGGATCCTGGAAGAACATGATGACGCGGCCGTTCGGGGCCCAGGTTGGGCCTTCGGCGTGGAAGCTCGAATAGAGCATGCGTTCGTTGGACCCGTCCGGGTTCATGACGCCGATATTGAACTGGCCGCCCGACTGGCGGGTGAAGGCGATCATGTCGCCCGTCGGCGACCAGACCGGGGTCGAATAGCTGCCCTGGCCGAAGCTGATACGCTGGGCATTACCGCCGCCAGCACCCATCATGTAGATCTGCGGCGAGCCGCCACGATCGCTTTCGAACACGATGCGCGAGCCATCGGGCGAGAAGGACGGACCGGTATCGATGGCCGCGCCCGAGGTGAGCTGGGCCGGGCTGCCGCCGCCAGTGCCCACGGAGTAGATGTTGGTCGCGCCGCTCTGTTCGACCGAGAACACCACCGTGCCACCATCGGGCGAGAAGCGGGGCGCGAAGGTCATGGCGCCGACATTGGCCAGGCGCTGCTGACGGCCGGTCGACAGCTGCAGCAGATAGACCTGCGGATTGCCCTCGGCGAAGTTCATGTAGACGACCATGTCGCCATTGGGCGAAAAGCGCGGCGTCAGCGCCATCGAGCTGCCGTCGGTCAGGTACTGCACATTGGCGCCGTCCTGATCCATGATGGCGAGGCGACGCACGCGATTGGCCTTGGGGCCGCTTTCCGCCGTGTAGATGACGCGGGTATCGAAATAGCCCGAACCGCCGGCCAGCGCTGTGTAGATGGCGTCGGAAATGATGTGCCCGACCCGTCGTGAGGAATTTGGATCGGTATTGTAGCTCTGGCCGACCACCTGCGCCGCCTGCCGCGTGTCCCAGACACGGACCGAGGACGAGATCGTGCCACCACGTTCGACGCCGCCCATGACCAACGCGTCGACATTGGCAGTGCGCCACACATTGAAATCCGGGGTGGCATTGACGTCGCCGACAGCGACCGGGAGCGATGCCGGATCGAGCGGCAGGAACAGCCCCGAACGGCGCAAATTGTTGCGCACGATATCAGCGATTTCGCGGCCGAAGGTCGGATCGGACGACGCGAAATCCGGGACAGCGATCGGCAGCGGCTGAAAGTTACCACCACGCACATCTACTTCGACCTGCGCTGAAGCCGTACCGCCGGCCGCCAGAATAGCGCCGGCCGCTAGGCCGAGTTTGAGTGTGTGTCGACGTGTTACGAGTGTCATTTGCCGTGCCTTGAATTGTCTCTTGTGTCGGTGGGGTTTGAAGAACCCGATATTATTCTCTCGCGTCGAAGTTGAGGCGAACGTTCATGCCTGCCGCCATCACATATGGACCGCAGGCGCTCACCGCGCGCATGGCCGCATTTGCATAGGCCAGAGTAGTCGAGTCAGATACTTCGCTCGCCAGCTTTGGCGCGCTGGGCTGTCCCTGGGCGTCGAAAATGACATCCACTTTAGCAGTGGAGCCCATTTCCGGCGCGCCTATCGGCATGACCAGACATCCCTTGATCTGCGCTGACAAGGCCCCAATCGCTGTTGCACTTAGGGTAGCCGACGTGCCTGTCGTATCGCCCAGTGTCGGCGAGCCGCCCTGGCCTGTCGTCGCTCCCGTTGTGTCGTCCCGATTGATGATGTTGGAAATGTCGTCGGCAAGTGTCGCATCGAGCTGCGGCGCTGGCTGTTCCTGTTCGACCTGCTCCGCCGCAGCCGCCTGGCGAACCCGCTCCTCTTCCTCACGCTTCTTGCGCTCGGCTTCGGCGGCAGCAAATTGCTCGCGCAACTGGGCCAGATTGCTCGGGCGCGATGCCGGAACGGGGGCCGCGACAGCCGGCGTCACCGGCTCCGGCGTCGGTTCGGGCGGCGTCGGCTCAGGTTCGGGCTCCGGCTGTGGTTCAGGTTCAGGCTCAGGCGCAGGTTCGGGCTCCGGTGCAGGAGCAGGCGTGGCGACCGGCGTCGGCCGGGTCTGCGGCGTGGGCGGAACCACGGGTTCGGGTGTTGGCTCGGGCACTGGCTCCGGCTGCGGGGCAGGCTCGGGAGTGGGCTCTGGTTCCGGAGTCGGTTCGGGCTCGGGTGCCGGGGTCGGCTCCGGCTCGGGTTCCGGCGTCGGCTCGGGCGTCGCCTGTGGCGCAGGGGCGCTATTGGTCACGGGTGCCGGCGTTGGCAGATCGGCGGGCGACGGGGTCGGCTGGTCCTGCTCGGTATTGCCGGTAGGCTGGGCGACCTCGGCCGGCTGATCGTCTTCGACGATCGAGGGCGTATCGGTCTCGACGACGGTGCTGTCGAGCTGGCCGGCGCGGATATTGGCATATTCTTCGATGGGCACTAGATCGACTGCAATCGACTCGACAACCGGCGTCAAAGGCTCCGCAAACCCCAGGTTGATGAGACCTATGGTGAGAACCGCGAGGTGGGCAACGATCGAGACGGTTACGCCGGTACGCATCGGACTGGACTACTGATCCGGCTGCGTAATGAGGCCGATCTTGGAAAAGCCTCCAGCCGACAGCAGGCCCATGACCCGCATGACTGCGCCATAGTTGGCGCTGGTATCGCCGCGCAGGAAGATGCGATCCTCGGCGCCGTTGACGCCCATTGTGTTGAGCTGATTGATCAACTCGCCTTCAGCAACCGGCGTCTCGTCGATATAGACCGCGCCGTCTGGCGTGACGCCGACGGTGACCGGATCGGCCTGGTTGGGCATGGCTGCAGCCGACGAGGTCGGCAGGTCGATCGGCACGCCAGCGGTCATCATCGGCGCGGCGACCATGAAAATGATCAGCAGCACCAGCATGACGTCGACCATCGGCGTGATGTTGATCTCGCTCATCACCGCTTTCTTGCGGCCGCGACGACGGCGACCCCCGCCTCCGCCACCTGCTGAAACACCCATCGCCATATCAGCGGCTCCGCGCTTCGAGCTGGCGGGAAAGGATGGTGGAGAATTCGTCGGCAAAGCCCTCAAGGCGCCCGATCATCTTGGAGGCGTCAGCGGAGAGCTTGTTATAGGCGATAACCGCCGGGATAGCGGCAACGAGGCCAATGGCGGTGGCGAACAGCGCCTCGGCGATGGGGCCGGCGACGACGGCAAGGCTGGTGTTGGACGAGGCTGCGATGGCGGTGAAGGCATTCATGATGCCCCAGACCGTACCGAACAGGCCGATAAACGGGCCGGCCGAGCCGATGGTGGCGAGGAAGCCGAGGCGCTTTTCGAGGGCTTCGCTCTCGCGGGCAATCGCGACATCGAGCACCTTGTCGAGGCGCTGCTGCATACCGACGAAGCTAGCGGCATTCTGCTCGTGGCTGCGCTTCCATTCCTTCATCGCAGCGACGAACACCGCGCCGAGGCCGCCCGAAGGCTTCTCGGCCTGCTGCTGATAGAGCTCTTCCAGCGACTGGCCGGACCAGAATGTGCGCTCGAACCGGTTCATTTCGCTATTGGTACGGCGATAGGTGATTGTCTTGTCCACGATGATGGCCCAGCACCAGATCGAGGCGCCCAGCAGCCCGATCATCACCGATTTGACGATCCAGTCGGCGGCCCAGAACAGGCCCCATATGGACAAATCGGTGTGCGGAGCAACGGCCCCCACAGCATCCATGGCTTCCATGTCGTGATCCTTTTCGGCCCGGTTCGTATCGACCGACCCACTAGCATCAGGCGATGGGGTCGAAATCTGTCAAAATTAAGAGAAATGCCCGGTTTACCGGGCCTTTGCGGACCGACATACGAGCACGTGATCGCTTTGCCGCAATTATGGTCAAGAACTGGTTAACAAATGGAGTCCGAGGGACTGTGGCAGCTGCATGGCGGGCATGATGCCACCCACTAAGCTTTGGTACCAAACCGCTCGATGATCGCCCGCGGCATCCGCGCCGGGCCGCCTGATGTCTTGATGGCCACAACCATGACCGTGGCACGCGTCAGCACCGTCTCATCGCGCAGAATGGACTGGGTCAGCGTCAGCCGCGCCCCGCTGATGGCGGCGACTTCCGTCGTGACCGTCAGCAGATCGTCGATATGGGCGGCGCCATCGAACTGGATATCCATCGAGCGGACAGCAAAGGCGATGCCCTGCGCTGCCAGTTCGGAATGGTGGATCCCCTCATCGCGCAGGAATTCGGTGCGGCCGCGCTCGAAGAACTTGAGATAGGCCGCGTGATAGACATTGCCGGAAAAGTCGGTGTCTTCGTAGTAGATGCGGACCGGAAAGCGGTGCTGCGTCATGTGGTGCCACCCAGTTCGACCAGCACGATTTCGGGGCGCGTGCCCAGCCGGATCGGCCAGCCGGAATAGCCCAGACCAGCGCTGACGATCAGGTGGCGCTGCCCCTCGACGTAGTGGCCATGCACATATCGGCTGCCATGGCGCGACGGCACCACCGGCGTCTGTCCGAACAGCCGGACCTGACCGGCATGAGTATGGCCCGACAGCGTCAGCGCCACGCGATCGGGTGTGTCGGGGAACAGGTCGGGCTCATGCGCCATCAGGATGATGGGTTCGTCGCCATCGATCTGCGCCAGGGTGCCGTCGAGGTCGTCGACGCCCAGACCGCGGCCATGATCGGAGTGGCGCGGCTCGAAAGCGAACTGGTCGCCCAGACCCGCCAGCCAGAACGCTCCGCCGGGGGTGGCGATGCGCTGCGCCTGGTTGGTATAGACCGGGATGCCCACCCCCTGCAGGGCAGCCTCGGCAGTCGTGATCCGCCCGGCGGGAAGATCGGCGCGCCGATAGCCGTCGTAGTCGTGATTGCCGAGTACGGCATGGACGCCCAGCGGTGCCTGAAGTGTGGACAGTTCGGCGGCCCATTCCTTCGGGCGAAGATCGCGGCTGAAGCGCGGACCGGCGGCATAGTCACCCAGCAGCAGGATGATATCGGGGTTGAGCGCATTGGCCTCGGCGCAGATGGCGCGCAGCCGCGCCGCATCCATGAAGGGCGTGCAGGCGTGGAAATCGGTCAGAACGGCGATGCGGAGCCGCATGCCGGGGGACCAATTGGCCAACCGTGGCTGATAACGGGCGACGTGGGTCAAGCCGGGGCTCGCTCGTCGTGGACGATATGCGCCGGATGGCTCGGCAGATTGCGCAGAAAGTCGGGCAGCCAGCGGGGCAGCAGGTTGACCGTTTCCAGGGCATCGCCGGCCAGCGGCACCCAGTGGAATTTCAGCTCATGCCCCTCATCATGCCGCATTAGCCAGGGCGACTGTCCGTTTGGCGCCTGGCCGGGCAGATGCACGGCGTAGAAGAACCCGAGTTCGTGGAAGTCCTCGCCGACCCGGTGGTAGAAACTCTCCGAGGTAGCCACCAGCGCGCCGACCTCGCCGGGCATGTCCAACTCTTCGGCGATCTCGCGTTCGAGGCTGAGGTGGCTGGGTTCACCCAGCTCGACGCGCCCGCCCGGCAGCATGAAATAGTCGTCATCATCCTCGCTGGTGATCAAGACGTGGCCATCGACAATGATGATGCCGGCGACCCGATAATTGAAGCGCTGCCCGGCGATGGGGAAGCTGATGATGTGGCGGTCGCTCATTCTTCGGGCTCCTCGAACAGGCTCGCCTGCATGCCGACAAAGCCCTGCGGCACGATTTTTCCCAGGTGCTGGAAGGCAGCGCCTGTCAGCATGCGGCCGCGTGGCGTGCGCTGGATGAAGCCCTGCTGGATCAGATAGGGCTCGACGATTTCCTCGATGGCATCGCGTGGCTCCGAGAGCGCCGCAGCAATGGTCTCGATGCCGACCGGGCCACCATTGTAGAAATCGGCAATGGTCGTCAGATAGCGCCGGTCGAGCTGGTCGAGGCCCCGCGCGTCGACATCAAGCCGCAGCAGCGCCTTGTCGGCAATGGCCCGGGTGATCTCGCCGGCATTCTCCACCAGCGCGAAATCGGTGACCCGGCGCAGCAGTCGCCCCGCAATACGCGGCGTGCCGCGCGAGCGACGCGCAATCTCCATCGCCCCATCGGGCGCCATGGGCATGCCAAGCAGGCGCGCACCGCGCTGCACGATCAGCACCAGCTCCTCGGGCGTATAGAAATTGAGCCTCACTGGAATGCCGAAGCGGTCACGCAGCGGCGTGGTGAGGAGACCGGCGCGGGTGGTGGCGCCGACCAGGGTGAACTTGGCCAGATCGATGCGGACGGAGCGGGCGGCAGGGCCCTCGCCGATGATCAGATCGAGCTGAAAATCCTCCATCGCCGGATAGAGGATTTCCTCGATCGCCGGGTTGAGCCGGTGAATCTCGTCGATGAAGAGCACATCGCGCTCTTCGAGATTGGTCAGCAATGCCGCCAGATCGCCGGCCTTGGCAATGACCGGACCGGACGTGGCCCGGAAGCCGACGCCCAGTTCGCGCGAAATGATCTGCGCCAGCGTCGTCTTGCCCAGCCCCGGCGGACCGACGAACAGCACGTGGTCAAGCGCCGCGCCGCGCTGCTTGGCCGCCTGGATGAAGACCTCGAGATTGGCCCGCGCGGCGGCCTGGCCGACGAACTCGGAAAATCCGGATGGGCGCAGGGAGACATCGAGCGGATCGTCACGGCCGGCGGCGGGGGAAGTCAGGGTCACAGGAGCCCCTCTACTGCGGTCATGGCATCCAGGCGTGTCGCCTTTCGGTCGAACGTCGCGGTCGTGCTGCAACCAGCCGTCTGGTTCTGCAGGGCAATGAGCGCGTCGTTGAAGCCGCAGCGAGCGAGTTGTCCCAGACCCAAGGCACGAGACACCAGCCGCGGATCTTCAACCTCGATGCCCGGGCTACGCAGCAGTTGCCGATAGCCTTCATGGACCGCGTCCATGGGAAACTTACGCACCTTGGTCAATACGTTGAATGCCTCCGCAAGGACGATGAGACTTATCCGAATGGGCTGGTTGTCGAGATTGCCCATGAGCAGCTTTGCCTGCTTCGACTGCATGTCGTCATCAGCGGCCAGGAAACGAACAAGGACGTTGGTATCAACGCCCAGCACGAATACGCTCGTCGTCTTCCGCCAGCGCCGCAGCGTAGGCTTCCTCTTCTTCA
The DNA here is from genome assembly GCF_021729885.1 of Devosia sp. SL43. Lineage (NCBI taxonomy): Bacteria > Pseudomonadati > Pseudomonadota > Alphaproteobacteria > Hyphomicrobiales > Devosiaceae > Devosia > Devosia sp. SL43. The sequence goes on from NZ_CP063401.1 coordinate 1,836,772, forward strand.
TCGATCGACATCGAACCAGCCGGCGACTTACCCAAGATGCCCGCCAGCGAGGCGACTGGAACATTGCGGGGCATGATGATGTATCTGCCGTCCCGCTTGATGAACTCCACTTTGTCGCCCGGCCTTAGTCCAAGGTCATCCCTGACATCCTTAGGCAAGGTCATCTGGCCCTTGCTTGTAACAGTTGCCGTTGCCATGTAAGACGATCTCCTTACCAAATCAAAATAGTAAGGAGTTGCGGATAAAACAAGGCCATCAAGAGCTCAGCTCCCGCAATCCCATACGGATCAGCGTCTCGGTCTTAATCCCATCGCCCTCACGGGCCACAATCCTGGCGAGGGCCGCCGAGGCCTGCGCGCTGGAATAGCCCAGATTGGTCAGCGCCGAGACGGCGTCAGTGATCGCCGACGGTGCCACGCCTTCGCCTAGCGCTGCCTGGAGGCCCAGCGTGCCAGCATCGATGCCCGGGCCTGACGGGACCTTGCCCTTGAGTTCGGTGACCAGCCGCACAGCAAGCTTGGGCCCCACGCCATTGGCGCGGCCAACCATGGCCTTGTCCTGCAGCGCAATGGCGCTGGACAGTTCAGCGGGCGACAGCGCCGAGAGAATGGACAGCGCCACCCGCGCGCCAACGCCCTGCACGGTCATCAGCAGGTTGAACCAGCCCTTCTCGCCTTCGCTCGAAAAACCATAGAGGCGGATCATGTCCTCGCGGACGATGGTCTCGATGAACACCACCGCTGACTCGCCAACTCGAGGGAGCGCCTGCAGCGTGCGGCTTGAGCAAAAGGCCTCGTAGCAGACGCCGCCGCAGTCGATCAGCACGAAATCGTCGCCGAAACTGTCGACCAGACCCTTGAGCTTGCCGATCATGCAATGGCCCTCAGGCGTTGATTGGAAACGCGGTGATGCGCGTGGCAGATGGCGATGGCCAGCGCATCGGCAGCGTCAGCGCCCTTGAAATCTGCTGCCGGCAGCAGCGTCTTGACCATCAACTGGATCTGTCCTTTGTCGGCATGACCCGTCCCGACAACGGACTTCTTGACGAGGTTGGCGGCATATTCGGCGACCAGCAGGCCACGTGCAGCTGGCGCCAGCAACGCCACGCCGCGCGCCTGCCCCAGGAGCAGCGCGGAGCGCGCGCCAGCATTGACGAAGGTTTCTTCCACCGCAGCCTCATGCGGCGCAAAGCGGTCAAGCACCTCACCCAGCCCCGCAAACAGCAAGGCCAGCCGCTCAGCCAGCGAGCCATCGACCGGCGGTGTCACCGTGCCGGCCGCGACGAAGGTCAGGCGATTGCCCTGGGTCTCGATAACGCCCCAGCCGCAACGGCGCAGGCCCGGATCGATGCCGATGATTCGCGTAACGAGGTTCATGCGCAATCCTTATTGAGCGGCACCCAGCCTACCAAGCCCTATGTGAACAAAAAGGCAACAGGATCAGTGGAAAACCCATGGACCGATAAAATTGAATCTATCGCGCAAACACCATCTTCAACAGGCGGCCCTAGCTTCCCCCGTGGGAATGCAGGGACAGTATTGATGACGGGACTTGGGACTGAG